>DASZHY010000595.1:0-9373 GCA_035949675.1 Thermoanaerobaculia bacterium
GGCCGCGATGGCCGCGGCGAGGCGGCCCATCGTCGCGGTTGCAAGCTGTCTTGCTGTCATGTCCCTGTCATGTCCGAAATCAGAGCCTCGAGCGGTCGAGCTGGCCGGCGTCGACTCTATTGGCGCGGCTCGGCGCCCGCAAGGGGCCGCCGGCGTGATAGTTTCGCCCGGCTTGGAGGTCTCGGGGCGAGTCCCCGGAATCGGCTCGCCACCCGCAGAGGTTTCCAGGTAAGCTGAGGCGTCGAATCAGCCCCCCCCGAACCGAAAGTGAGATCGATCATGGACGAGCAGCACAATCCCTCGCACCAGCCCGTGGGTACCGACCAGGTAGCGCCGCAGCCGCAGCCCGCGCCGGCCACAGACAATTCCAACGGCAACCAAGCCCATGAGGCGCAGTCACCGCAGACGACGGGGGACGTGCAGGCGAGGCCGGAGCCGGAGCAGCCGGAGGCGACCGCCGCCGAGCCGCAAGCCGCGGCCGAGCCGCCAGCCGCGGCCGAGCCGCAAGCCGCGGCCGAGCCGCAAGCCGCCGCCGAGCCGCAGCCGCAAGCCGCTGCCGAGGGACCGGCGCATGCAGCCGACGAACCCACTGGCGAGACTGGCGAGCCCGCCAAGCAGGGCGCGCAATCACCGGAGCAGCCGCCGGCGGCCGCCGAGCAAGAGGCTCCCCAAGAGGCTCCCCTGGCTCCCCTGGCTCCGCTGGCTCCGAAGGACACGCGGGACTTTGCGGAGATCCTCGCCGAGTTCGAGCAGGGCAAGAGCGGCGCGGCGCAGGCCGGTGGGCCGGAGCCGTCCGGCGCGGCCGCGGCCGGCTCGCCAGCGACCGCGGGCACGGGGGTGCCGGCGACCCCCAACGTCGGCCAGAAGGTCAAGGGCAAGATCCTCTCGATCACCGGCGATCAGGTCTTCGTCGATCTCGGCACCAAGTCGGAGGGGATGATCGAGGCCGCCCAGCTGCGCAACGCCGAAGGGCAGCTCACCGTCAACGTCGGCGACAGCCTCGATGCCATCGTCACTGCCATCGACCCCGAGAGCGGCGTCATCATCCTGCGCAAGAAGGCCTCCGGCGGGCGCGGCGGACATCAAGAGGTGGCCACCGAGCTGCGCCAGGCTTTCCAGTACGGCATGCCCGTCGAGGGGATGGTCACCGGCATCAACAAGGGCGGCGCCGAGGTTCAGGTCTATGGCATGCGCGCCTTTTGCCCGCTGTCCCAGCTCGACCTGCGCTACGTCGAGAACCCGCAGCAGTTCATCGGCCAGCGCCTCAAGTTCAAGGTGTCGCGCATCGAGGAGGGCAGCCGCAATCGCCGCCCGGACATCGTGCTGTCGCGCCGCGCCTTGCTCGAGGAGGAGGCGCAGGCCAAGGCTGCCGAGCTGCGCGCCCGGCTGCAGGTCGGCGCCGTGTTCAAGGGCCGCATCACCTCGCTGACCACGTACGGCGCGTTCGTCGACCTGGGCGGCCTCGAAGGGCTGCTGCACGTCAGCGAGATCGGCTATTCGCGGCTGGCGGACCCGCGCGAGGCGCTCTCGGTAGGCCAGGAGATCGAGGTGCAGGTGATCAAAATCGAGAAGGGGAAGGACGAGAAGCGTCCCGAGCGCATCTCGCTGTCGCGGCGCGCCCTCGAGCGCGACCCCTGGCGCGATGCCGCGGACCGCTTCCCGGAGGGCGCGGTCTTGACCGGCCGGGTGATGCGTCTCGAATCGTTCGGCGCCTTCGTCGAGGTCGCTCCCGGTCTCGAAGGTCTCGTGCACATCAGCGAGCTCGGCGCCGGGCGGCGCCTCAGCCACCCGCGCGAAGCAGTGCAGGTCGGCCAGGACGTGCAGGTGAGGGTGCTCAACGTCGATCCGGTCAAGCGCCGCATCTCGCTCTCCATGGCTCAGACAACGCAGGCCGACGACCCCCGCGACCCGGCCGACGAGCCGGCCGCACGCGAGCCCCGCGAAGCCCGGGAGCCCCGGGAACCCCGAGAAGCGCGCGAGACCCGGGAGCCCAGGGAGCCGCGGGAGCCGCGGGAATCCCGGGAACCCCGGGAAACGGCGACCGCCGGCCAGCAGCCCGCCGGCAGCTTCGGCTCTCTGGGAGACTTCTTCAAGTCCAGCGGTCAGCGGCGCAAGTAGGCAGGGGATATGGACCCCGCGCCGGCCTCCGGTTTCCCGCGCGCCGCACCCACGGCGGCGCCGCGGATCGAGCTCTCGGGGGTATCGCTGTGCTACCGGTTGGCCAAGCAGCGCATCCGCTCCTTCAAAGAGTACGCCATTCACTTCATGAAAGGGGCTCTCTCCTACGAGCAGCTGTGGGCGCTGCGCGACATCGACGTGACCATCCGGTGCGGGGAGACCGTCGGTATCGTCGGCCGCAACGGCGCCGGCAAGAGCACGCTGCTCAAGGTCATCTCCCAGGTGCTCAAGCCCACCACCGGCACCGCCAGGGTGCGCGGCAGGCTGTCTCCCATCCTCGAGCTGGGCACCGGCTTCGACCGCGAGCTGACCGGCTTCGAGAACATCTATCTCAACGCCCTGCTGCTCGGCCACTCGCGCCGCGAGGTGGCGGACGCGGTCGAGGGGATCGTCGAGTTCAGCGGCCTGGGAGACTTCGTGCGCGCGCCGATCCGCAACTACTCTTCCGGCATGCTCGCCCGTCTCGGCTTCGCGGTCGCCACCGCCTGGCTGCCGGACGTCATGATCCTCGACGAGGTCCTCGCGGTCGGCGACGCCTCCTTCACCCACAAGTGCGAGGAGCGCCTGCGCCGCTTCCACGAAGCCGGCACCACCGTGCTGATGGTCTCCCACAACGCCGAGGCGATTCGCCATAACTGTGCCCGCTGCCTGTGGCTCGACGCCGGCAGGCTGCTCGCCGACGGCCCCACCGCGGAAGTCCTGGCGCTCTACGAGGGTCACGGCACCGAGCCCGACGCCCGCCGGGTCGGGCATCTGGTGGTCACCGCCTGAGCGGCGCGCCGACTGACCCGCCTGCCGCCGGCAGCCAGGCGGCAGCCCGTAAATAGGCATCCTGGCAGGAAGATTTGACTCTCGGCGCGAGTTGTGTGCTAGTCTCCAAAACCGATTCAGCGGTTTTTCGCAGCGTTTTCAGTTGTACTGGGCCGGCCGACTAAAGGGAGCTCCAGACGCCCATGACCTGCCAGAGCGGCTCTAGCAGTGGCCTCGACAATCCTCCTTCGCCCGCACTCCGCCGACTGGCTCTGCCGGCTCCACTGGTTCTACCGGCTCTACTGGCTCTGCTGGCTCTGATCGCCGCGACGGCCGCCCCGGTGCCCGCCCGGGCTCAGAGCCTCTATGGATCGCACGAATCGATGGTGCGGCAAAACCTGGTGGCCCAGCAGCATGACTATGCCTACCTGCGCACCACTCAGGAGGTGATGCAAGCGATCGAGGCCGGCGTGCTCGTCCCGGTGCACGGCAACGAGGACTACGAGCTGGCCGGCGACGAGGTCTCCTTCCCGTATGCCCGTCCCGAGGTCAAGACGTTCCTCGACCAGCTGGCGCACGCCTACCGCGCCGGCTGCGGCGAGCCGCTGGTGGTGACCAGCCTGGTGCGTCCGATCTCGCGCCAGCCCTGGAACGCCTCGCCGATCTCGGTGCACCCGACCGGCATGGCGGTGGACATGCGGCGCAGCGACCGCCGCGGCTGCCGCCAGTGGCTCGAGAGCACCTTGCTGGCCCTCGAAGGCGAGGGCATGGTGGAGGCCACCCGCGAGCACTGGCCGCCGCACTATCATGTCGCCGTCTTCCCCGACCCGCTGCTGCTGCCCGGGCCGATCGGCGATCCCAACGGCGTCGTCCGCGTCGCCGCTCTGGCCACCCTGCACGGGGGAGTTTTGGCGGAGCCCGACGTACGCGCCGCCGTCGACTTCGAGGGCGAGAGAGCCGGCCGTCATGGGCGTGTCCGCCTCAGCCGCTCGTCCCGCACCGGCAGGCTCCGCATCACCCAGACCGCTTCGATGGCGCCGACGGCGCCGACTACGATCGCCCGGCGCTCTCGGCGGCAGGCGGCGGCCGATGGACGTATCGTGGTCCACCGCCACGGCGGCAGCAGCCGAGACCGGCACGCCGGGACCGCCGCCGCCGCGGCCGGCACCGCCGGCAGGCACCGTTCCGGCACCGCCTCCAGTGCGGCGCACCCGGAGCGCCAGCCGCGCCCGCAGCGCCCGCAAATCGCCGCGAGTCGTCACTCCCGCTCGCGCGCGGCGTCCCGCGGCGCTGCCACGGCGCGATAGCCGCCTTTCGAACCCCGCAATTCGGGCGGGCTCCACGGCCGCGCCGGCGGCAACCTCGGGCGCCCGCGCGCGACTCTCTACCCGAGAGCGGCGACGCGGTGAGCGAGGATCTTCTGCTGCAGGCCCTTGAGCTGGAACTCGCCTAGCGGCTCGGTGGGAATGACGCCGGCGAGCAGGCGATAGGTCTCCGGTCCGAGCACGACGTCGCCGGGGCGGGCGACCAGGGCCTCGAGACGGGCGGCGACGTTGACCGTGTTGCCGAGCACCGTGTAGTCGACCCGCCGCGCGCTGCCGATGTCGCCGACCACGACCGGGCCGCTGTTGAGGGCCACGCGCGCGGCGAAACCCGGCAAGCCCTGCGCGGCGCGGTCGGCGTTCCAAGCCTGCAGGCTGCGCTGGATCTCGACCGCTGCGCGCACCGCCCGCTCGGCATGATCGGGCTGGGGCACGGGCGCGCCGAAGAACGCCATCACGCAATCGCCGATGAACTTGTCGAGGGTGCCGCCGGCGGCAAAGATGGCCTCGACCGACAGGTTCAAGAAGGCGTTCAGCAGCTCGGCGGCGTGCTCGGGCGTCGAGCCCTCGGCAAACGCGGTGAAGCCGACCAGGTCGGCGAAGAGCACCGTCGCCTCGGCGGCCCGCAGCCGGCGAATGCCCTCGTCGTCCGAGCCGCCCGCCCCCTGGCGCAGCACCTCCTCGATCAACGCCGGCGAATGGTAGCGCTCGAGGCGGGTGCGGACCTGTTTCTCGAACTCCGCTTTGGCCGCGTAGCGGAGGCGCTCGATCGCGACCGCCGCGTAGTTGGCGATGGTGGCCAGGAAATCCACCTCGCGCTCGCCGAAGGCGCCGACCTGGAAGGGCGAGTCGACCTGCACCACCCCGATGATGTGGTCGCTCGACCACAGCGGAGTGCACATCGCGGAGCGGATCTGGTGCAGACGGATCGACTCGCCGCCGCTCAGCCGCTGGTCCGACAGCGCGTCGAAGGTGACCAGCGCCACGCGCTCGCGCATCACCGCCCGCAGCATGGTGCGCGACACCGGCACCTCTTCCGAGGGACGCAGCTCGACCCGGTCCTTGAAGCGCGCCGCCTCGCAGACCAGCTCCGACGAGGCGTCGGAGAGCAGGATGAAACCCCGGTCGACCGGCAGCGCTTCGAAGAGGATGTCGAGAACGCGCACCAGCACGTCGTCGACCGAGTCGGCGACCAGCAGCACGCGGGCCAGGCGAGCCAGGTAGCCCAGCATGCGGTGGGCGTTGGCGTCCGCCGCCGCCGCATCGGGCCGCCGGCGCCCGCTCGCCGAGCCTGCAGCGGCTGCCGCCGGCGGTCCCGGCTGCAGTCCGAGCGCCGCGGTGAGGTCGGCGAGCGGCCGCACGATGGTGGCGTTGGCGAGGCCCGGGATCTCGCTCGCCGCTGCCGGGGCTTCGGCTGCCCGCAGGTCGCCGGCTGCAGGGGCGGCGGCGAGCGACGCGCCGGCGGGCGACCCTACGGCGGGCGGCAGCACCGATTCCACCTCGAGCTCGAAGGCGCCGATGGTGATGCGGTCGCCGGGGCGCAGCGGCGCCGACCGCACCGGCACGCGGTTGATCTCGACGCCGTTGGTGCTCTTCAGGTCGTGGATGTGCCAGCCGTCGGGCCCCCGCCGGATCTCGGCATGGTTGCGGGAGACCGAGACGTCGGCAAGCACGATGTCGTTGTCACCGCCGCGGCCCAGCCGCACCCGCCCGCCGGCCAAGGGAAAGAGGCGATTCTCACCGCCGATGGCAAACCGCAGGCGGAGCATGGGGATTTCCATCATACCCGAAGGCTCGAAGGCGCCAAGCCGGACGGCGGCAGGCCGGCGGGGCCCCCCCAGGCGGACGGCGGCGGGCCCGCCGCCAGGCGCCAGGTTGTCTCCCGGTTGGTGCGTGGTGGCACAGCCGTTATAAAAGGTGATAAACTTTCTCACAAATGAGGCGTATCACGACCATGCTCGCACTCGATCCGACCCGCCCCCGCTCCCATTGCACCTGTACCCGGCGGGTGTGAGCGGCGACGATCTCGCCCCCGCACCCGCTCTCCGTCTCCCATTCCAGTAACCGCCCCGACCGCCTGCGAGCGCGGGCCAGGGGCCCTGAGATCGCGCCGCTTTCGCCGCGGCGGATGTGGCGAAAGCTTGCCCCGGCGCAGGCGCCTGCCTGACAGGCATGACGCCGCCGCGGCACTCCCCGCGGCCGGTCGCACAGGAGGTGCAGTCGATGCCCAAAGCCCCAGAGATCGAGCCTGACTGGGAGCTGGTGCGCAAGCGCAACTTCGTCGAGCGGCTGAAGCACGAGAAGGGGGGCATGGCGGTCATCCAGGACCTGCCGGCGATGATCGCCGCGGGTTACGAGGCGGTTCCGGAAGAGGACATGGTGCGGCTGCAGTGGTATGGCCTCTATCACGACAAGCCCAAGCTCGGCTACTTCATGATGCGGGTCAAGGTACCCGGCGGCCTCCTCACCCCCCACCGCTTGCGCACCATCGGCGGGATCGCCGAGCGCCGCGGCCGCGGGCACGGCGAGCTCACCACGCGGCAGAACATCCAGCTTCACTGGCTCGAGATGTCGCGCCTGCCCGAGGTGCTCGCGACCCTCGAGGCGGCCGGCCTGACCACCGCCGGGGCCTGCGGCGACAACGTGCGCAATATCACCGGCTGCCCGGTGGCGGGCATCGACCGCGACGAGCTGTTCGACTGCCGGGAGCTGGTGCGGGAAACCGCCGATTTCTTCCTCCGCCACCGCGAATACTCGGATCTGCCGCGCAAGCACAAGATCACCATCTCGGCCTGCGCCCACCAGTGCAACGCGCCCGAGATGCACTGCATCGCCCTGCTCGGCACCCGGCGCGAGGGTGAGCCCGGCTTCGGCGTCAAGGTGGGCGGCGGGCTCTCGACGTGGCCGCGGCTCGCCGACGACCTGGGAGTGTTCGTGCCGGCGGCCGCGGCTCTCGAGGTGCTGCGCGCCATCCTCGACGTCTGGCGCGAGGACCGGCGATACCGTCTGTCGCGGGCCCGCGCCCGGCTCAAGTTCATGATCGACGACGTCGGGCCCGTCCGCTTCCGCGAGCGGGTCGAGGAGCGGCTCGGACGGCGGCTCGCGGACGGCGCCGCGCCCGCCGCTCCGGCCGGCGAATACGACCATGCCGGCGTCCATGCGCAACGCCAGCCCGGGCTCGCCTACGCCGGGTTCCCGGTCTACCTGGGGTTGATGGACGGCGAGCAGATGCAGCGGCTGGCCGACGTCGCCGACGAGGTGTCCGGCTGGGGCGGCGGCGAGCCGGTCGAGATCCGCCTCACCCGCCGGCAGAACTTCATCCTCTCCAACCTGCCGGCGGAACGCGTGCCCGAGGTGGTCGAGCGGGTGGCAGCGATCGGCTTCCCCCTCGCCGCCGGCAACCTGCGGCGGCTGGCGATCGCCTGCACCGGCAACCCGTTCTGCAACTTCACGGTGGCCGAGACCAAGGGCCGCCTGCAGCAGATCGTCGACCACCTGGAGAGCGCCTTCGGCGAGCAGGCCGCGGCGCTCGGAGAGCTGCGCCTGAACCTCGACGGCTGCCCGCACGCCTGCGCCCACCACTGGATCGGCGACATCGGCTTGCAGGGCACGACCCTGCGCGAGCGCGGTGCAGGCGGCGAGCGCCTGCAAGGCTACGACCTATTCCTGCGCGGCGGCCTGGGGCGCGGCGCGGCGATCGGCCGGCCGGTGCTGCGCCGGGTGCCGGGCGAGGTGGTGCATCTGGCCATCGAGCGGCTGTGCCGTGCCTGGCTCGAGGGCCGCCAGTCCGGCGAGCGCATCCAGGAGTTCTTCACCCGTCACAGCGACGAGCAGCTGATCGACATCGCCGGCGTGCCGGCAGAGGTGCTCACCCGATGATTCGCGAAACATCCGTGCTCACCGCGACCGAGGCCAGCGCCGCCACCGCCGCCGCCCCCGCAAACATAGCGATTGCCGCGCAGCAGGGGCAGCGGTGCGACTTTCTCGACGAGTTCGAGGCCGGGCAGCTCGCCAACGACTTCGATGCCGCCGGCCCCGCGGAGGTGCTCGAGTGGGCGATCGGGCGCTGGCGGTCGCGGCTCGCCATCTGCACCAGCTTCCAGGCCGAAGGCATGGCGCTCTTCGACATGGCGTGGCGCATCGATCCCGCCGTGCGCCTGTTCACCGTCGACACCGGGCGGCTGCCGCAGGAGACCTACGAGATCATGGAGCAGGTCCGCGAGCGTTACGGCACGGCGATCGAGGTCCATTTCCCCGCGGCCCGCAAGCTCGAGCGGATGACCACGCGGTTCGGCCCCGACCTCTTCCGGCGCTCGGTCGAGGCCCGGCTGCTGTGCTGCAGCGTGCGCAAGGTCGAACCGATCCGCGGCGCGCTCGACGCGCTCGACGCCTGGGTGACCGGGCTGCGCCGCGACCAGTGGGCCAGCCGCGCCAACATCCGCAAGATCGAGATCGACCACGACCACGGCGGGCTGGCGAAGATCAATCCGCTGGCCGACTGGACCGTCGAGGAGGTCTGGGATTACAACCGCGCCCACGACGTGCCGGTGCACCCTCTCTATGCGCGCGGCTACACCAGCATCGGCTGCGCGCCCTGCACGCGCCCGACGAGCCCCGGCGAAGACCCGCGGGCGGGCCGCTGGTGGTGGGAGAAGAACGCGCCCAAGGAATGCGGCATCCACTGTCCGCTGGAAACCGGCGGCCTCGAGCACGAGCTGGAGGCGATGCTGCACGACGGGACCGAGCAGTGACGGACATCACGGCCGAGGCGGCGAGCGCGGCGCTCACGCTGGATCCGGCCGAGCGCGAGCTGCTCGCCGAGGAAATCGGCGCGGTCGCCGGGGCGCTCCACGACCCGCGGGCACGCGCCCCCTACGAGGAGCTGGCGGCGGCGGTGGCCGGCGGCGAGGTGCCGCCGGCGCTCGCCGCGCCGCTGGCCACGGTGCTCGAGCTGTCGCTCTCAACCGGCCGGGCGCGGCGCCTGCACGGGCCGCAGCACGAGGCGGCGTTGCTGCGCCTGTTCTTCCGGGCGCCGGCCGGAGCGTCGATGCGCCGCTCGGCCGAAGCTGCCACCAGCGCACTGGCAGCGCTCGCCGGCCAGCGCCTCGGCGCGCTGACGGTCA
>DASZHY010000596.1:0-7924 GCA_035949675.1 Thermoanaerobaculia bacterium
TCAACGCCCTGGCTCAAGACCTCCTGCGAGCTGGGCACGCCCTCGGGACCTCCGCCGTCAACGCGCTCTCGGCAGCGGCCGTTCGCGCTTTCGAGACGGCTACCCGTCTGGTCGGACGCGCCCTCGGGCATCGTCACGATCGCGGCTTCGGCCCCGGCGATGACGGCCTCGGACTCGGACGGTGAGCCGCCGTTTAGCCGACGAATGTCGAGCCGGCCGCCAGCACGGCAGACGCCGCCGGCGACTGCCGCGCCAGCATCACGTACGCCGCTGTTTCGCCCTTCAGCCGCGTGTAGGGTGCGATCTTGCGTCGCTCGCGGTGCCTACGCTCCCCAGAATGCACCAAGATGCGCCCTGCGCCCGCCACCGGTCTCGCCCGCCCGGGGGCTTGGTCGCTGACGCGGGAGCAAAGTGGAGAAGCATTTAGAGCAGGGGACCTATCCCCTGCACCCCAGGGCCCCTGGCCGCCGGCAGCTTCCCCGGCCCCGTCTGCAACGGTCTTTTCCCGCATGGAGCGGCGTTGCAAGGCGACGGTTTGGCGCGCCGCGGGACCGCCGGCCGGGGAAGCTGCCGGCGTCCAGGGGCTCACTCAGCGCGCGCAGGTCTGGGTGTGGACGAGCGCGATGCCGCGACGGGTCCAAGTCCCGGCGCGTTGACCACCGGCGGATTCGGCGCTGCCGCTGGCGCGCGTAACGGATCGTTAACGCAGTCGGCAACGGGTTGCGTAGCGGGTCGTGAGCGAGGCGCAAACCCTTATAGGACGGGCTTTGTAACGATGTAACGGCTCAACACCCCCCTGTATGGGGGGAGGGGGGTGCCTGCATCACCAAGCACCCCGCTCCTGCATCGACACCCACTCTCCGGTGGCGCCGAGAACCAGGTGATCGATCATCGCGATGCCCCATGATCCGGTACGCCTGGACCATCCGTTGCGTGAACTCCAGATCCTGGACGCTGGGCGTCGGATCGCCGCTCGGGTGGGTGTGGAAGAGCACGAAGCTGCGGGCGCGGCGCAGCAGGCACTCCTTGAGGAACTCGCGAGGCTCGACCGCGGCCCGGTGCATGGTGCCGCGGTAGATCTCTTGTCGCCGAGGAGGTGTCGCCCAGCGCGACTAGGAGGTGAAGGCGGTGGCTTGGCGGCTGTCCCTATGATGATATGCACAAGTCGCGAGGTTTTCTGACTTCGCAGAGCCTCTCAACGGCAACGAAGGGATGTTGACACCGGCGTCCTCTCCAACTATAATTCATTTCCATCGTATTCGTGTATTAGACTGGCCGTTCATAGTTCTGCGGGCCGTGGCTGCTGCTTCCTAATCGCGCTATTCTTATGTTGAAAAGCATCTCCTTGTTCGTCACGTTTCTCCTGACTCTCGACGGTCTGTTCACGCTTGGGCAGCATCTGTACAAAGAGGCGGGTCTTGGCATCACGTCGCTGGTGCTGCTAGCCATCGTCTTGGCGGTCGTACCTATTGTACCCATGCTCTTTACCTCGTCGCAGCTTTGGGACCTCGGCATCTTCACCCGGCCATCCGGCAGAATCTGCCTCACTGATCAACGCACACTAACAGTTGGCTATGATCGCAAGGCTACGCTTGCCGAATGCCAGCATCTTGTTTTCTTCAAGCCCCCCGCAGCCGACGATCTCCGGGATGTCTTTGTAGTATCAGACGAGTACACCCTTGAAGGCTTCAAGTACAACTCCACCGATTCAGTTGAGCTCAAGCGCAAGCTTCGCGGCCGAAATCGATTGGTCGTCTTCTGGCGACCCTGCGTACCGATCGTCACTTACAGCGATTACAGGCACGAACGCTCCTGGCTCTCGCCCTTCCTGTACGCTGGGAATGTCTTCTATGCAGAATACCGTTGTGTCCTGCCTACGGGAAGATTTCAGATGGTGGTCTCAACCGCCGATAAAGTCGAAAAGGCCATCGTTTTTCGCAAACCCAGATTCAGGAGAGTCTCCGGCGATCTGGATCTAATACAGCTCGCATTCGGAGGAGTGCATGACACTCTTGCACAACCCCAGATTGCCGCCACCGGCCTTGAGACTTCGTGGGAGATCGAAAACCCAGAGGTAGGCATCAGCTACGTGTGTGTGTTCTTTTTTGAAGGAGGAGAGGCCTTCTGGCGCAAGGAGATTGCCGATTACCCAGCGAGGCGCCCGCGCTCCCTCTGGAGCCTAGCCATCATCCTGCTCCCCGTGGGACTCGCCACCGTCTGGTTCTACCGCCACCTCTATCCCTACCTAGAACCGCGGCTCGGCACCACCCGGGCGAACCTCCTTGCTGTCATACCGATCGCCCTCGCCGGCGTCTATCGCGTTCTCCTCTTCCTGGAGCCTCGCGTAGGAAGGCGCTTGCCTGCGACCCTCCTGAGGCTAGCCAGGCGCACCCCGCCGGCGCTCAAGTGGGGCCTCCCGGTCATCCTCCTCGTTGCGCTTGTCTGCACTTCCTCGGTATGCGTGACCCTCAAAAGCAGCGATTCCACCACTACGCCGCTCATGGTTGCGCTGGAACGCGATGGGAAGCCCTTGGTGTCAACTGTCGAGATGTCATCACACGAGCCCACCTGGATCGCCTTCCTACGTCCCAGCTTTACCCCGCGACGGCTGTCGCTCAAAGTCGAAGAGCGGGACAGCGGCAGAAAATACCCGGTGCTTTCCCGCACTGTTGCCCTTGGAGCAGCGGTGCAGCTCTATCTGCCTGAAGATCTTATACCGAGGCTTCACCTTATCGAGCTGGCCCCTTGGCTCGCTGTCATCGACCACCTTCCGCTAGCGTCCCTACCAAGAGAAGCCTCGGACCCTTGCCGGGATGAAGGTCAGCCACCGGTGCCGGCCGCCGCGATTCGTGGGCCCTCGGACTATCGCTATCGGCTCTCCTGCAGGATCGGCAAGCAGCTCTATATCGTAGACGACTTGAGGCAACAGGCGGTCTACATCGGCGCCGATCGCGCCGCCCTCAGCTGGGCGATCGAGTCTGAGACTCCCGAAAATCGGTCAAGCCGCCTACCGAGGCCGACATCCGCCAATTCGACCTCCGAGCGCGCGGTCGCGATTCTCTCTAACGCATCGCCCTGCCGGCTACCGACCGTTGAATTGAAAGGCGGAGAAACGCTGCTCGTCTCCGTCATAGCGATCAGCACGCACGATTCCAGAACCGTATTGAAGGAAAGGAGCTACTCCGTTGCCAGGGCACCCGGAATCCAGACCATCCTTCTCAGCGGCAATCCCTAACGTCGCGTCGTTCTGGTGCGCGAGGTCAGGCTTCAATCCTGAGACGAGGCTCCTCAGCATACTCCCCATGCTCTTGGGGGTCGCCGCAGTGCTTGTACCGATGCCATGCTGGGCGGCGACTTCTCGCGCCCAGATCGAGGTCGTTTCGATCGCGGAAGGAGATGCTCTCGACGTCGTAGACAACATCGGGCAGCAAGATCTCTTGCGGTCCGTCGCAGCAAGGATCCTCAATGACGCACCCGATGCCTTTCCCTGTATGGAATGGATTGCCCAACAGAAGACTGTGCATCCTCCGACGCCGGCTGCGTCACTGCGTGCCGTTTTAAGGCGAGTCGCCGTCGATAGCTCTTCCAAGATCGTGCTGACTTACTACGTCACGATCGGCCAAGCGAAGGAGAGGCGACTCGACAGCGGACAGGATTTGACGTTGCTGGAATCCCTAAAAGATCAGGCATACGGCTTGACGGCGATCAAGAAGCTGTTTGATGAGAGAATCGCGGCGCAGCTAGGAGACGAATACTTTCGCGACAGGATCAACAGGAATCTCATTCGCTACATCCCAATCGCGCATAGCCTCTATTTAGCGGCCGCCGGTCGCATCGTCGTGCCTGTGGACGCGAAGAGTATGCGGCTGTCGCCAGGCTCGGCGGTCGTTGTCGAGCTGGATCGGCCGATCTGCCTGCCCCCGGTAACCAATTGCAGCCTCAGGTTCTCAAGTGCCGGTACATATAGCATCGCGCCTTGGGGCGGCATGCTCTCGTGCCAGCTGGCGAACAACCTATGCTGTGACAACTGGCCGCCGCCGTCGGACGCTCTTGAGCTGCCCGTCTACCTGGGAGAGGCTCATGGTCATTGCTCACCTTTCCAAATCTCGTGTGAGGAGATCTCGCGGGTTCGATAGGGGGTACCATGAGATCCGTCATGTGGCGCTTTGCGCTCTTTCCAGTGCTGCTGCTCCTTTTCGCTTTCTTCGACCGCGCCGCCTTGGCCACCGAGGGGCCTGTGGCGCTCTGCGACCCGGCGGCGCAGCAGGCGCTCAGTTCAGGGCAGGAGGAGCAGGCGCGTGCGAGTTTCGAGGATGGCCTTGCCCGAGCGACCGCGGCCGCCGATGTCGCCGAGCAGGCATCATGCACGTTCTATTTGGGCCTCACCGCCCAACTGGAAGCGGCCAGGCCTGCGACAGACCGGAACAAGCTGCTGCGGCAAGCCTCTGACTGGTACCAGAGTTCTCTCAAAGTCGGCGGTCCGTCACCCGGTTTGATCATGAATCTCGCACGCGTGAAGGCCGACCTCGGGCGGTGGGACGAGGCCGAGGCACTCTACAATGAAGCGATCGAAAAGGCACAGGGGCGATTGCGACAGAACCTGACGCGCAGTTTCGCGGACCTGATTGCAGCCAGCGACCACAGTTGGCCGCGCGCGGTGGAGGCCTACCGCGAGTTGCTCGCGCAGATGCCCGCCGACACCCCTACATGGGAAGCGCTGCTCGGCCTTTTGTATCGCCGCCAACCGGTTGCACTGCCAGACGTGGTCTGGCTCGCCGTCGAGGCCAGCCAGACCGTCACCGCCCAGCGCTTCGCCTTCGACTCCTTGACGCGCGCGGACCTGCCGGCGGACGCAAGGAGCTCCCTTCTGGCAGCGATCGTCGCCGCCCTGGCCCGCCAGTACGACGATGTCTCGGCGCTGCTGTCTTCTGTGCAGGCTGGCCGTCTGGACGCGTTGCGGCAGGATCCCGTCGTGGGAGCGGGAGCTGCGCAGGTGCTCGCACTCGGAAGCAGTGCAAAGCTCTCGCCGGAGGATTTCACCTGGTGGACGGGCAGGAGCTTAAGCTATCCGAGATCGCGCCTGGGCGCATTTCGAGCCCTGCTGCGCGCCGTGGCCCGCAGTTCCACAGTGCAGGCCCTGCGGCCTACGCGGGCGTATCTGGAGCTCGCGGAACAGCTGGATTCAGACACTCCCGACGCTGGCGTGTACCGAGACCTGCTCGCGAGCTACGCCGCAAGTGATCAGGTGGACCTGGTCGCCCGCTCTGTCATCAAGTGGGAGGCAGTACTTGCGCAGGCCACGCCGCAGCTGCCGGCGCAGGACACGGCGCGGTTCCACCTCACGGCTAGCAGGCTGCTGAGACTCGTCCATCATGTTGCACCTTCTGGTGCTCCCGACGATGCCCATTTCCAGCTCGACCGTGCCACCAAAGACGCCAGTCGAGCCGGCGACCCGGATCTTATCGAGATGGCCCAGATCGCCGCCACGGAGCAGCGGTTGGGCGAGGTTTCGAAAACTGCGCAGGAAGCGTTGCAACGCGCTATGGAAGCCGGCAAGCTGGCGGAAGGCAAGTTCCTTTTTGAGACTGTGCTGACCGATGACAAGGTGAAGTTCGGCTTCAACAAGAGCCAGCTTTCGCTCCAGGCCAAGGCTGCGCTCGACGAGTTCGCAGACAAGGTCAAGGCCGACAACACAGCGGTCTTCATCGAAGTGCAGGGCCACACCGACAACATCGGCTCCGCCCACTACAACCTGGAGTTGGCTGCGGCCCGGGCCGAGGCGGTGGTCAGCTACCTCAACGAGAAGGGGTTGTCGGTTCACCGCATGAATGCGATCTCCTACGGCGAGACCGCGCCCGTCGCCGACAATAAGACGCGCCTGGGGCGCGCCAAGAACCGGCGTGTGGCGCTGGTGGTGCTGCAGTAGCAGAGGCCCGTCTCCCTGCTCCCAGATGCTCGGACGCCAACCTGCGCGAGCCCGACCGGCCGCGCCTGCTCGGGAGACGCCTGTGGGGGCGTTGCTGGACCTGTGAACGGTGGCGATCTGTGGACGGCTATGGAAAACGCCGCCAACCCCTGTGCTCCCGAAAAAAAGCAGCAACGGCCCGCACCGAAGCGTCCCTCTCATCGACCGGCGCCGACATCACATGCGGTCGCGACCTGGGCGGGGCCGCCCTGGCGGCGGCCCCGGAGGTTCGCTGCCTGCGGAGCTCACCAGCCACCCCGCGCCTGGATCGACACCCACTGTCCGGTGGCGCCGAGAACCAGGTGATCGATCATCGCGATGCCCATGATCCGGGACGCCTGGACCATCCGTTGCGTGAACTCCAGATCCTGGACGCTGGGCGTCGGATCGCCGCTCGGGTGGGTGTGGAAGAGCACGAAGCTGCGGGCGCGGCGCAGCAGGCATTCCTTGAGGATCTCGCGAGGCTCGACCGCGGCCCGGTGCATGGTGCCGCGGTAGAGCTCCTTGTCGCCGAGGAGACGTCGCCGGGCAGACAGGAAGAGTGCCCCCATGACTTCCTGGTCGCGCTGGTGGTAGCGAAGCGCCAGAAAGCGGGCCAGGTCGCTGGGTCTGCTGAGTGGGGCTTGGTCCGGGACGCGATTGCGGGCCAGGCGGCAGGCGATCTCCCCGGTGACAAGCAGGGCCGAGGCCTGCGCATGACGAAGGCCGTAGGAACGCAGCAGCGCCAGCGACGTTCCGGCGAGGGCAGCGAGCCCACCCCAACTCTCCAGGAGCTCACGGGCCAGCCGCACGGACTCTGGTTGGAGGCGACCGCCTGCCAGGAGCACGCCGAGCAGCTCGGCATCCGCGAGCTCGTGCAGCTGGTGTAAGAGGTGCTCAGGCGTCGTGCAGGAATCGCCGCCGGCTGCCACCTCACACTTCATAGAACGCCACCCCGAAGGGCGCCCCCCGAGCGGCCTGGATGCGTACGAGGGCCTCGCGGCGGGACAATGGCAGGTCGGAGTCCGCTTCTTCGAGCCGGCACCAGCCGGCTAGCCAGCGCCCACGCACAAAATAGACGACCAGGCCGGCTTGATCGGGCGTGTAGTTGGGATAGCAGTCACCCCGCACCACCTCGGCCGGCGCCGTGAAGTGGACGGCGACCACGATGTCGTAGATGGCGCGGCGGGCGGCTTCGGAGTAGGTCTCCAGGTCGAGACCCAAGGGAAGGGAGGGAGGCTTGGTAAGATCCTTCGAGCTTCGCATCGGGCATCATCCTTTGCGGAGTCAGGTCCCGGCATTGGGTTGCAGCCCGTGCCGGGGCCGTCTGTTGGTGATCGGGGAGGGACATTCCCTCCCCAGCTTTCAGTCTGTCGTCGTCCCTCCTTTCATGGCCTGCCGGTTCTCAGGGGAATCACCTCGGCGCGCGGGCCGCCGCGCATGGCACTGTCGATCTCGCCGGCGACGCGGTCCGCGGCGGCCCGCAGCGGGTCGTCGCAGAAGTGGGTGTAGCGATGGGTGGTGATCGGGTGCAGGTGGCCGAGAATTTTGCCGAGGATCGGCAGACCCAGGCCACCGGCGGCGCCGGTGCTGGCCCAGCTGTGGCGAAGGTCGTGCAGGCGGACACCAGGGAGGCTAGCCCGCTCGCGAATGCGCTCCCAGGGGCCCTGAAGGCCCACCAGGCGGCCGCCAGGGCGCCGGCCAGGGCAGACGTAGGGGTTGTTGTAGACGCCCACCAGAATCCGTAGAAATCTTGATCATCACGTCGAGGATTAGCGAAGCAGCATCATCCCGCGCGTAGCGCGGCGGGAGGGGGAAGGGGAGCGCGGGGGGGTATGCCTGCTTCGAGCCGCGGCCCTGCCACGTCCGCGCCAGCTACGAAAAGGGACGGGTCGAGCGCTCGGTGCGCTTCCTCCGCGATTCCTTCTTCGCCGCCCACGGCTTCACCACCCTGGCGGCCCTGAATGACAGCGTCAGGCG
>DASZHY010000597.1:0-15923 GCA_035949675.1 Thermoanaerobaculia bacterium
GAGGTTGTCGCTGCTGCGCTACAACTCAGGGCTGTCGAGATACTTCGAGGTCATCACCGCGCAGGAAAATCTGCTCGGCTCCGAGAACGGCCTGGCCCAGACCCGCCACGACCAGCTGGTGGCGATGGTCAACTTCTACAAGGCCCTGGGCGGCGGGTGGCAGACGGAAGAGCAGGCGAAGCCGGCGGGCGCGCCGGCGGCGGCAGCAGCGCCGGGAGCAGCGGTGCACCCGCGATGACCGCCCTGTGACCGAATCCCGATTCGATTCACCGCGCTGATCTGTAGTCAGCACGCCTCGCTGGGCATGGCTGCCCGGCTGGCCCGGCTGGCCTCGTTGGGGTCGCCGGCCCCGGCTGCCGGCTGCCAGGCTCTTGAATCTCTCCATCCGGTCTTATATGCTATTTCAGCATTGCCGTTTGCTCAGACTCCTCGCTTCGAGGGAGGCCCACATGTCTTCGCGCATCGCCGCCTTGTGTTGGTTGCTCGTCCTGGTCTTCCCTGCTGCCCTGTTGGCCGATCCTAACTCGTGTTCTACTCTGATTCCTTCCATCGCCGAAGTGACCCCTCGTCTTCCGACCTCGGCGGACCAGATCGGCATCGTCGTGTTGTTCCATAATCTCTGTTTCATCCTCGACCACTCCATCGAGGGCAACACGATTCACCTGCAGAATGTAGATTTCTGTGGGGTACCGCCTGGCGGTTGCGGAGACTACCTCACCTTGCCTCCTCTGATGGTCGGCCCGCTGCCCATCGGCAACTACGTCATCAGTCTCGAAGATGGGGGCTCCGTGGTCGACACTCAGTCGTTCATCGTCTCGGCGCCGGTGAACGACCTGGTGCTGCAGGCGAGTCGCTTCTCCGTCGGCGTGGCCTGGAGCTATCCCGATGGGCGGCCAGGCGGCGCGGCGCAGGCGGTCCGGGTCACCGACACCTCCGGTTATTTCTGGTTTTTCGACAGCAGCGACCTGGAGGTGACGGTCAAGATGCTCGACGGAGCTCTGATCAACGGCCGTTTCTGGCTCTTCGCGGCCAGCATGACCAACGTTCCGTTCACGTTGACCATCGTCGACCGCTTCGGCACCAAGGGCGAGTGCCTCGCCACCCCGGCGCCGCCCGCCTGCACCCGCACTTATCAGAGCCCATCCGGGACGAACCAGAACTTCATCGACCTGAGCGTCTTTCCCTCGCCATGACCTGAGGCGCGCCACTCAGGCAACCTCAGTGCACCGCCCGGTCCTTGCCCTCGTGCCAGGCGGCCAGCAGCTCGCTTTCGCGCTGCGGCGTCAGGCGGGCGGCGGCGCCGGACGCGGGCGCCGCGGCGGCGGCGCCGGACGCCAGCACGGCGCGGACGCTGTGCGCTAGGGGACGGAGGGTCAGGCCGGCGGCCATCGCCCGGGAGGTGTCAACGGCGTGGAAACCGGCCAGCTCCGCCGGGACCCACAGCGGCAGATCGTCGAAGGGGCGCACGCCCCGAGCGACCAGGAACTCCTCGCTCACCCAGGTGAACCGTGCCTCGCTGGCAGCCACCAGCCGGCAGGTTTCGAGCAAGTCGCCGAAAGTGAGGCGGCCGCGCGGCGAGGTGGCGTTGAAGCGGCCGGTGTCGCCGCGCGCCAGCGCTCCCATCAGCCATGACGCCAGGTCGCGGGCGTCGATGAGCTGCAGGGGATGCTCCTGCCGGCCGGGCGCCAGCACCTCGCCGCCCGCGGCCACCCGCCGCACCCAGTAGGCGAAGCGCTGCATGCGGTCGTGTGGACCGATCAGCAGCCCGGGCCGGACGTGCAGCACCCGGCCCGGCATCGCCGCCTCCGCCTCGTGCTCGCATAGGGCCTTGGCGGCGCCGTAGCGGCGATCCAGGCGGGCCGCCGCGGCTTCGGGCGGTTCGAGCGGCGAGTCCTCGCCGGGGCCGGCGGCGAAATCGGCGTAGACCGAGACCGTGGAGATGAAGACGTAGCGCTGCACCGCGCCGGCCAGCAGCCGCGCCGAGGCCCGGACCTGTTCCGGCCGGTAGCCGCAGCAGTCGATCACCGCATCCCAGCGCCGGCCGGCCAGCGCCGAGAGGTCGCCGTCGCGGTCGCCGCGCAGCTTCTCGGCACTCGGGAACAGCTCCGGCGCGGTGAAGCCGCGGTTGAACAGGGTAACCTCGTGGCCGGCGTCCAGCGCCGCCGCCGCGACGTGCCGCCCTGCGAAGCGCGTACCGCCCAGGATCAGCAGCCGGAGGCTGGGCGGCGCCGTCATCGACGCCGGCCGGCCAAGAGCGCCGACCCCTCCTCGGCGGGCCGTTCCAGGGCGGCGAGACGCCCGCGCAGCGCGCGCGCCAGCAGCGCCACGACCGGCGGCTTGACGATGGCGTAGTGGTCGCCGGGAAGCAGCTCGATCTCGGCACCGCCGCCGGCCAGCGCCGCCCAGGCGGCGGCGTCAGTCTGGGCCTCGCGGCGGCTGGCGAGGACCAGGGTCAGCCGGCCGGGATAGGGCGCGGGCCGGTAGCGGTCCAGCGCCCGGCGCGTGGTCCGGAACAGCGCGAACAGACGGTCCACGTCGTCCGCCCCGAGCTCGGGCGGCAGCCACCCTGCCGCCTGGGCGGCGGCGACCAGCCGCGACAGCCGCAGCTCGGGGTCGAGGCGCCGCAGGCTCGCGAGCGCGCCGCGGGCGCCGTTCCCGGCGGCCCAGCCGGCGCCGGCCGCTGCCTCGCCTCCCCCGCCGGCCCAGGAGCCGCCACCTGGCCCGCCGGCAAACATCGCCAACAGGTCGTAAGCGAACTGGGCCGCCAGCAGCGGCTCGCCAGTCTCGTCCGGCGGCGGCGCCCCCTGCCGGCGCCTCGCGGCCGGGCGGGAGCGCCGCGGGCGCCGGGACGCCGGGGACACGGGGAGCGCCGGGGGCGGCGTGGACGCCGGCGCACGCAGCGGCAGCGGCGAGGGATCGATCAGTGCAAGGAGATCGATCTCGTGGCCGGCCGCCCGCAGCTGTCGCGCCATCTCGTAGGCGATCGCCCCGCCCAGCGACCAGCCGCCCAGGGAGTACGGGCCTGACGGCACCACCGCCGCCAGGGCGGCGACGTAGTGCGCCGCCAGCGCCTCGACGGTGGGGCTGGGTCCCAGGACCTCGAGGTCGGGCAGCTGCAGGCCGTAAAACGGCTGGTCCGGCCCGAGGGCGCGCGCCAGCTCGGCATAGCAAAGGACGTTGCCGCCCGCCGGATGGACGCAGAAGAAGGGCTGTGCCCGGAAGCCGTTCACCGGCGGCGTGAGCTCCACGACCGCCATGCGGGTCGCCGGTGCGGTGCCGGCCAGCAGGAGCGCCGCCAGGCGCTCGATCGTGGCGGCGCGGAACAGCGTCGCGAGCGGCAGCTCGCGGCCGCAGCGCTCGCGGATGCGCGCCATCAGGCGGACCGCCAGCAGCGAGTGGCCGCCGAGCGCAAAGAAGCTGTCGCGGACCCCGACCCGCTCGACGCCCAGCACTTCCGACCACAGGCCCGCCAGCATCTCCTCCAAGGGCGAGCGTGGAGCGACGTAGCCCGCTTCGCCGCTTCCCGGACCCCGCCGCGGCGAGGGTGCCGGCAGCGCCCGGCGGTCGAGCTTGCCGCTGGGCAGTATCGGCAGGGTCTCGAGGACCACGAAATCGGCAGGCACCATGTAGTCCGGCAGCTTCGCGGCGAGCGCCCGGCGCAGATCGTCGAGCGCCGGCGCCGGCCCGCCGGCCGGGACGATGTATCCGACCAGGCGATCCTGGCCAGGGTCGCCCGGGCTGCCGGCTGTGACGCCGGCCGCCGGCGCGACGGCAAGCGGGCGCCACACGGTCGTCGCCGCCTCGCGGACGCCCGGATGCGCCAGCAGCGCGGCCTCGATCTCTCCGAGCTCGATGCGGTAGCCACGGACCTTGACCTGTCCGTCGATGCGTCCGAGGAACTCGAGCGCGCCGTCGGCCCGGTAGCGCGCCAGGTCGCCAGTGCGATAGAGCCGCCCGCCCCCGGACCAGGCCGCGCCCCGGCCGGCAATCTCCCGCGGCTCCATGGCCGCGGCGCTCGAGCCGCCGCAGAAGGGATCGGGGACGAACGCCGCGGCGGTGAGGTCCGCCCGCCCCAGATAGCCGCGCGCCAGGCTGATGCCGGCGATGCACAGCTCGCCGGGAGCTCCCGGCGGCACCTCGCGCAGGCCGCGGTCGAGCACGTACAAGCGGGCCCCGGCCATCGGCCGCCCGAGCGGCACAGCAGGGCCGGCAGGCTCGCCGGGGCGGCACTGCCACTCGGCCACCGAGATGGCCGCTTCGGTCGGGCCGTAACGCGCCACCAGGGGCGGCGCCGGGCCGACGGCTCCCTCTCGGGTTTCGAAGGCGGCATGGAAGCGGCCCGGCAGCTCGCCCGGCACCCGGTCGCCGCCGACGACCACGCGGCGCAGCGAGCGGCAGCGGCGGAACGCCGTCTCGGCGAGCAGTGCCGGCAGCAGCGCCGGCGGAGTGTTGGCGTTGGTCACCTGCTGGCGGGAGATGAGACGCGCCAGATAGGTGGGGTCCTGCTGGCCGGCTGCCGCGGTCAGCACGACGGCGGCGCCGGCCCACAAGGGGGCGAAGATCTCGACCACCGAGACGTCGAAGCCGAGGCGGGTGCGCTGCAGCACCCGCGCCCCCGGCTCGAGGTCCGCGGCAACCTGAAAGCGCAGCCGGTTGACCGCGGTGCGATGGGAGACGACCACCCCTTTCGGCACTCCCGTCGAGCCGGAGGTGTAGAGCACGTACGCCGCATTGTCGGGACAAGCGCCCGCGGCGCCGTCCGCAGCGCCGCCCGCGGCCCCGCTGCCAAGTCGACCGCCCGGCCGCCTCGCCGTGGCCCGCCGTCGATTCCCGGCGGCACCATTGCGGGCGGCACCGGGGGGGCCCGGGTCGCTCGGCGCCGCGTCGAGGATCAGCACACGGAGCGCCGGCGGCAGCCGGCCGGCGAGATGCTCGTCGGCCAGCACCAGCTGCGCTCCGGCGCCGGCGAGCACCTGCTCGAGGCGCTCCTGGGGGTGAGCCGGGTCGAGCGGCAGATAGGCGCCGCCGGCCTTCAGGATGGCGAGCAGGCCGGCCACCAGGGCGAACGACGGCTCGGCGCAGACGCCGGCCACTCCTTCCGGTCCCAGGCCCAGGCGCCGCAGCGCCGCGGCCAGCCGGTTCGCCCAGGCGTCGAGCGCGCCGTAGGTTAGCGTCGCCGCCGCCCGCCCATCGATGCCGCCTGGGCCACCAGCACCGTCGACACCGTAGCCACTGTCGAAGACCAGGGCCGTCGCATTCGGAGCACGGGCGGCGTGGCGCTCGAAGGGCCTGTGCACCAGGTCGTCGCCGCCGGCCTCCCAGGCGGTGGCGTTCCACTCGCAGAGCAGCTGGTGGCGTTCCGCCGGTGCGAGCAGGGGCAGGTCCGCCAGCGGCCGGTCCGCCGCCTCGGCGAGCGCCGCCAGCAAGTTGCACCACTGCCTGCCGAGACGCACCACGGTCGCCGGCTCGAACAGGTCGGCGCGGTACTCGAGGCAACCGGAGAGCGCGCCGCCGCTCTGGCGCAGCTCGAGGGTCAGATCGAACCTCACCTCGGCCGGCTCGACCGGGTGCACGGTCAAGGTCAAGCCCGGGATCGCCGGCACCTCGGGGACGGTCTCGAGCGAGAGCATCACCTGGAACAGCGGCGTCCGCGACAGGTCGCGGTCGGGATGCAGCTCGCCGACCAGCTTCTCGAACGGCAGCTCCTGATGCGCGTAGGCGTCGAGGGTCGCCTCGCGCACCCGTGCCAGCAGCTTCGCCGCGGTCGGTTCGCCGCCCAGATCCAGGCGCAGCACCAGGGTATTGATGAAGAAGCCGATGAGCGACTCGGTCTGGGGGTGAGTCCGGCCGGCGACCGGCGTGCCGATGGCGACGTCGGTCTGTCCGGTGTGCCGATTGAGGAGCGCGGCGAGGGCGGCGAGGAAGGCCATGAACCCCGTGATGCGCCGCTCCCGGCAGCACCGCTCGACGCTTGCCGCGAGCTCCGGTGCGAGCGCGAGCGGGGACGACGCGCCGCGCCCGCCGGGAAGCGAGCGGCGCGGCCGGTCGGTTGGCAGGTCGAGCGGCCGGACGCCGTCCAGCCGCCGGCGCCAGAAAGCCAGCTCGCCCGCGAGCATCTCTCCGGAGAGGCGGCGCCGCTGCCAGGCCGCGAAGTCGGCGTACTGGATGGGCAGCTCGGGAACCGCCGCCGGGCGGCCGGCGCGGGCCGCCGTATAGAGCAAGCCCAGCTCGCGGATCAGCAGACCGACCGACCAGCCGTCACAGACGATGTGGCCGAGCGTGAGGAGGAGCTGGTGCTCCTCGGCGGCGAGGCGGACGAGGCTGGCCCGCAGCAGCGGCGCTCGGCGGAGGTCGAATGGCCGCCGGCTCTCCTGGCGCGCGAGGCGGACGGCCTCGCCCGGGGGCTGTCGCGAGAGGCGCGACAGGTCCACCACCGGGAGCCGCAGCTCCACGGCGGGCGCGACGACCTGCACCGGCCCCGCCGGGGAGAGCCGGAAGGAGGTGCGCAGCGCCTCGTGCCGGCGTGTGACGGCGGCCAGGCTCGCGGCGAGCGCCGGCACCGCCAGCGGGCCCCGCAGCGACACCGCCAGCGGCAGGTTGTAGATCGAGCTGCCGGGCGCCAGCTGGTCGAGGAACCAGAGCCGCTGCTGCGCGAACGACGCGGGCAGCTCGCCGCCGTCCCGCGGCACGCGATCGACCGGGGCGAAGCGCTCGACGTGCTCGATGCTCTCCGCCGACGACGTCTGCCCGGCGCCGGCCGCGATGGCCGCAGTCAGGCCGCCGATGCGCTTCGCCAGCTCGGCCGGCGTCGGCGCCTCGAAGAGGGCCCGGATCGGCAGCTCGGCGCCCAGCTCGGCGGCCAGCAGGGCCATCACGCGAGTGGCCAGCAGCGAATGGCCGCCGAGGTCGAAGAAGCTGTCGTGAACCCCGACCGCGACTCCGAGGAGGCGTTCGAAGATCTCCACGATGCGCGCTTCGGTCGCGGCTCCGACTGGCAACGAGTCTCGCGATTGGCGACAATCGGAGCCGCGACCGCCTGTCGCCTGTCGCGACACCCCTACCGGCTCTGCCGCGGTCGTCGGCGCCGCACCCGCCGTCGCAGTCGCCACCGTCGCCGCACCCACCCCTGCCGCCGCCGCCTCGGGACCTGGGGCGAGGTGGATCGCCGCGACCGGAACGAAGGGCGGCCAGGCGGCGGCAGCGCTCCCGGGCTCGATCCAGAGGCGGCGGCGCTGGAAGGGATAGGTCGGCAGCGCCAGCCGCCGCCGGCGTCCGGCCGCGGCTCCGGCTCCGGCACTGCCGGCGCCGGCAACCGTGGCGTGGTAGGCGTCCCAGTCGACGTCGGCCCCCGCCAGCCACAGCCTGCCCACCGCGCCGACGAGGACCTCGCCATCGGCGCCGGGGTCCTGTGGGTGGCGCATCGCCGCGATCGTGAGCGGTGCCGGCGGTGCCGGCGGCGCCGCGGCGGCGGCCGGCACGGATCGCGGGCTGGCCGGCGCCACCCGCTGACGCCGCACCAGGCTGCCCAGGGCGCGCCCGGGCCCGAGCTCGAGGAAAATCGGCGCCGCCTCGGCGGCGAGCAGCCGCCGGACCCCCGCCGCAAACTGCACCGGCCGGCGGAGGTGCGCCGCCCAGTAGCCGGGATCGGCGGCCTGGCCGGCGCCGATCCAGTCGCCGGTCAGGTTGGAGACGAAGGGGATCGCCGGGGCCGACAGCCGCATCCGGCTCACCAGCTCGGCCACGGGGGCCGCGACCGGCTCCATCATCGCGGAGTGAAAGGCGTGCGATGTATGGAGGCGGCGGCAGTCCACGCCGCGCGCCCGCAAGCCCGTCTCCAGCGCCGCCACTGCCGCGGCGGGTCCGGAGACCACACAGGTGCCCGGCCCGTTGACGGCCGCCAGCTCGACCTCCGCCGGCAGCAGCGGCGTCAGCTCCGGCTCGCCCATCTCGACGCTCAGCATCGCCCCGGGCGGTTGCGCCTGCATCCGCCCGCCCCGTGCCGCTACCAGCGACAGCGCATCCGGCAGCGAGAAGACCCCCGCCAGACAGGCCGCGACGACCTCGCCGAGGCTGTGGCCGAGCATCGCCCAGGGTGCCACCCCCCAGGACATCCATAGCCTTGCCAGGGCGTATTCGACGGCGAACAGGGCCGGCTGCGCCAGACGCGTCTGCTCGAGCTCGAGGCCGGCCGTGCCGCGCTCGTCGACAGGCGGGTATAGGGCCGCCAGCAGGTCCTGCCCGAGCAGCGGCGCGAGCTGCCGCGCGCACTCGTCGAGCTCGCGCCTGAAGACCGGCTCGGAGTCGTACAGACCGCGCCCCATGTCCACGTGCTGCGCGCCCTGGCCCGGGAACAGGAACACCACCGGCCGGCGGGCCGCCTCCTGGCGGGCGCTCCACAGCCGGCGCGGGTCGCGACCGGCCAGCGCCTCCCATGCCTCCGTGGCGCTGCCGCAGACCAGAGCGCGGCGGTGCGCGAAGACGCGCCGGCCCACTTGCAGGGTGTAGGCGGCGTCGGCGAGAGTGGCGAGGCTGGCGCGGCTGGCAGCGCCCCCTGGCCGCGCGCCGGCGAGCCAGCAGGCGAGGTTGTCGGTGGCGGCCTCGAGCGCCTCCTCGCTCCTGGCCGACAGCAGCAGGAGCTGCCAGGGGCGAGCGGGCGCGGGCGCTGACCAGGAGGCGGGCACCGACCCGCCGGCGGGCGCCTCCTCGAGCACGGCGTGCGCGTTGGTGCCGCCGAGCCCGAAAGAGCTGACACCCGCCCGCCGCGGCAGGCCGTCCTCCGCCGGCCACTCGGCGAGCCGGGTGTTGACGAAGAACGGGCTCGCTGCCAGATCGATCAGCGGGTTGGGCCGGACGAAATGGAGGCTGGGCGGGATCTCGCGCCGCTCGAGGGCCAGCGCCGCCTTGATCAGTCCGGTGACGCCGGCAGCCGCCCCCAGGTGACCGACGTTGGTCTTCACCGAGCCCAGGGCGCAGGAGCCGGGCCGCATGCCGGCGCCGAAGGCACGGGTCAGCGCGGCGACCTCGATCGGATCTCCCATCGGCGTCCCGGTGCCATGGCACTCGACGTAGCGGATCGTCTCCGGCGCGCAGCCGGCGCGCTCCTGCGCCGCCGCGATGACCTCCATCTGGCCGTCGATGCTCGGAGCGGTGAAGCCGACCTTGCCGGCGCCGTCGTTGTTGATCGCGGTGCCCAGGATGACGGCATGGATGGGGTCGCCGCCGGCGAGGGCGTCGCTCAGCCGCCGCAGCGCCACGACCGCGGCGCCGCTGCCGAAGACCGTGCCGTCGGCCCCGGCGTCGAAGGCGCGGCAGACCCCCGACGCGGACTCGATGCCCCCCTCGTGGTGCAGGTAGCCGGCCCGCTGCGGCGAGCGCAGCTCCACGCCGCCCGCCAGCGCCAGGTCGCACTCGCCGCCGAGCAGCGCCCGGCAGGCGAAATGGACGGCCACCAGGGAGGTCGAGCAGGCAGTCTGCACGTCGGCGCTCGGGCCGCGCAGGTCGAGCTTGTAGGAGACCCGGGTGGTCAGGTAATCGAGGCTGTTGCCGATGCTCGCCTCGCGCTCGCCGGCGGTCGCCAGCAGGGCCGGATTCGAGGCCAGGTTGCGCAGGAAATAGCCGGGGTTGCCGACGCCGGCGTAGACGCCGATCCTGCCGGCGAAGCGGCGGGGATCCTGGCCGGCCCTCTCGAGCGCGTCGCTGGCGCACTCCAGGAACAGCCGGTGCTGCGGGTCCAGCAGCTCGGCCTCGCGCGGCGGGTAGTCGAAGAAGGCGGCGTCGAAGAGCTCCTCGCCGTCGAGCACGCCGGCGGCCTTGACGTAGCGCGGGTTGGTGAGCAGGTCGGCAGCGACTCCCGCGGCCAGCAGCTCGTCGTCGGAGAACCGGTAGATGCAATCGACGCCGTCGCGCAGATGCCGCCACAGCTCCTCGACGTCGCGGGCGCCCGGAAAGCGGCCGGCCATGCCGACGATGGCGACGGCCTCGGGCCGCTCCGCGCCGGGCAGGCCGGGATGGGCGCCCGAGGGGAGGGGGCGAACCTGCCGGTGGGCGGCGCGACCGGCCGGCCCGGTGTCGGCATGGCGTCGCGACCCGGGCGAGGTAGCCGCCGGCAGCTCGTCGAGGCGCAGCAGGTGCTCGGCCTGGGTGCGCACCGTCGGGTGACGAAACAGGTCGAGCAGCGATATCTGCTTGCCGAGGCGCTCTTCCAGCCGCGCGTGCAGGCTCGCCAGCAGCAGGGAGTGCCCGCCGAGATCGAAGAAGTTGTCATCCCGCCCGATCCGCTCGACCCCGAGCACCTCCGTCCACAGGTGCGAAAGCAGCTCTTCGGCCGGGGTGCGCGGAGCCGCGCCGGCGGTGGCCCCGTCTCCCGCGGCGCCGGTGCCCGGTTCCCCCGGTCCCGGAGCCGCCTGTGTCGCCGCGGCGGCGAGCGCCTTGCGGTCCACCTTGCCGCTGGGGGTGAGCGGCAGGCGCTCGAGAAACACGAATGCCGCCGGCACCATGTGCTCGGGGAGCGACCGGCGTAGGAACGCGCGCAGCTCCGCGGCGCCGGCAGAGCCCCCCGGGGAAGGCCCTTCCGGGGCGGCCGCGCCGGCGCCGTGCGGGCGCGGCACCAGATAAGCGACCAGGCGCCGCCCGGCACCTTCGCCGCTCGCCACCACCACGGCCTGCCCGAGGTCGGGACGCAGCAGCAGCGTCGCCTCGATCTCCCCCAGCTCGATGCGAAAGCCGCGCACCTTGACCTGGTGGTCAATGCGCCCCAGGTACTCCAGCGCGCCGTTGGGCCGGTAGCGAACCAGGTCGCCTGTGCGGTACACGCGCAGGCCCGGCGCCGCGCTGCACGCCGTCCACGCGCTCCAGGCATCGGGCAGGAAACGCTCCGCCGTCAGCTCCGGCCGGCCCCAGTAGCCCCTGGCCAGGCCCTCGCCGCCGATCAGCAGCTCGCCGGCCACCCCCAGGGGCACCGGCTCGAGCTCCCGGTCCACGACGTAGAGGCGGGTGTTGGCGAGCGGTCGGCCCAGGCTCGGCACGAAGGCAGTCACCGCGGGCGGCGGCGCCGGCAGAACGGGCCCGCCCGAGGAATACACCGCCGTCTCGGTGGGCCCATACATGTTCCACAGCTCGACGCCGAGAGCCGGGAGCGCGGCCGCCAGCTCCGGCGGCAGCGCCTCGCCGGTGCACACCGCCCTGAAGCGCGCCGCCGGCCTTTTCCAGCCCGCGTCGAGCAGCAGCCGCCAGGTAGCCGGCGTCGCTTGCATGAAGGTCACGCCGCAGGCTGCCAGCCTGTCCGCCAGGCGGCGCCCGGTGGCGCCCTCCTCCCATCCCACCACCTCGACGCGGCCGCCCACCGCCAGCGGCAGAAAGACCTCCACGCCGGCGATGTCGAAGGTCAGGGTCGCCAGCGCCGGCATCACGCCGGTGGGGCCGAGCCCGGGCCGCTCCGCCAGCGCGCGCAGCAGGTTGACCACGGCGCGATGCGGCAGGCCCACTCCTTTCGGCCGGCCCGTCGAGCCCGAGGTGTAGAGGATGTACGCCAGGCTCGCCGCGTCCGCCCGCCCGTCGCAGGGCAGGCCGTCCTCGGCGGCGATGCGCGCCGCGTCCCGATCCAGGCAGAGGACGCGCACCGGCGTGCCGTCCGGGCCGCTGCCCCGGCTCGGGGCGATTTCGCGCAGCCGTGCGAGCCAGCGCTCCTCGGTCAGCAGCACCGCCGGGTCGCTGTCGCCGAGCATCAGCGCCAGGCGCTCCATCGGGTGGCCGGGATCGATCGGCACGTAGGCGCCGCCGGCCTTGAGAACGGCGAGCAGCGCCACCACCATCTCCGGCGACCGCTCGACGCACAGCGCCACCCGCACCTCCGGCCCCACTCCCAGCCGCCGCAGGCTGCGCGCCAGCCGGTTCGCCCGCGCCTCCAGCTCGCCATAGGTGAGCGTGACGCCCTGCCCGGCGACCGCCGTCGCCTCCGGCCGCCGCGCCGCCTGCCACTCGCAGAGCTCATGGATCCGCACGGCTGCCGGCGACACCGCTGCCGCGGCTTCCGGCCCGTGTCGCGGCTCTCGTTGCTCGTCGGCCGCGGCTCCGACTAGCAACGAGTGTCGCGATTGGCGACGATCGGAGCCGCGACCGCCTGTTGTCGCCTGTCGCGGCACTCGTTGCTCGTCGTTCCATTCCCGCAGCAGCTGCTGGCGCTCGCCGGCGCCGAGCATGGGCAGCTCGGCGACCGCCTTGCCCGGCTCGCCGGCCAGCGTCGCGAGCAGCGCCAGGAAGCGCCCCGCCAGCCGCTTGACGGTGGCGGTGTCGAAGAGGTCGCGGCGGTACTCGAACGACAGGGCGAGCCCCGCCGGCGTCTCCGTGGCATCCACCGTCAGGTCGAACTTGGCCGCCAGGATCTCGATCTCGCAGGGCTCCATGACGAGGCCGCCGCGCGCCGCTTCGGCCGCGCCGCCGCCGGTCGCCGGTCGCGGCCACCGCACGGGCAGGGTGCCCATGCGGCATTCCCCTGAGGGCACTCGTCGCTCGTCGGTCCAGACGCTCTGCAGCGCCAGCAACACCTGGAACAGCGGCGTCGTGCCCACGTCGCGCAGCGCCCCCAGGCTCTCCACCAGCTTCTCGAACGGCAGCTCCTGGTGCGCATACGCTGCCAGGCAGGTCTCCCTCACCCGCTGCAGCAGGTCGTCGCAGCTGGGCCGGCCACCGAGGTTGACGCGCAGCGCCAAGGTATTGACGAAGCAGCCGATCAGGCCTTCGAGCTCCAAGCGCTCGCGGTTGGCGATCGGCGATCCCACCACCAGGTCTTCCTGCCCGGTGACGCGGCACAACAGCACGTCGAGCGCGGCGAGCAGAGCCATGTACAGGGTGGCGCCGCTCTGCCGGGCACCGCGCCGCAGCTCGACGACGAGTGCCGGCGGCACCAGCAAGGCGGTGCGCGCTCCCCGGAAGCTCGGCACCGCCGGCCGCGGCCGGTCCGACGGCAGATCGAGCTGCGCCGGCGCGCCGGCCAGCGCGCTCCGCCAGTAGGCCAGGTGCGCCGCCAACGCCTCGCCCGCCAGCCAGCCGCGCTGCCAGGCGGCGAAATCGGCGTACTGCAGCGGCGGCTCCGGCAGCGGCGAGGGACCGCCGGCGGCGAACACCGGGTCCGCATGAAGGGCCACCAGCTCCCGCAGCAAGACCGCCAGCGACCAGCCGTCGGCGGCGATGTGGTGCAGCACCAGGACCAGCAGGTGGTCGCCGTCGCCGAGGCGCAGGAGGACCCCGCGCAGCAGCGGCGCGGCGGCGAGGTCGAACGGCTGGCGGCCGAGCAGGCACCCGAGGCGGAGGGCGGCAACGGCGGCGGCTTCGCCGAGCGCCTTCAGGTCCACCACCGGCAAGCGGAGGGTGAGCCGAAGGGCCGGCCTGGGCGAAGGCTTGCCCGCGACTGCCGGGTAGGCGGTGCGCAGGACCTCGTGGCGGCGCACGATCTCGTCGAGGCAGCGGGCCAGCCGCCGCGGCGCCAGCTCGCCGCGCAGGCGCAGGGCGCCCGGCAGGTTGTAAGCGGCGCTGCCGCGCGTCAGCTGCTCGAGAAACCAGATGCGCTCCTGGGAGAAGGAGAGGACGGGGGCCCCGGCGCCGGCCCGGCGCGTCAGGGGCGGTGGGCCCGGATGCGGCCGGCCTGCCGCGGCTGCCGTGGCAATTTCGCGGGCCACGGCCTCGAGCGTATGGAGCTCGAAGACCCGGCGCATCGGCAGCTCGACTCCGAAGGTCCGGCGGACCCGCGCCGCCAGGCGAGTGGCCAGCAGGGAGTGGCCGCCGAGCTCGAAGAAGTCGTCGCCGGCGCCCACCTGCTCGACCCCGAGCAGCTCGGTCCACATGCCGGCCAGCAACTCCTCGATCGGCGTGCGGGGAGCGATGAAGCCGTCGCCTCTCCCTTGCCGGACCGCCCACGGCGCGGGTTCCGGCAGGGCTTTGCGGTCGACCTTGCCGCTCGGCGACAGCGGCAGCCGCTCGCGGAAGACGATCTCGGCGGGCACCATGTAATCCGGCAGCTGCTGCCGCACGAAGGCGCGGAGGGCCGCGGCAGCAGGCCGCGCCTCGGGGCGGAGCGGACCCACCAGGTAGGCGGCCAGCCGCCGGTCCGTCCCTTCGCCCCACGCCGCGACGACCGCCTGGTCCACCGCTGGATGCCGCAGCAGCGCCGACTCGATCTCGCCGAGCTCGATGCGGAAGCCGCGGACCTTGACCTGGTTGTCGATGCGTCCCAGGAACTGCAGGTCCCCGTCCCCACGGTGGCGCACCAGATCTCCGGTCCGGTACAGGCGCGCGCCGCTCTCGCCCGCCGCCCCCCATGGGTCCGGCACGAACCGCTCCGCAGTCAGCTCCGGCCGTCCCCAGTATCCGCGCGCCACTCCCGTGCCGCCGATCAGCAGCTCGCCGGCGGCCCCCATCGGCACCAGCGAGAGCCTCCGGTCCACCACGAGGAAGCGGGTGTCGGCGATCGGCCGGCCGAGGCCCACCGCGGCGCTCGCCGTTTCTGATCCGTTCCCCGCCGTGACCCTCCGGGCCGCCGACCACACCGCAGTTTCGGTCGGGCCGTAGACGTTCCACAGCTCGACCCCGCGCGCCATGAGCGCCGCGGCCAGCCCGTGCGGCAGGGCCTCGCCGCCGCACAGCGCCTTGAACCGCCGCCCGTTCGGCTGCCGCTGCCCGTTCCAGCCAGCGTCCAGCAGCAGCCGCCAGGTCGCCGGCGTCGCCTGCATCGCCGTGACTCCGGAGGCCGCCAGCCGCGCCGCCAGCCGGCCGCCGGCCGCAGCCTCGTCGCCGCCCACCACCTCCACCCGCCCGCCCACCATCAGCGGCAGGTAGATCTCGAGGCCGGCGATGTCGAACGTCAGGGTGGTCAGCGCCGGCACCACGTCGCCCGCGCCGAGACCGGGCCGCTCGGCCATCGCCCGCAGGAAGTTCACCACCGCCCGGTGCGGCAGGCCCACGCCCTTCGGCCGCCCCGTCGAGCCCGAGGTATAGATGACGTACGCCAGGCTCTCCGGACCGCCGTCGCAGGCCGGGTCCGTCAGCGGGGCATCATCCTCAGCGGCGATGCCGTCCCGATCCCGATCGAGGCAGAGGATGCGCGGTCCCGAGCCAAGCTCCGGCAGCGCCGCCAGCCAGCGCTCCTCGGTGACCAGCGCCGCCGGCGCGCTGTCGCCCAGCACAAGCTCCAGCCGCGCCGCCGGATGGCCCGGGTCGAGCGGCACGTAGGCGCCGCCCGCCTTGAGGATGGCGAGCAGCGCCACCACCATCTCCGGCGTCCGCTCGACGCACAGCCCCACCCGCACCTCGGGACCCACCCCCAGCCGCCGCAGGGTGCGCGCCAGCCGGTTCGCCCGCGCCTCCAGCTCGCCATAGGACAGCGTCACGCCCTGTCCGGCCACCGCCGGCGCCTGCGGCCGTCGCGCCGCCTGCCATTCGAACAGCTCCTGCACCCGCCCCGCCTCGGCCGGGAGCCGCCCCGCAACCGTCGTATCGGCCGCGGCTCCGCCTGTCGCCTGTCGCGGCACTCGTTGCTCGTCGTTCCATTCCAAGAGCAGCTGCTGCCGCTCGCCGGCGCCGAGCAGCGGCAGACCCAGGATGCTTGGACGCTGGCCGATGCCGGCGACGGCAGCCGCCAGGGTGCCCAGCTGCCCGAGCATCCGCTCCGCCGTCACCCCGTCGAACAGGTCGCTGTTGTACTGCAGCGCGACGGCCAGCTCGCCCTCGAGCTCGGCGGCCAGCAGGCTCAGATCGAACTGGGCGCTGCGCCGGTCCAGCCGCACCGATGCGAGCACCGGCCCCAGCACACCGCCCAGTGCGATCTCCGCCCCGGCCTCGCCGAGCGCAAATCCCCCCAGACCCCGCTCGCGCTCGTGGCGCTCCCGGTACAGCGCGAACATCGCCTGGAAGATCGGCGAGCGGCTGGCGTC
>DASZHY010000598.1:0-7883 GCA_035949675.1 Thermoanaerobaculia bacterium
GGCGGTCAGGCGATTGCCGAGGCCATGGCCGTAGGTGGTGGTCGCCCACTCGCCGACGCCGTCGACGGTGAGCACCGCCGCCTCGTCGAAGCCCGAGTACAGGAAGGCGCTGGCGGCGTGCGACGCGTGATGGGGGTAGCAGCGCAGCGGCCCCTCGTAGCCCAGACCCTCGCGCAACGCCCGCTCCGGGTTTCGCGGGTCCAGCCACGGAAGGTCCGGCGGCGTCGCCGCCGGCACGCCCGCCCACAGCTGCCGGGCCAGCTTCTCGCGCGGCAGCTCGTAGTAGGCGAGGCAGTCGATCTGGTGCGGACCGATGCCGCCGGCCGTCAGGCAGTGACGGAAGGCGGCGACGGGAAGCCGCGGGTCGTGCTTGACGCGGGAGAACCGCTCCTCCTCGGCTGCCGCCACCAGGCGCCCGTCCTGCAGCAGGCAGCAGGCCGACTCGTGAAAGAAGGCCGAGATGCCGACGACGTTCATCGCGCCGCCGCGGCGGTGCTACCGGCCGCCGTGGCCGCCCTTGACCGCGGCGGCCTCCTTGACGGCGCCCAGGGCGGCCAGCCGGGCCTGTGCCAGGCGGAAGGTGGAGAGCGGATCGATCTCCTCGCGCTTGCCGGGACGGACGCGGGCGTACAGCTGCCGCGCCGCCTCGGGCAGGCCGTAGCTCTCGGCCAGGTGGCCGAAGACGTACCAGTCGGCGGCGTCAGGCTCGGCCGCCTTGGCGCCGGCGCCGGCCGGCTTGGCCTCGATCGACTGCACGATGATGCGGTACGCCTCGGCCGGCCGGCCGAGCTCGGCGTAGAGCGAGGCCAGGGTGTGCAAGGCCGACGCGTCCCGATAGCCGGACAGTGCCGCGGCGCGCTGCGCATCCTCGATGGCCTGATCGTCGGGGCGGCCGCGCACCAGGGCCAGCCAGGCCAGCTCATTCAAGTCGCCGGCATTTTCCCGGCCGCTGTCGGCCACGCGGCGCAGCAGGGCCGCCGCCGTGTCCAGGTCGCCGCGCCGCGACGCCGCCCGGGCGGCGATGCGCAGCGCCGCGGCGTCTTCGGGATGCGCCTGCAGCCGCCGGTCCGCCAGCTCCGCGAGCTCCGCCCAGCGCTGCAATCCCGCGAGCGCCCGCGCCTGCAAGGTGAAGGCGACGGCCGCGTCGGAACGCCAGCCGGCAAGGCCGCGGGCCGACGCGAGCATGTCCTGGAACCGTCCCAGCCCGGAGTAGGCTTCGGCGAGCGCCACCTCGAAGGCGAACCGCCTCGCGAGACCATCGGGTCGGTCGCCGGCGCGGCAGGACCGCAGGATCTCGACCGTCGCCTCGCCGGTCGCCGCGGCGGCGCCGCCCGCGGCCATCGCCGTCAGGCTGGCCGCGGCGCAGCGAACGCCGGCGGTATCCGAGGGCGGGGGCGCCGTCCCGGAGCTCCACAGCGCGAGCAGCGGCACGCTCGGCACCTGCGCCGCGACGCCTGTCGCGCTGGCGTCTCCGGCCGGGCCGGCCGGGGCCGTCGCATCCTGTGCCACCGACTCCTGTTCTGCCGGCGTTGCTTGGAGCTGCAATTCCTCTCTCGCCCAGTCCAGCCATCTGCCGGCGCCGCGCAGGTCGTGCGCGGCCAGCCGCCGCAGCGCTTCGAAGCCCAGGGTGGCCGGCACGTCGCCGAGCCCGGCGATGCGGTACTCGCCGCTCTCCTGCACCACGAAGAAGGCGGAGCGCGCAGGGCTCTCGCCCACCGCCGAGGAGATCTCCACGCGGTAGCCGAGCTGGTCGTCACCCGCGACCGCGGCGCGCCATGCCGCCAGCACCAGGTCCTGCCGCACGTCGGCGGAGAGCCCCTCGCGCTGCGGCGAAGTGCGCAGCGGGCGCAGGCCGCGCCCTGGCGCCTCGACCAGGTCGCGCCGCGCCGCCGCGGTCATGCTCTCGGCGAGACCGCGGCTGAGCAGCGCCAGCATGCGGTCGGTCGCCGGCGGCTCGGCCAGCGCGGCGAGCAGGAAGCGCTTGACGGCGCTTGCCGGTTCGCCGGCCGGGAGAGGCACCTCCTCGTGCCGCCGCGCCCGCCGCAGCGCATCGGCGCGCGCCAGGAAGGCGGCGGCGTCCGGCGACTGCTGCCCGGCCCGGGCGAGGAGGGCCGCCGCCTCGCCGTAGCGGCGCGTCGCCACCAGCGCCTGCGCCGCGGCGTCCAGCGCCGCGACCAGCGCCGCCGGCTCCCAGATGCGGCGCTCCGCGTCGCGCACCGCGGTCTCCGGTCCGGCGGTGGCGGCGCCGGCTGCCAGGCGCAGCGCGTCGCGCGCCGGCGTCTCCTCGACCTCGGCCGCCAGTGCCTGCACCTCGGCGAAGCGCCCGGCGCGCAGCAGGGCGATCAGCAGGTTGTCGTCCATCGCCTTGCTCTTGAGCTCGGTGCGCAACGCCTGGTACTCGGCGATCGCCCCGGCAAGGTCGGAGCCCGCCGTGTAGCGCCGCCCCTGGGCATCGTGCTCGAGCAGGATGGCGAGATCGGCGCCCGTCGCTTCGTCCTCGGCGTCGAGGCTCTTGGCCCGGCGATAGGCGGCGATCGCGCCGGCGCGGTCGAAGCCGGCGCCGAAGCGCCGTCCCAGGCTGTCGTGCTGCAACACCCACGCAAGGGTCCGCTGGGCGACGGCCGAGCGTGGCTCGAGGCGCGCGGCGCGCTCGGCCTCGCGGCGCGCCGCCTCGCCCATGCCGCCGGCGAGCAGAGCGCGCGCCAGCCGGCAGCGGGGCAGCGCCTTGGCGGGCGCCGCCGCCGCTTCGCGCTGGAACTCGGCGATCGCCTCCCGGATCCGTCCCGCCGCCAGGTTCGCCTCGCCCACCTGCGCGAAACGCACCGTGATCGGCTTGGCGGCGGAAATCTCGCGGACGGCGCCGCGCAGCTGCTCGAACTCGCCCGGGCTGATGCGCCGCTTGCCGCTCTCGAGCCGCAGGGTGACCGTCACCTGGCCGCCGGCGCCGGCGGCGAACTCTTCGGCGAGGGTGGCGGACCCGAGGTGGCGCACCCGGTTGGTGGGCAGCGGCTGCGGCGCAAAGCCAGGCGGCGGCGCGATGCGATAGATCGCCTCGGCGGTGAAGGGCCGGCTGAAGTAGTAATCGGCCAGGCGCGCCTGGCCCGGCTTGTCGTGGTCCGGGCTGGTGAGCTCTTCGGGAAGCTGGTCGAGCACGCCCGCGAGCAAGATGGCGACCGCCGCCCCTTTCTCGTTGGTGACCGCGCGCTTGGTGTCCCGGGCCTCGAAGCGCAGACGGAACGGGCGGGACAGGTCGAGCGGGTTGCCGTGGTCGTAGGCGCCGATGTCCTTGGCCAGGTACGTCTTGCGCATGTATTCCGAGACCGCGTCGCGCAGCGCCTCCGGGTCTTCGCTGAGGTAGAAGGCGCGCAGGTCGCGCTCGGCCGCGCCCGAGTACTCGTCGGTCTCGACCGCACGGGCGGTCCCCAGGTCGGCGAGGAAGAAGTCGAGGGTCTTGACCGCGCGGTTCTCCGTGGCCTCGGCCTCCGGCGTGCGAGTGAGCCCGGTCGCGGTCGGGCTGGCGATCAGCGCCAGGCGGCCCTGATCGTCGGTGGGGAGCTCGCCGGCGCGGGCAAAGCGGTCGGTGGGATCGATCCAGATCGAGGGCGTGCCGGGCACCACCACGATGGCGTGGTTGAAGCCGCCGAACCCGGGCAGGTCCTGCTCGACGTCCGGCTCGTCGTCGCCGGCGTTGAGCAGGGCGGCGTAGGCCGGGATGTCCAGGGCGCGCAAGGCGGCAATGAGCAGCACCGCCTTGTCCTTGCAGTCGCCGAACTTGCGCCGCAGGGTCTCGGCCGGGGTGCGCGGCACGATGCCGCCCTGGCCGAGCTCGACGCCGGTGTAGCGGATCTCGCCCAGGCGCACCAGCAAGCGGTTCATCGTCTCGAGCTGGGACGGTCCCGGGCCGCCGGCGGCGCGGATCAGCGGCGACAGGTCGGCGCCACGGATGGCCTGCTCGACGATCTCGGAGTAGCGGTGCGCGATGTCGGCCCAGGAGCGGCCGGTCGAGAACGCCAGGTAGGGGCTCCGCGGCATCTCGGGGGGCAAACCGGGCTCGACGGCATCGCCGGCCGTCAGATCCCGGTATTCGAAGGTCAGCCGGCGCCAGGGTTTGCCGGACTCGCCCGCGCCGACGGCTGCGCCGGCGCCGGCCGGCTTGCCGGTCGGGCGGCCGGTCTGGCCGTCGCTTGGACCATCGGGCCCGCCGGCCAGGGTCTCGTCGCGCGGCCGGCTCGCCGGCAGCAGGCGGGTGACGTAGCGCAGCGAGGTGGCGGTCGGGGCTTCGAGAACGATGCGGACGTGATGCACCGAGACCGAGGCCGCGACGTCGGCGACCTCGACGACGCCGGAGTCGAAGAAGGGCGCGGTGTCGCGCACCGTCACCTCCTGCTCGACCACCGCGCCGGGGCCGGTCGCCGGCAGCGGCCCGCGCAGCACCCGGCCGTCGCCGAACATGTCGGGACCGTCCTGGATCTCGCCGCTCTCGGTGAGGACGCCGGGGTCCAGGGAGTGGGCGACGCCTTCCGGCGTGATCACCCGCGCCCGCACCTCGGGGCGCGCCTGGTGCCATGGCGCCCAGCTGCGCTCGACCGTCGACCAGCTGCCGTCGGCGCCGGTCGAAAGGATGCGGTAGACCAGCCGCTGGGTGTAGGTCTCGCGCCCGGCAGCGTCCAGGGTGTAACGCTGATCGGACAGCAGCACGACGACCGGTTCGCCGTCACGCCCCGCGAAGCGGGCGGCGGCGCGCGCCACGGCCGCCGGATCGGCGCTGAACGGCGCCGCTTCCCAGGGCTCGGGGCCCGCGGCGGCGCCCGGGCCGCCCTTGGTGGTCGCGCTGACCGCGGCAGGGGCGCCGGCGGTGCCGGGGCTGCCTGAGCTGCCGGGGCTGGGGCTGCCGGGAGGTGGGCCGCCATGCCGCGGCTTATGCCCGTCCGCGCCGGATTTGGGCGCGGGCGCGGCGGCGAGGCCCGACACCGCCAGCAGCAGCAGCGCCAGCAGCGCCAGCGGCGCGCGCCGGCCGCGGTGGCCGCGGTGGCCGCGGCCATGCGCCGCGCCGGCACGGCGTCTCGGCGCCCCGGAGCCGGCAGCGCCCTGGCGGTCAGCGCTCTGCGGACGGCGCCCGCGGAGGTCTTGCTGCCGGGCGCCGACACTGCCTGCTGGTCGTTGGATGCCGAGCTCTTGCCGCCTGCTGCCGATCACGTCTCATCCCTTCACATTGTCCGCCGCAGAGGCTATCACGGCACTGTGGAGACGCCGTGGCGGACCACGCCGTTCCACGCCCTGGCGCGGGTTCGTGAACGTTGGCTCGATAGACGGTCGGGACTGCGAAAAGGTTACCGGACCCGGGCGGGGATCGCGCGGCGCGGGGCGCGCTCCGGCGATGGGGCATCGCATGGAGAATGTGCTATATTTTCATTCCACCGGTTTGTGAAGTGTCCTTCCCGGTTCCAGTGGATTCCGAGGCGGCCACCACCAATCCGCCTTGCAAGTGACGTGTCGCCGCCCAATTCGGGCTGGCGATCTGGAGGCCTCTGGCCAAGGAGCGAGGATGGGTAGGAAGCTTTTCGTCGGCAACCTGAACTTCGACACCACCAGCGACGACCTGAAAGAGCTGTTCGCGACGGCAGGGCTCTGCGAATCGGCGCAGGTGATGACCGATCGTGCGACCGGCAGGTCGCGCGGCTTCGGGTTCGTCGAGATGAGCACCGATTCCGAGGCCCAGAAGGCGATCGAGCAGTTCAACGGGCAAAGCTTCCAGGGTCGCAACTTGAACGTCAACGAGGCGCGCGAGCGCACCCCGGGGCCGCCGCGCGGGCCGCGGCCCGGCGGCGATTTCGGCGGCAGCCGGGACGGCGGCTTCGACTCGGGGGGGTTCGGCGGCAGCTTCAGCGGCTTCCGCGGCCCCGGCGGACCCAAGCCGCGCAAGGACGGCGGCAGCCGCCGCGGTCTGCGGGCGCGCAAGCGCAGTCTCTGATCTTCCTCTGCCGCGCTGACCGCTCTTCTCAAAACAGGTCGAAGACCAGGATCCGCGCGTCCAGCGGTCCGTTCTTGACCGGCAGCCGCCGGCGCGGACGCAAGCCGATGTGCTTGCCGAGCCCCTCGCCGCCGGCCAGCACCACCGCGCGCCAGCCTTGGAAATGGTGCTTGAGCAAGTCGCCAAGGCCGCGCCAGTGGCCTTCGTCGGCGGTGCTCCGCTCGCCGTAGGGCGGGTTGAGCGCCACCAGTCCCGGCGCCAGGCCGCGGCCCGCGGGCGGCCGGCAGTCGGCGGCCTCGCCCCGGATCAGCTGGGCGCGCTCGCGCAGCCCGGAGCGCTCCAGGCTGGCGCGCGCGGCGCGCAGCGCCTCGGCCGAGCGATCGTTGCCGACCAGCCGGACGCCGCGGCCGGGCGCCGCCAGCGGCTCGGCGCGCACGGCGGCGAGCTCCGCGGCATCGAAGCCGGGCAGGCGCTCGAACGCCCAGCCGGCGCCCCCCTGGTCGCGCGGCCGCAGCCTCCCCGGAGGGATGCCGAGGGCCACCCATCCGGCCTCGACCAGCAGCGTCCCCGAGCCGCACATCGGGTCCACCACCGCCCCCTGGCCGTCCCAGCCGGCGGCCAGGATGCAGGCGGCGGCCAGCGACTCGCGCACCGGCGCGCCGGTCGAGAGCGCGCGATAGCCGCGCCGGTCGAGCGGCTCGCCGGAGGTGTCGAGCAGCAGCGTCGCGCGGTCGGCGTGCAGGCGCAGGCGCAGCAGCAGCTCCGGCGAGGCGCGATCGACGTCGGCCCGCCGTCCCCAGCGGTCGCGCTGTCCGTCGACCAGCCCGTCCTTCGCCGACAGCGCGGCCCAGCGGGTGTCGCGGATGCGCGACGCGGCGGCGGTCGCCTGGATCGCGAAGCTGCGGTCGGGGTGGAGCAGCGCGGCCAGGTCGAGGTCCGGGGCCGCGATCTCGACGGCGCCGGCGGCGGCGGCGGACGGGCGCCCTGGGCCGCCCGCGCCGCCCGCAGCGCCTGTGTTGCCCGCGCTGCCTGAAGCCAGGGCGCGGGCGCCGTCGGCCAGCGCCGCGCCGTCGGCAGCGGGCCAGGAGGCGAGCTCGACCAGCACGCGGTTGGCGGTGCGCAGCCGCCAGTTGGCTCGCCAGCATTCGCGCCAGCCGCCGGCGAAGCGCACGGCACCTCGCTGGCGCTCGCGCCCCTCCACCCCGAGGGCGGCGAGCTCGCCGTCGAGCAGCTCCTCGAGTCCGGAGGCGCAGGTGGCGACCAGCGCCAGGCGCTCAGCCGCCGCCACGCGGGCCGGCCTCGGGGCGGGAGGATCTCACGGCCCGATCTTACAGCCGGCATCCGGAGCGCACCGGCGGCGGCTCGGTTCCAAAGGCTGCCTGTCTTGGAACCGGTTTTCGACTGCAAATGTCACCGGCCGTCTCTATCTTCCGGGGAGGTAGGGGCGCCGCCGATGTCCATCGTTCTCGAGCACTTGACCAAGCGCTTTGCCGGCCACCCGGTAGTCAACGGCGTGTCGCTGCAAGCCGGCGACGGCGAGCTCTACGTCCTGCTCGGTCCCTCCGGCAGCGGCAAGAGCACCCTGCTGCGCATGATCGCCGGCCTCGCCGACGTCGACGCCGGCAGGGTGATGCTCCATGGACGCGACGTGACCGACCTGCCGCCGGCCCGCCGCGAAGTCGGCTTCGTGTTCCAGAGCTACGCCCTGTTCCGCGGCATGACCGCGGCCGAGAACGTCGAGTTCGCGTTGCGCGTCCGCGGCGTCAAGGCAGACGAACGCCGGCGCCGGCGCGACGAGCTGCTCGAGCTGGTCGGTCTGACCGGTCTCGGCGGCCGCACGCCGCGGCAGCTCTCGGGCGGCCAGCAGCAACGCGTCGCGCTGGCCCGCGCGCTCGCCCACCAGCCGCAGGTG
>DASZHY010000599.1:0-11756 GCA_035949675.1 Thermoanaerobaculia bacterium
CGGGATGAGCGGCGCCTTGAAGGAGCCGGCGGTGGCGGAGGACCTGGCGCCGGGGCTCGAGCAGCTGTTCTCGTTCGTGCCGGAGGAACGCTCCTACGAGGTGCGCGAGGTGCGGGGGACGCTGCCTCGCTGGCTGCGCGGCACCTGCTACTGGAACGGCCCCGGCCGCTTCCGGCGCGGCGACCTGCGCTACCGCCACTGGCTGGACGGCGACGGCATGGTGACGGCGCTGCGCTTCGACGGCGACGGCCGCGGCGTCCACCTCGCCAACCGCTTCGTGCGCAGCGCCAAGTGGACGGCCGAGGAGGAGGCGGGACGGGCGCTCTTCCGGACCTTCGGCACCCGCTTCGCCGGCGACCGGCTGGTGCGGGGCATCGCCCTCGAGTCGCCGGTCAACGTCAGCGTCATCCCGTTCGCGGGCAAGCTGTTCGCCTGCGGCGAGCAGGGGCTGCCCTGGGAGCTGGACCCGGTCACCCTGGAGACCCGCGGTCCGTTCACCTTCGGCGGCGCGCTGAACCCGGTGAGCCCGTTCGCGGCGCACGCCAAGCTCGACCCGGCGAGCGGCGAGCTCTACAACTTCGGCCTCTCCTACGCCCGGGAGCGGCCGTCCCTGCACCTGTACCGCTTCGACGCCGGCGGCAACCTGCTGGCACGGCGGCGGGTGCCGCTCGGGCGGCCGGTGTCGATGCACGACTTCTGCCTGGCGCCCCGGCACGCCGTCTTCCACGCCGGTCCGTACCACCTGGACCTGCAGGCGCTGATGGCGGGCGGCAGCACCCTGCTCGAGGCCCTGCGCTGGGAGCCGGAGGCCGGAAGCGAGCTGCTGATCGTGCCGCGCCACCCGCACCATGGCAGCCGGCCGGCGGCGGGCGGGGCGGACCCGGACGCGGACGTGGTGCGGGTGCCGGTGGAGCGGGGTTACTGCCTGCACGGCATCGGCGCCGGCGAGGACGAGGCGGGCCGGCTGGTGGTGGACCTGCTGGAGCTCGACCGGCCGGTCTACGACCAGTACCTGGACCTTCCGGACATGTTCCCGACGGTCGGTCCCGGGCGTCCCGTGCGGCTGGTCGTGGACCTCGAGCGCCGGCAGGTGGTGGAGCGCCTGCAGCTCGGCTACGAGCTGGCGCCGGACTTCCCGGTGACCGTGCCGCGGCCGGGCGCCGGGCCTGCCGGCGACGCGTGGATGCTGGGGATCTCGGCGGCCGGCCGCCAGGGCCGAAAGTTCTACGACCAGCTGGTGCACTGCGATTGGCGGCGCGGGGCCGGTCAGGCGCCGGCAGTCTGGCAGGCGCCGAGCGGCCAGTACCTGACCGGCGAGCCGGCGCTGGCAGCGCACCCGGCGCCCGGTATGGAGCGGGACGTCGTGCTCGTTTGCCCGCTGTTCGACGCCACTCGCGGCGAGAGCCGCTACCTGATCTTCAACGCCCTGGACGTCGAATCCGGACCCTGCGCCGAGGTGCGCCTCGAGGCGCCGCTGCCGACCGCCTTCCACGCCGCCTTCGCGCCCCTGGCTCCGGGGGAGCCGAGGGACCCGCCGCCCTTGGACCCTTATTAATCCCGGCGACTCATTGCCGGTTGGACGCGCACGCCGGTACTCTGATCTCATGGCCCCTCAAGAAGTTGGCGAGACCGCCGAGGTGGCGATTTGAAGCGGCTCTTCCGCGGTCTGCGGCGCGCCCCGGACCCGCGCTACGACGCGGTCGTCATCGGCTCCGGGATCGGCGGCCTGATCACCGCCAACCTGCTGGCCCGTGACGGCGCCCGGGTCCTGCTGGTCGAGCAGCACTACATGGCAGGCGGCTACTGCAGCACCTTCCGGCGGGGCGGCTACACTTTCGATGCGGCCACCCACTTCTACCCACTGCTCGGCAACCCCGAGACGCTGACTGGCAAGCTCCTGGCCGACCTCGGGGTCGAGACTGGCTGGGTCAAGATGGACCCGGTGGACACCTTCCATTTCCCGGACGGCTCACGTTTCGAGGTGCCCGCCGACTTCGCGACCTACCTGGCCAGGCTCCACGCCGAGTTCCCGCACGAGGCGCCGGCGCTCGACGCCTTCTTCGCCGAGGTGCGTGAGGCGTACCTGCTGGGCCTGCTCGAGTACTTCCGCGGCCGCGAGACCTCGCGCCTCGGACCGTACCGCGACCTCACGGTGCGGCAGGCGCTCGACCGCCGCTTCGCCGACCGCAGGCTCAAGCTGCTGCTCACCGCCGACTGTCCGCACTGGGGCTCGCCGCCGGGCCGCACCTCCTTCGTCTTCGATTCCATGCTGCGCCTGTCCTATTTCCTCGGCAACTACTATCCGCGGGGCGGGTCGCAGGCCTTCGCCGACGAGCTGGCGCGGCGCTTCGAGGAGCGCGGCGGGCACCTGTTGATGAGCACGCAGGCGCGGCGGATCGTCGTCGAATCCAGCGGCGGCGGCGCTGCCGGAGCTGCCGGAGCTGCCGGAGACTATCGCGTGGCGCGCGGGGTGGTCTTGGAGACGCTGCGCGGGCCGGTGCGCTTCGCGGGCACGGTGCGCTGCGGCGCGGTGGTCTCGAACGCCGACCTGGTGGGCACCCTGGAAACCCTGGTCGGCGCCGAGCACCTGCCGGTGGGCACCTTGCTGCAGCTGCGCCGCCTGCGTCCGACGTTCCCCTGCTGGCTCACGCACATCGGCCTCGCCGGCGTGCCGGCCGAGGCGCTCGAGCAGGTGCAAGGCTACTACTGGGATTCCTGGGAGATGGACCGCGTCGGGCGCGACGCGCTGCGCTTCAAGCTCTTCGTGCCTACCCTGTACGAGCCGGCGATCGCGCCGCCGGGCGGCCAGGTGCTGATCGTCCAGAAGGTGCAGGAGCTGGATTACGCGGCGGTGACGGACTGGCCGCTGCACAAGCGGCAGGTGGAGAGCTTCGTCTTCGGCCACCTGTCGCGGATGATCCCCGGCATCGAGGACAAGATCGTGGTGAGGACCAGCGCGTCGGCGCAGACCTCTTGGCGCTTCACCCTCAACCACCAGGGCGCCATGCTGGGCTGGGAGATGTCGCCGGATCAGCTGGGTGCCCACCGGCCCGAGCTGGAGAGCCCGGTGCGCAACCTGTTCTTCACCGGCCACTGGGTGAGGCCCGGCGGCGGCATCACGCCGGTCATCGTCTCGGCGCAGCACGCCGCGCAAGCGGTGGCCGCCGCCCTCGCCCGGGGCGCCGGCACCTCCTACGGATCGCCGCAGCTGGTGCCGGCAAGCGCGGCCAGCCGGGCGCGCGAGGCCGAGCCCGCGGCGTCCCCAGCGGCCGCCGGGCCCGCCGCTGCCACGGCGGAGCCGGCTGCGCCGGCCACCTCGGCGACCCCGGCGCCCCCGGCGAATACCGGCCGGATTGCAGGGGACTCCGGCAACGTCAAGCGGCGCGAGCGCGCGAAAGCCTGATCTCATGGCACGAGACGACGCAAAGCCACGGATCCCCCAACCTGCCGGAACGGTGCCGGCAGCCCGCTGGCTCTACGTGGGTCCCGGCGACGAGGTGAGCCGGCGGCTGGCGGCGCGGCTGGGGATGGTGCCGGAGACGCCGGGAGGCAGCCGGTTCGTGCCCGCCGGCGGCGCCGGTGACGGCCATCGCGCCGATCGCGCCCAACGCGCCGATCGCGCCGATCGCGCCAAGTCCACGGGCGGCCCTGGCCCTGCCTACGCCGCGGCCTTCGCCGGCGCCGCTCTGGCTCTCGATGGCGGCGGCGGCGCCTGGGATGCCGTGGCGTACCGGCCGGCCCGGCGCGCCGGCTCGCCCGCGCTGCCCGATCTCGCCGATGCCGCCGCCTTCTTCTCGGCCTATTCGGCCTTCGCTCGGGAAGCCGCGGCGCACACGGACGCCGGCGGGCGTGCGGGAGGCCGTCTGCCGCGAGTCGTCCTGGTCTCGAGCGCCGCCGCGGTCAGCCCGAGCCATCATCATCCCGGCTGGTCCGCCGAGGCCGATCGTCCGCCGGGGCGCAATCCGATCGCCCGTGCCTGGCTCGATCTCGAGGCGCTGGCCGCGAGGTGCCTGGGCAGCCTGCCGTCTGCGGAGCCGGGAGAAACGCCCGAGCTGATCGTGCTGCGTCCGGCGGCGGTGGCCGCCGCCGACGGCGAGGACGAGCTGTGCCGGGTGCTGCGCGGCCGCACCGCGCTGGTGCCGGCCGGGTTCGACCCGACGGTGCAGCTGCTGAGCCCGGACGACCTCGCCGCGGCGGTCGAGCGCGCGCTGCAAGGCGGCGCCGGCAAGCCGGGCATCTACCACGTGGCGCCGGCCGGCGCGGTGCCGCTGCGGGCGGCGCTTCGCCTGGCCGGCGCCCGGCGGCTGCCGCTGGGCTTGCTCGGCGGCCCCGGGCTGCGGGCGGCGCGGCTCGACTACCTGCGCCACAGCTCGACCGTGTCCGGCAGCAAGATCGAGCGCGAGCTGGGCTTCACGCCGCGCGCGAGCAGCGCCGCGGCGGCCGCGGCGATCGGCGCCGAGCTCCACCCACGCGGCGGCGGCAACGGTCGCCGCCCGGAAACAGGGGAGCTCCCCGATTTCGACCCCTACGGGCAGGACAAGCAGTACATCGCTGCCTACGGGCGCACGCTCTTCCGTTTCCTCCACGACGCCTACTGGCGGATCGAGCACGAAGGGCTCGAACACGTGCCGGCGCGGGGGCGGGCGGTGCTGACCGGGATCCACCGCGGGTTCATGCCCTGGGACGGGGTGATGGCGCTCCACCTCATCGCCCGCGAGCTGGGGCGCCACCCGCGCTTCCTGATCCATCCGTGCCTGGTCAAGTTCCCGTTCCTCGCCAACTATATGACCAAGCTCGGCGGCATCCTTGCCTGCCAGGAGAACGCCGACTGGGTGCTCGGCAACGACGAGCTGCTGGGCATGTTCCCGGAGGGGATCCAGGGCGCCTTCACCATGTACCGCGACGCCTACCGGCTGGGCAAGTTCGGCCGTGACGAGTACGTGAAGATGGCCTTGCGCCAGGCTGCTCCGATCGTCCCCTTCGTCACCGTCGGCAGCGCCGAGATCTATCCGATTCTGGCCCGCGTCGACTCGAAGCTGGTGCGCCGGGTGGCCGAGTGGCCGTTCCTGCCCATCGCCCCCAACTTCCCGCTGCCCGGGCTGCCGCTGCCTTCGAAGTGGCACACCCGCTTCCTCGAGCCGCTGCCGGTCGGCGAGCTGTACCCGCCCGAGGCGGCGGAGAACCCCGAGGTGGTGCGGGCGATCAGCCGCGAGGTGCGGGCGCGCATGGAAGCGGCGATCCAGGACATGCTGGCGCGGCGCAAGTCGATCTTCCGGGGCAGGATCTTCGATCCTCAGGCCGGCCCCTCCGGGCTGCGGGCGCAGGGCGGAGAGAGCTCATGACCGGCCGGGGCGGCAGCCTTGGGCGCCTGGCGCATCTCTGCCGGATCGGCGGCACGCAGCTGCTCGCCCAGGCGCTCCAACGGCGCCTCCCCGGCCTGGCATCGCGGCTGGGCATCGCCCCGATGGGCGGACCGCAGCGGCTGCGACAGACCTTCGAGCGGCTGGGCGGGACCTTCCTGAAGCTCGGGCAGATGCTGGCGCTCCAACCTGACATTCTGTCGCTCGAATACTGCAATGCCCTCTTCGACCTCATGGACCGCGTGCCGCCCTTCGCCTTCCAGGAGGTCGAGCGGATCGTGCGCGAGGAGCTTGGGGCCGGTCCCGACGAGCTGTTCGACACCTTCGAGCGCCCGCCGCTCGCCACCGCGTCGATCGGCCAGGTCCATACCGCCTCCCTCGCCGGGCGGCGGCTGGCGGTCAAGGTCCAGAGACCGTGTGTCGAGTCCGAGTTCAGGAGCGACATCCGGCTGATGCAGGCGGCCATCCGCGCCATCCGCCTGCTGCGCTTCCGGCCGCTCGCGTGGCTGGCCGAACCGCTCTCGGAATTCGTGGGCTGGACCCGTGAGGAGCTCGACTACCGCTACGAGGCGCGCTACATGGAGCAGCTGCGGGCCAACGCCCGCGGCAACCCCGGCGAGCGCGTCCCCGAGCTCGTCGCCGCCCGCACCACGCGCCGGGTGCTGAGCGCCGAGCTGCTGTCCGGTGTCACCGTGCTCGCCTACCTGCGGGCCATCGATGCGGGCGACGAGCTAACCCTGGCGCGCGTGCGCGCCGGCGGTTTCGAGCCCGAACGCTTCGCCAAGCGAGTCATCGACAACTTCCTGGGCGACGCCTTTCGTCACGGCGTGTTCCATGCCGACCTGCATCCGGCCAACCTGATGATCCTCCCCGACAACGTCGTGGGCTACATCGACTTCGGCATCACCGGCGTGCTCTCGGCCTACTCGCGCCGGCACCTGGTCGAGCTGACCCTGGCCCACACCCGCGGCGATCTGGAAGCGATGGCCGACGCCTTCTTCAAGGTCTCCGTCCTCGATGCCGGGTCCGATCCCGAGGCCTTCCGGGAAGGTCTCGCGGAGCGCGCGCTCGACTGGTACGAGCAGTCCGGGCGGCAGCTGCGGCTGAAGAAGAACTTCACGCTGATCATGCTCGACATGCTCACGCTCTCGCGCAGCACCGGCATCTTGCCGGAACGCGACGTCGTCAAGTACATCCGCTCGGCGATCGCGATCGACGGCCTGATCACCCGGTTCGCCCCCGCGTTCGACGTCGGGCGCTACCTCGAAGAGGTCTGCGAGCGCTCGCTGCGGGGAGAGGCGACGCGCTCGCTTTTCGACCGCGAGCAAGCGATCGGCTGGGCGGCCGCCGGCGTCCGCCTGCTGCACGACGGTGCGTTCCGAGCGGGCAGCGCTCTGCACCGCTTTGGCGGCGGCGACAGGCGGCGCCAGGGGGCGGGTCGGCGGCGGCGGCAGGAGGGGCGGGCCTTGCGCATTCAGGCGGTCCAGCTGGCGGGCCTGGCCCTGGCATTGTCGTGGTTGATGTCGTGGACGAGCGGGCCGCCCTCGCCGGGCGTGAACCTGCTCTCGGCGGAAGCCCTGCTCGTGGGTGCCGCCTTGACGATGCTCTCGAGAGTCTTGCTGAGGCTTGGCCAGGAACCGGGCCGTGGTGGAAAGGAGACGTCCGATGCGTGAGCTGACGAAATCGATGATGAGCTTCTCGTGGGCCATGTCCATGTTCGGGTTGCGGCGGATGGGCGACCTGCTGGTGCCGCAGTCGGGATGGAACCAGGCTGCCGCCTCCTTCGACGCCATCACCCGCACGGCCCGGGAGCAGCTGGGGGCGGCGGCAGGCTCGACCTTCCAGGCCGGAGACGACCTGCAGCGCCAGGCCGTCGACCTGGTGGCCGGCATGTTCGACATGGACTCGTGGAATCCGGCGCGCTTGCTGCAGATGGGCACCGATGCGCTGCAGAGGTCGGTCCAGGCGGGCTCGACGGCCCTGAAGAGCTCGGCGGCGGCGGTGAGCGGCGCGACAGCCGGTTGCGGCTGCGGGTCCCAGCCGGCGGCGAAGGCAAAGGGTGGATGGGGCCCGATGCCCTAGGAGCCATGAGGAGGCCACGATCATGAGCGACGGCAACGCCCAGGCCATCCTCGACTACTCGGTCGCCTCGCTCTACCCGAGCAACTGGCGATGGGCGGTACGGGATTTCCTGACGCAGCCGGCCGGGGCCTGGCGCTTCTTCGTCCCGGCCCCCGGCAGCGTCGAGGCCTGGAAGGAGCTGCTCAAGAGGGCCGAGATCTACGTCCTGGTGAGCCAGGTCCCGCGCCTGATCGGCGTGCCTTCGTCTCCCCCGTTCCCCCTGCTCGAGCTGGTCGAGCGTGCCTACGCTCTCGGCCAGTTCCCGGCTGTCTGGGCGGTAGAGGGGCTGGGCAAGGCCTTTGGCGACAGCTCGTGGGAACAAGGCCAGATCCCCAGCGACCTGCTCACCGGACCGCAGGCCGCGCAGCTGCCGGCCGCGAGCCTGCTCATGATGCATGCCGGCATCGGCCTGTCCATCGCCACCCGGCTGCTCTCGCCCTTCGCGCCGCTGGCCGCCGCCGCTCCGCGCCAGGACCTCGCCCGAGTGCTGGCCGAGATCGTCGCACTGTGCCGCCAGAACTCCCGGCCGGGTTACGCCGGTGCGGCGTTCGAGTCGATCGGCCTGGTCACCCGAACGTTCCATCCCGGTCTGGTCCAGGACGCCGGGCGCCTGCTGGCGGAGGCGGACGAGGCGGTGGCCGGTTTCTACTGGCACGGGGTGGGGCGCGCGATCTTCTTCCTGGCGATCAGCTTCCTGCCCTGCGGCAATGCCGACCGCCGCGGTTTCGAGATGGCGGCAAGCGAGGCACCCGACCAGGGGGCGCGCGACAGCGCGGTCGCCGGCATGGCCTGGGCGGTCACGCTGACCAACCAGCAGCAGCCCGAGGTGGTGGCCGATCTCCTGCGGCGCGATCGCGCTTTGGCCGGCGATCCGGCGTTCGTCAACGGCCTCGCTTCCTCCATCATCATGCGCTACGACACCACCCCCGAAGCACCTTTCACCGCCTCCTTCTGTGACTACCGGCCGCCCGGCGCGGCGGCGGCGGAGCTGTGGGAGGAGGCGGTGGCGGGCCCCTGCCGCAGGGCGCTCGAGGAGTACTACCCTGTCCTCGAGGCGACCGATCGTCTGGGGGAGGTCTTCCGCTATCAACCGTTGCCGCAGCTCATCCAGCAGCGCCGCTCCGGAGCGGGCGGTTGGGGCCGGCGATCCAAGCGAGGTGGCGGCGAGTGACGCGGGCGGCGCGGGCGCCCCGGCGGCGCGACACGGCAGCGCAAGGGCGCCGGCTCGAGATCGAGCGCTGCCTCGCCGAGCACGGGCTGCGGACGGGCCCGCGGCGGTTCGCGCGCCGTACCGCGACGGCCGGCGAGGGGTTCGTCGAGCGCCTGGCAGCGGCGCTCGAGCGGCTGGGGCCGGTGTTCACGGCCTTCGGCCGCTACCTCGCGGCGCGTGCCGACCTGTTCCCGGCCGCGGATTGCCTGCGGCTGGCGGCCTTGCCCGACGAGACGGCGCCGGCGCCGGCCGCCGTCATGCTGGCGCTGATCGGAGAGCAGCTCGGCCGTCCACCCGCCGACCTCTTCGCGAGCTTCGAGGAAACCGCCTGCGAGTCGAGCCTGCTCTTTCAGGCTCATCATGCGCGGCTGCCGGGCGGGGAGGAGGTCGTGGTCAGGGCGGTCCGGCCGGGCCTCAAGGAGCAGATGGCCCTCGACCTCGGTTGCTTCGACCTCTTGGCGGGCCTGCCGGGACTGGAAGCCGGGGAGGGACCCTCCACAGCGGATCTCGCGGAGGCCGCCGGCGACTTCGAGCAAGCCCTGGCGCGGAGCGTCGACCTCACCGGCCAGGCCGAGGGGCTGGAGGCCATGTCCGCGGACGTGGCCGCGGCCGGCGGCATCACCCTGGTGGCCGCTCCGGGGGTGGTGCGGGCCCTGACGGCGCCGGGCGTCATCGTCTGCCAGCGGCTCGCCGGCACGACCCTGGCCAGCCTGCTGCGGGCGGACGGCCCCGGCGGCGAGCCGCCGGATGCAGGCACCCGCCACGGCTGGGCACACCGCCTCGCGGTCGCCTGGATGGAGCAGGCCCTCCGCGGCTCGGTCTTCCCGATCGAGCCGGTCCCCGGCAACGTCCTGCTCCTGGCCGACGGTCGCCTGGCCTTCGTCGGCGGCTCGTTCGCCCGCGCCACGACCGCGCTGCAGCAGAACGTCTGGGCCTACCTCGCCGCCGCCGGCCACGACCCCGACGCGGCGTGCTCGAGCCTGCTGCGCGAGATGAAACGCCGCGGGCCGGGCAGCGAGGAGAAGCTGCGGCTGCGGTTGCGGCAGGCGATCCCCTTCCGGGATGGAGCATGGAGCGCGGCCGGTGACAGCCTCGCCGAGCTGCTGTTCGTGCAGTGGCGCGCCGCGCGCGCGAGCGGCTTCGAGCCGGGCACCCGCATGTCGCCCTTCTGCCGCGGCCTTTGCTCGATGGCCACGACGGTGCGGCTTCTGGATCGAGATTGCGATGCGGTGCGAGAGGGCTTCGCCGCGGTGCGGGTGCGGGCGAGCGTCGAACCGCTGCGCGAGATGCTCGATCCACGCCAGCTGCGGGGCGAGCTCGCGCGCTACGCCGTGCTGCTGGCCCGGATGCCGCATGACCTGGACAGGGCATTGACGCTGGCTGCCGAGCCGCGGGAGCCGCCCGGGTCGCCCGGGCCCGAGGCAGCCGGCGGGCGGGGCCAGGAGCGGGCGGTCCTGCTGGGCGCCCTCGTCATGGCGCTCGCGGCGCTCTCCCTGGTGGCGCGCCAGCTGACCGCAGCGGGTTGGAAAGGGATCGAACCGGTGGCGGCGATCGTCGCGCTCGTGCTCGGCGGCCTCATCCTGAGGGCGGTGGGCAGGCGCGGCTGACGGCGATGCGGGATCGAGTGATGGGCGACATGGTCGAGATCTGGGTCCGGTTGATGAAGCTGCCTTGGAGCGTCTTCAACTGGGGGCTGGCGGGTTCGACCAGGATGGTGGAACGAATGCGCCTGGCGGCGGGCGACGGGGTCGAGCGCATGCTCGCCCCGCTAGCCGCGGCCGGCGGGAAGGACTTGACAACCTTGGGCACCGGAGACCCCGGCGCCGCCACGACTCTCAAAGAGGAGAAAAAGATGAGCGATGACAGTTGCGGTGTCACCGACTGCACGATCAAGTTGGTGCAGTACACGATCGTCAGCATCGAGCGCGGTAAGGAGGAGATCCTCGACCAGGGTAAGAAGCTGGTCACCGAACCGATGGATGAGTGCGACTTCGACAACTGGGTAATTGCGGATTTTTTGTGCAAGAACCCCAACGAGTGCAAGCACAACAGGCGGTACCTGCGAGTTGCTTCCGAGGTCCTCGATACCTGGCAGAAGCAGCCGCTGCACTACCATGAGGAGCAACTCAAGTACCTCAAGAGGATCGCGGAGGGCGTCAACCAGGTGCCGTCGTAGGCCCTCGGAGCGGAGGTTCCGGCGGCGCGAACGACGCCGCGGCATGCCGGGGCACTCCGGCGGGCGGCGGCGCATTGCCGCTTGATTGTTAAGCACTTATAGGTATAAGAAAACTTGTCCTGAAAGGAGAAAGAGAATGGATGCCCCACCTCAGACCCTGGTCGGCGCCCTGCAACAGCTCTCCTACTCGGTCAACGTCTCGCTCGACAGGATCGCCGGCTCGATCGGCGGGATCGATGGCGAACAGCTGGAAGTGTACAAGCAGGCTGTGAGTGGCTTGAACGAGAAGTTTCACGAGGAGCTGCTGCTCTGCTACACGGTGGGCAACCTCGTGTTCGTCCCGTTCAAGCCGAAGGGCAAGCCCGAGGAGCGCTACGGCCTCCTCGACATGGCCCTGTATACGCTCGACGGCAAGCTCAACGGCCGTTACCAGGTGGTCTGGCAGCCCAACCCGGACGTTCCGCCCGCGGAGATCTTCCAGGTGCCGGCTCCGGAGTACACCGAGCCCTGGGACAAAGTGGTCGAACCGATCCCGACGTTCACGATGCGGGCCAACTCGAACGCTTACTACCGCTTCGACCGCGAAGGCGGGACGATCTTCGCTACCGGCCCGGCCAACCTGCTGCTGACTCCCTACCCGGACGGCTCGCAGATCTTCCAGATCTCGGTCTGCACGTTCGTCACCGGCGGCACTGGGGTCTACAAGGGATGCCGGGGAGTCAATACCGCCTTGGGCTCGAGCTTCGTACCCAAAGGAGTCGACGTCCTGAACCTGCCTTACAAGGTACCGGTGCCGGGGGTCACGGTATCGACGTTCCGGATCGTGCGGGAAGAGAACATCGGTTCGATCCCCAAGTGAGCGGTCGGCACCCCCTGCGGTGGCCGATTG
>DASZHY010000600.1:0-19003 GCA_035949675.1 Thermoanaerobaculia bacterium
GGGCGACGAGCCGAGCTTCAACCCGTCCGCCACTTGCAAGACCCGGATCTGGTTCGCCAGCTCGAGCGACGGCGGCGTCACCTGGGGCCAGACGACCTTGACGCTGACTCTGGGCGATGCTTTCCACTCCGACCCGACCGCGGACTGGACGTCCGACGGCACCGCCTGGTCGGTGACGATCGGCATCGACGGCTCCGTCACCACCCTGCAGCTGCGGGCCTACAAGTCTTCCGATCACGGCGCCACCTGGACGTTCGACACCACGCTGTCGGGGAACCAGGGCTTCACCGACAAGGAGATGCTGTGGGGAGACCACTCCAACTCCTCGCCCTACAAGGACAACCTCTACGTCATCTGGCACAACGACGCGCCGGTCTACATCGGCCGCCGCGCGGGCGGCACCTGGCAGACGCCGGTCCTGGTGAGCGGCGCCGAAACCACCGGCACCGGCATCGGCGGTGACGTCAAGACCAACCGCGCCGGCGTGGTCTTCGGCACCTGGCCCGACACCGGCAGCCAGAAGATCTGGACCGTCCGCTCGACGGACGGCGGGGCCTCCTTCAGCCTGCCGGTCAAGGTGGCGAATACTTTCGGCAGCTTCGACATCGGCATCCCGGCCGACTACTACCGGCGGGCGCTGATCTACGCCAGCACCGGTGCCTACCAGGACTTCAGTCACAACGCCGTCTACGCTACCTGGAACGACCTCTCTGGAGAGGCCGGCTGCACGGTGCCGGGCGACGAGCCGAGCTTCAACCCGTCCGCCACTTGCAAGACCCGGATCTGGTTCGCCAGCTCGAGCGACGGCGGCGCCACGTGGTCGGCGCCGAAGATGATCAACAACCAGCCCTCGCTCAACGATCAGTTCTTTCCCTGGCTCAACGTCGACCCGAACACCGGCGCTCTCGGCGTGGTCTATTACGACACGGTCAGCGATTCCTCACGGCTCAAGACCGACGTTTGGTACCAGTCCTCCTTCGACGGCGGCCAGACCTGGAGAAGCCCCCTCAAGATCACCACCGCGCCGACTGACGAGACGACCGGCAATGCCGACTTCGGCAACCAGTACGGCGACTACATCGGCCTTTCCGGCTATGCCGGGCACTTCTTTCCCAGCTGGACCGACCGCCGCAACGTCAACGGCCCCGAGGAGATCTGGACCGCGGCCATCCAGGACCTCGCCTGCACGGCCCCGGGCGCGCCGGCGATCGGGACTGCCGCTGCGAGCAACCCCAACCAGATCCAGGTCACCTGGGGGAACGGTTCACCTGCTGCCTCGGCCTTCAACGTCTATCATGCGATCGGCACCTGCGCCTCCCACGGCGCCTTCGCGCCGGCCGGCTCCGCGCTGGCGGGCAGCCCGTTCACCGACACCACGGTTTCGGGCACGGTGACCTATGCCTACCAGGTCACCGGCCTCGACGTCACCGGCAATTGCGAATCGGCCCCTTCGGCCTGTGTGCAGGCGACCGCCACCGGGGTTTGCAAGCTGGCGCCCAACTTCAACGGCGTGGCGGCGGTGACGAATGCCGGCGCGGCCGGCTGCACGCTCGACGTCTCCTGGGCGGCGGCCACTCCGTACTGCGGCGGACCGGTCACCTACAACGTCTACCGCTCCAGCAACCCCGCGTTCGTGCCCAACGCGGGCGACCGGGTGGCGACCGGCGTGAGCGGCACGAGCTTCGCCGACGCCGCGGGCATCAACGGCAATACGACCTATTACTACCTCGTGCGCGCGGTCGACGGCGGCAATGGGGCCGAGGACGCCAACACGGTGCTCGCGAGCGCCAGGCCGACGGGACCGATCGTCTTCTCCGACTCGTTCGAAGGGACGCTCTCGGGCCTCGGGTTCGACAACGCGGGATGGAGCCACAAGGCCCTCTCAGGGAGCATCGATTGGGAGCTCTCGACCGACCAGTCGCACAGTCCCACCCACTCCTGGTTCTCGACCGACCTGCCGACCACCTCCGACCGGGTCCTGGTCTCTCCTCCCCTGGCGGTGCAGGCAGGGATGACGCTGAGCTTCTGGCATACCTACGCCTTCGACGGGGGCGTCAGCCTGTGCTATGACGCCGGCACCCTCGAGACCTCGACCGACGGCGGCAGCACCTGGACGGTCTTCCCCGCCGCCGCCTTCCGCAGCGGCGGATTCACCGGCACGGCGAGCCCCTACTACGACAACCCGATCAGGGGCTTGCCCGCCTGGTGCGGCGGCACGATCGGTGCGATGACGCAGGTGATCGCCGACCTCACCAGCTTCGCCGGCAAGAGTCTGCAGCTGCGCTGGCACGAAGGCGACGATTTCACGGCGAGCGTGGTGGGCTGGTACGTCGATTCGGTGAGCGTCGCCGGTGCCTGCCAGGCCAGCCCGCCGCCCGCGCTGCAGTTCTACACCCTGACTCCTTGCCGGCTGATCGACACGCGGAATGCTGCCGGTCCGCTCGGCGGTCCGGCCCTGCAGCCCAACGTCGATCGCCTGTTCGCGCTAGCCGGGGTCTGCGGCGTGCCGGTCGATGCCAAGGCCGTCTCGATCAACGTCACCGTCACCGGCGGCGCGGCGCTGGGAGACCTGCGCCTGTACCCCGGCGACCAGGCGCTGCCTGCGACCAGCACCATCAACTACAACATGGGGCAGACGCGCGGCAACAACGCCGTCATCTCCCTTGGCCAGGACGGCCTGGGCTCGCTCAAGGTGCATTGCACGTCTGCCGGCGCGGTGAGCTTCATCCTCGACATCAACGGGTATTTCAAGTGAGCCCAACTGAGACAGTGGTCCGAATGAAGAAGAAGGTCGCCGAAGCTACGGTATCCGAAGAGGGGGAGGAAGGTCCGAAAACGACTCGGCTCCCCGATCGACGACTCTAAAAGGCGAGGTAGGAACCTGGACCTCGGCAAGACCCCGCAGCGAGCCTTTAGGTTGCCGATCGGGGAGCCGAGTCGTTACCGAACCGGAGGGGGTGCCCCCTCGAGGTCGTGGACCAAAACGCCGTAGCCGGAGGTCGCTAGCAGGAGCCTGCCGTCCACGACCAGCGCGGCGGCGACGTCGCGCCCCGGCACCGGCGCCGGCAGGACGCGGAACTTGCGGCTCTCGCGATCGTAGAGTCGCATCAGGTCGCCGCTCAGCATCAGCGCCGCGAAGCGGGCGTCGCCGGTCGCCACGATCCGAGAGGGCTCGGCGGTGAGCTGCACCCAATCTTCGCCCGAGCCCGGCCGCGTCCAGGTGCCGCCGGCACCGGACAGCAGCAGCTGCTCTCCGAGCCGGTGCAGATGGCCGCCGCCGAAGGGCGCCGCGACGGTGTGGTTGGCGTCGCGGGTCAGCTGGTACACGCCATCGGCATCGCTCACCCACAGGGCGCCGTCGTAGAAGGCGGCGGAGCGCGGCGGCCCGTGCTTCCAGGCGCGCCGCACGAAGATCCCTTTCTCGAGCTCGAAGATGCCCTGCCACGTGCGGGCCAGCAGGCGCGCGCCTGGCGGCGCCCCCGCCGGCATTGCCGCGGCCGCCGGCGCCGCCGCGCCCTCGTCCACCAGCAGCTGCTCGACGCGGCCGTTGCCGAGCTCCGGCAGCCGATGCCAGTCGGCGCCGCGGCGCTCGAACAGGCCGGCGACGGTGGCGGCGTAGGCGCGCCCGGCGTACAACGCGAGGTCGAGAACGGTGGGCAGCGGCTTGAAGTCGGCGGTGAAGGTCTGGCCGCGGTCGCGCGACACGTACACCCCCGACAGCGGCCCGGCGTGATTGACCGCCACCAGCAGGTCGTCGCCGGCCAGCGCCATGGCGCCGACCCGTGTCGCGGTCATGCCCCGGCTGGAACGGAAGAAGTCGGCGCCGCCGTTGGTGGAGATCCAGATCCCGGAGCCCTCGGTACCGATCAGGATGCGGTTGGGGCGCGCCGGATGATAGGCGATGGCGCTCACCGAGAGCGCCGGATCGCTCAGCCGCCGCCAGCTCTTGCCGCCGTCGGTGGAGGTGAAGACACCCGCGACCGTGCCGGCCAGCAGCCGCCCGTCAGGGGTGACCGCGAAGCTCAGGGTGCGGCGCTCGTCGAAGTCCTTGAAGCGGACCCAGTGATCGCCATGGTCCACCGTCTGGTACACCCAACCGCACGACGACGCCCAGATCTCTCCCGGATGCTCGGGGACGGGGGTGAAGCTGAAGATCTCGGTGTCGAGCACCATGCCCTCGAAGATCCCGGTCCAGGTGTGGCCGGCGTCGTCGCTGCGGTAGGCGCGCCGCCAGGTGCCGGCGATGACGGTGTCCGGCCGGCTGGGATCCACCACCAGGCTGGTGACTTTCTGGATGTCGGCCAGGCCGCCCGTCAGCTGCCGCCAGCTGGCGCCGCCGTCCTCGCTGCCATAGACGCCGGAGAGGGTGCCGGCGAACAGGCGCCCCTCCCGTCCCGGGGCCAGCGACAGCGAGTAGACCGGCTCCTGGGACAGCCCCGCGGAGCGGGCCGCCCAAGTCTTACCCAGGTTGTCGGAAACCGCCACCTGGCCGCCTCCCCAGACCCCCCACAGCGCCACCCACAGCCGGCCGGGGTGGTTGGGGTCCCATTGCAGGGAGCTCACCACCCAACCCGCGAAGGAAAACGGCGCTCCGGCGTCGGCCCAGGAGGCGCCGCCGTTGCGAGAGATGTACAGCTGACCGGTGGTGGTGCCCGCCAGCACCAGGTCCGGGTCGTCCGGGGCGACCGCCATGCTGCGCACGTCGGCCCCCCAGATCGGCATGGCCCCCCAGCCGGCGGCGGCCGCCGGGGTGGCGGGCGCCGGCGGCGCGGCGGGCCGGAGCGGCGCCTGGGCGGCCGCCGGCTCGTCGGCCGGAGACTCTGCCGGCGCGGCCACCGGCAGGCCGGGTGGAAGCACTGCCGGCGCCGGCTCGGGCACCGGCGCGGCGCCAGCCGGGTGGAGCCGCGACGCGCCAACGGCCACCGCGATCATCAGCGACGCGGCGAGCCGTAGCGGCAGCCTCAGCCGCAGCTGCCGATCAGGCCGGCCGCGGCGAGTCCGCCGCTGGCGAAGCTTGCAATGATTGCAACGAATGTACCGAGCTGCATATCTCATGACCATCGCGATTCCAGGATAACACCGGCCCACCGCCCGGGCGGATCGGCCGCGGCTCCGATGGCTGGCAGCCGCGACACGTCGGAACCGGCACCCACCAGGCGCAGGCGAGCACCACCGCCAAAGCGGTAAGCAAACAACCGGCCAGCAACCGCGGCGGGCGATAGATCAGCTCGACGTCCCATTCCCCCGCCGGCAGCCAGGCGCCGGCGAAGACGCCGTTGACCAGGGTCCCGGCGACCGGCCTGCCCCCCGCTAGCACGTGCCAGTCGCCGTCCTGGTAGATGCTCGCGGCGAGCAGCCGCAGCTCGACCAGGGACGCGTGGCCGCGGATGCGCTCGGCCGCGACCGCGCCGACCGCCACCTGCGACTCTCCCGGCTGCCGGGCGCGCCAATGGCGTCCCACCAGGCTCGGGATCGAGACCAGGGCGCGGCGGGCGAAGTCGTCGTTGTTCTCCAGCCAGCCCTGCGCCCACTGGCCCTGGTCGACCTGGATGCGCTCGGGCAGGAACAGCCGCGGCAGCCGCCGCGGCCGCTCGAACACCCACCCGGCCGCGTCCTTGAACGCCGCCGGCAACGACAGAGCGGCGCCGGGATGGGTGACGACGTAACGCACGCCGAGAAAGTCGTACAACGGATGGCCGGGGCGCCCGAAGAACGGCTCGAGCGCGTGCGGCGGGCTGAGCCCGGCGGTGACCCGCTGGTAGGCGTCAGGCACGGATGGATTGTCGATACGCACGTCGTCGAGGCCGTAGAACGCCGGGAAGTTGGCCGGGAAGCTCTTCGCCATGCCGACCATGCGGCCGCTCCCCAGGTGCCGCATCAGGAAGTCCACCGGCGGGGTGACCGGGAAGGCCAGGTGCTCCGGGCTCGCGCGGTTGGCCCCCCCGTTGGCGGCCAGCAGCTCGCCGCCCACCAGCGCGCAGAACATCCACACCGGCCAGGCCGGCAAGCGGCGCCCACGCGCCCTCCACGCCGGCACTGCCAGAGCCATGGCCGCGGCCGCCAGCACCGCCGCCTGCGCCCACAGCCAGGCCAAGCGCTGGGAATCCCGCCCCCAGCCGAGGCCGGCGGGGAAGTGGCCGAGGTAGCCCCAGGCCAGCACGCCGGCAAGCCCCAGCGCGGCCGCGGCCACCGCCACCGGCCTCGGCCGCGCGCCGCGCGTCCAGCGCTCGAGCTGGCAGGCGGCGAGATAGGCGAGGCAGAAGCCGACGAGCAGCTGCATTCGCCCGTTGCCGTGAACGGCGGTCCAGCCGGCGATCGGCAGCCGGCCCACCAGGTTGTCGAGACCGGGGGGCTGGCCGAGCAGCAGCAGGCTGGCGGCCAGCACCAGCAGCATCAGCCGCTCCTGCGGCAGGCGCCCGGGGCGCCCGCCGGCGGCCAGCGGCGCACCGGCCGCGGCAGGCACCGCCAGCAGCGCCGCGAGCAGCGTTGCGGTGCCGGCGAAGCCCGAGGCGTCCTCGAAATAGTTGGTGTCGCCCCGGTATCCGGGGCCCTCGTCGCCAAGCGCCCGCGGCGCGGCGGTGAGCAGCAGCCGCGACTCCGCCCTCAGGCCCCAGGCGGCCAGGACGTCCTTGCGCCCCAGGTCGTCCCACAGCTCCGCGAGCGGCCGCCGCGCCAGCTGCCAGCGCACCTGCTCGGCCCGCGCGGTGGTGGGCAGGTAGGCGTGAGCGAGCAGCAGCGGCGGCGCGGCGATGCCGGCGGCGACCGCGAGCGCCACGGCGACCCGCAGGAGGTGTCGGCGCGCTGCGCCGAGGTCGTCGGAGGGCGCTGCCACGGGGCGCCGATCTGCAACGAGACCCGCGCTGACCTTGTCCGCGGGGCGCCTCCCGACGCCGGCCCGGGCGAGCAGCAGCCGGCCAAGGCCGGCGTACCGCGCGGCAATCTGGCTCCCCAGGAACAGACCGACCAGCGCCAGCGCGTACAGCATGGTCTCGGGATGGCCGGCGAGCAGCAACGCCGCCACGGCGCCCGCGAGCAGCGCGAAGTCGCGCCCGGCGCCGCGCTGGTCGCACAGTGCCGCCGCATACAGCGCCACCGGCAGCAGGGCGGCGGCGTTGGCGATCGGCCACCCCAGCCACAGCAGCACGAAGCTCCCGAGCGCGAAGGCGAGGCTGCCGGCCAGCGCCGGCGCCCCTCCCAGGCCTTGCCGCCGCAGCAGCAGGAAGGTGAAGACGAGCGCCAGATGGACGCGCAGAGCGGCGGTGACGGCGGCGGCCCGAACCACCGAGAACGGATAGCCCAGGAGCACCAGCGGCTGGAAGGGCTGGCTCTGCGGGTCGGCCATCAGCGGCATGCCGGCGCCGGCATGCCGGTTCCACAGCGGCCAGCGTCCCGCGAGCAGCGCCCGCTTGACCTCCATCACCCAGGGCGCGATCTGGTGCACCAGGTCGCGCTGCAGGAAGATCGCTCCGGCCGGGTCCGGCGGCAGCTGGCGGAACGGCACATAGGCGCGAAGCACGTCGAGCGGCAGCAGGATGCGGCCGGCGGCCAGCGCCTGCCAGAAGAGCGCCAGGGGCAAGGCGAGGAAGAGCGCGGCGGCCCAGCGCGGCAGCGGGTCGTACCAGCGCCCGAGGACTGCCGCCAGCCCCGCGCCGAGCGCGAGGAAGTACAGCCCCGGGAGGAGATGGCCGACGAGCGGGCCGCTCACCCTTCCCCGATCCCGAGCCAGCCCTTGACCCGGAACCACTGGTTCCGCAGCTTCCAGAAGCGGCTGGCCTCCATCGCGGCAATGCGCGCCTCGAGCGCCGCCACCTGCAGCGTCAGCCGCTCGCCGCGCTCGGCGGCCAGGCGGCCCTCGCGCTGCGCCACCGTCACCTCGAGCTTGGTGGAGTCGTGCAGCGCCGCTTCCAGCGTGGCGGCCGCCTCGGGATGCGCGACGCCGCGGTCGTCGACGACCCGCATCCCCAGCACCGTGCCCGAACGCGACGCGCCCTCCGGCAGCCGGCAGGCGCCTCCCCATCCCGAGCGCTCGAGGCGGGGATCGCCCAGCAGGGCGGCCACCTCCGGCCTGGCGCCGTCGATCGGCAGCCGCGCCAGCAGCTCGCCGTCGAGCAGCACCTCGACGGCCTGCAGGCCGCCGCTGCCGAGCACCCCGGCCCAGCCGCGCAGCTCCAGACGGTCGGGACCCGCCAGCGCGCAGCGCTCGACGAACAGGTAGGGCTCGCCGCGGAAGGCGAGGCGCGAGAAGTCGGCGCCGGCCTCCGGCACCGCGACGTAGAGGTCCTGGAAGTTGCACAGGCCGCGCGCCAACCGGTGCAGGGAGCCTGCCCCGGCAGCGGCGGACGCGCCGCCGAGCGCCAGCTCGAGGGCGCCACGCACGAACTCCTCGCTCACCCAGGTCGAGCCGTAATCGGTGCCGGCGAGCGAGCCGCTCTCGCTGATCTCCTGGAACAGCAACCCGCTCGGCGGCAGCACCTCGCCGGGAGGCAGCAGGCAGCGGTCGTGGACGCTGAAAGCCAGCACCCCGCCCGGGGCGAGCAGCGACATGAGAACCCGCAGCCAGGCCACGAACCGCTCCGCCGGCAGATGGGTGAACAGCGAGGTGACCAGGATGGCGTCGAAGGCGGCGCCGCCCGCCGCCGCGGCGAAGTCCTCGGGGCGCACGCTCGAGACGATGCCGTGCACGCCGAAGCGCCGCTGCTGGAAGCTCACGCCCTCGGCATAGACGTCGGAGACCCAGATGCGCTCGGCCGGCAGCAGGCGCACCAGGAAGCGGGTGACGCGCCCGTAGCCGCTGGCGAAGTCGAGGAGCCTCCCGGTCCGCCCCGGCTCGCCGAAGCGCCAGCTCAGCACCTGGGACATCGCGCCGGCGATGCTGGCCCCTGACTGGAAGTAGGAGTAGAGCGCCCGCTCACGATCGCCGGCCGCGGACTGCACGAGGAATTGCAGCATCTCGTCGCCGGGATCGATCGCGAGCTCGACGGCGCCCGGCTCGAGCCCCAGGTCGGCGAGCAGCGAGCGCACCAGCGGGCAGATCTCGGCGAGGGTCGGCACCGGCGGCATGACGGCCGAGAAGTGTAGCAGGCGGCAGGCGGCCCCACGCAGCAGGCGACCACGCGTGCGACGCGCGTGCGATAAGCTCGAGGCTTGCGTCGCGCACCCGAGCCGCTGGTCCGTCTCGTCCTGGTCCTGTTCGCCGGCTGGGCGGCGGTTGCCCTGGCGCGTGAGGCCGGCGGCACGCTCGCCTCCTGGGACGCCCGGCAGATCAATCGCCCTCCCTGCCTCTGGCGCATCGGCATGGCGCCGGCCGAGCGCCTGCGGCGGTGCCTGGACGGGGTCGAGGGCTGGCTGCCTGCCAACAGCACGGTCATCTTCGTCTCGCCTCCCGGCGAGTGCGGCGCCGAGTTCTTCCGCTGGCGCTGGGCCGCCTACCTGCTGCCCGACCTCGACGTGGTCTTGCCGGACGACCTCGCCGGCCGGCAGCTGGCCGCCTACCTGATCGCCTACCGGACCGAGCCGGTGCCGCCGCCCGGCGCCCAGCTCGCCCTCGTTCGCCAGCTCGACGGCGGCCGCCTCTTCCGGATCCATCGACCCTGAGCGCCGCCGGCCTGCCGCTGCCGCCGCTCCTGGCCGCGTTAGCCGTGGCGGCCGTCCTGACCTTCGCCGGCAGCCGCTTCGCCGGCGTCCTCGGCGGACCTCGCGACAGCGCCCTGTACCGGCTGGCGCTCTACTCGCTCGCCGGGTGGGTGGGCCTGCACCTGCTGCTCACCGCCCTCGGCCTGGCCGGCCTGCCCTGGCGTCTGCCGGTGGTCACGATCGCGCTCGGCGCGGCGGTCGGGCTCGCCTGGCGGTTCTTGCCGGCGCCGGCCGACCGCACGCGGCTGCCATCCGAGCTCGGCTGGGGAGAAGCGGTGGCCCTCGCGGCGGTGGCCGTCTTCACGGTCTGCGCCCTGTCGGCGTGGATCGCGACCCCCGACTTCATCTATCACTGGGGCCTCAAGGGCCGCCGCTTCTATCTCGCCGGCGGCGTCGACTACCGCTACCTGGGCGCGAGCTGGAACTGGGTCGTGCACCCCGACTACCCCAACCTTTTGCCGGAGCTCTTCGCCGTCACCGCGCTGGCTGCCGGGCGCTTCGACGAGCCGGCGATGATGCTCTGGTCGGCTGGCGCCTTCGCGCTGCTGCTGGCCGCGGTGCGCGAGGCGCTGCGGCGCGCGGAGGTGAGCAGCTTCGCCGCGCAGGCGGCCCTCGCGGGCCTGGCCATGGCCCTCGCCGCCTACGGCATCGGCGGGCTGTCGGCCGGCGGCGCCGACTGGCTGATCGCCCTGGCGCTCGCCGCCGCCCTGCCGCCGCTGCTCGCGCCCGCCGATCTGCGGGGAGCGGCGCAGATCGGGCTGGCCGCGGCCTTCGCCGCCGCCTCGAAAGTCGAAGGGCTGCCGCTCGGCGCCGGCCTGGCGGTCATCTACGCCGCGCGCCTCTGGGCGGCGTCGCCGGCGGCACGGACCCGTCCCGCGGCTCGAGGGGATGGGGCGAGGCGCTGGCTGCAATTGGCGCGCTGGCTGCAGTGGCTCTGGGTGCCGCAGTGGCTGCGCCGGCTGCGTTGGCCGCGGCCCGTCGACCCGCGCGCCCTGGCGGCGCTCACCCTGCCGCTGCTGGCGGTGACGGTGCCCTGGCTGGCCGGGGTCCGGCGCTATCACCTGTTCGGCGCCTACAACTCCGGCCCGCTGGTGCTGGAGCGCCTGCCGCGGGTGCTCGCCGCCATCGCCGCGGTCCTGCACGGATCATGGTACGGCTTCGCCTACGCATTGCTGCTGCTGCCGCTGATCGCCCTCGACCGGCGCCTGCGCCCGCTGGCGGCGGTCGTCGCCTTGCAGCTGCTCTTCTATCTCTATGTCTATCTCTCGGTGCGCGTCGACCCGGTGACGCTGGTAGGTTTCAGCTTCTCGCGCCTGGTCCTGCACGTGCTGCCCGCAATCCTTACCGGCGCCGTCATCTGGCTCGATGGCCGGCGGGGGGCGAGTCCTGGCCCTGGTCCCGGCCGATCAGACCCGGGCGGCGCTCGAGCGCCCACCGGCGGCGCAGCCGAGGGGGCGTCCCCCTTGGCCTCCGGGACATGTCGCATGTCCACCCTGGACATGCGACTCGCGGACTTTCAGGACCTTCCCGTGCCGGCGGCAGCCGGCTTGGAATCGGGCTTGGCGGCGGACCGCTCGCCGGATCCGGCGCCGGCCTTCGACCCGGCCTTCGCCTCGGCGGCGGCAGACTTGGACCTCGCTTCGGAGCCGGCGCCGGTCCCCGATGCGCCGCTGCCGTCGCCACCACCCGCCGACTCGCCACCCTTGGCCGCAGCCTCTCCGGCGTTCCCGCCGGCTGATCTGCCTTCAGCGCCCCTCGCTGGGGCGCCGCCTTCACCGCCCCTGGGGGCGCCGCCCTCAGCCCCTCCGGCGGAGGCGCCGCTCTCAGCGCCCCCGGGGGCGCCCTTGTCGGAGTCGGAGGCTCCCTCGCCACCCGCGGCGGGCCCGCCCTTGCGGGCATAGTCGGTGACGTACCAGCCGCTCCCCTTGAACTGGAAGGCGGGGGACGAGACCAGCTTCCTGACCGCGCCGCCGCAGGCCGGGCAAACCGCGAGCGGCGCGTCCTGGAAGCGTTGCAGAACTTCAGTCTTCTTACCGCACTCGGTGCATTGGTACTCGTAAAGCGGCATGCTCGCATGCTCCTCGATCGTTCCGGGTGGGCGCCGGCAGCCGGCGTGCCGACCGGCCGTCAGGGCCGTCAGCTGCCATACTTGTCGCCATGGGTCTTGAATCGGATCTTGATCGCCCCGGTCTCACGGATGGCGGACCGGCTCTCCGGCTTGTCCTGAGTCACCCGCCGGATCAGCTGCAGCACCTGGAAAGCGTACAACAGCTTGCCGTTCTCGGCCGCGCCGTGCGGTCCCTGGGTACAGATCTCGAACAGTGTGCGGCGCCCATCCACCAGTTGCAGGAGCCTGTATTCGTCGCCGTCCATTGCGATCTCGATCAGCTCCTCTACCTGGTAACAAGGCTCGAAGACCGTCTCTTTCCGCCCCATCCTGGCTACCATCGCCTTGGCGTTCGGAGCGCGCTTGATGCCGTGCAGGATCACCTGCCGCATGGGTAGCTGAATGCGCACCGACTCCGGCTCCCGGTACTCTCCGATGCTGAAGCTGACGCTGCCTTCCTGCCAGGCGAACAGGCCCCAGACGATCGCCTCGATCTGCTTGCGGATGGCGCGGTAGATCTCGCCCGGCGACAGCAGCCGCCGCTCCATGAGCAGCACTCCGTACCTTTTGTGGGTGCGCTCGCGCTCACGCATCGTGTCGTCGAACTGCTCCCGCGACAGCAAACCGGCCATCTCGAGATAGCGGCCGAGGCTATCCTCGCGGTCGTTCGAGGACGCATGCACGACGTTGCCTTCCTTGATGAATACGCGCTTGATCAGGGGGCCGCGCTGGGCCTCGATGACACCCGGCACCTGGAACCGGTCAACCGTGTAGAGAATCTCGGGCAGCGCCGTCTGCGACAGGTCGCCCCGGTACTGAAAGCTGTTCTCGACCGTGGTCAAGGTGCGAGGCTCCGCGCGCGTGGCGCTGAGTTCATGTGAGTGAGCGGTCAAGGATCATACCATCGCCTGCGCCCCCCTGCGACCCCTGCGCCCCCCTGCGAGACCTGCGCCCCCTGCGAGCGACCGCAAGCTGCCGGCGGCCCGAGCTTGCCGGCGGCGCCCCGGCCCTGATCTGATGGCGGACGTGCCGGCCCTGTCCCCCGAGCAAGCCTGGGAGCGCATCGCCGCGGCGCTGGCGCCGCTTGCCGCCGAGCGGGTTGCCCGCCGTGCGGCCGCCGGCAGAGTGCTCGCCGCGGCGCTGGCGGCCACCGTCGACGTGCCCGCCGCCGACGTCTCGGCGATGGACGGCTATGCGCTGGCGGGCGAGGTGGTCCCGGGCGAGCGGCGGCCGGTCGCGGCCACCGTCGCCGCCGGCGCGCCGCCGGGATTGCTGCTGCCGGCCGGCCATGCCGTCCGCATCATGACCGGCGCGCCGCTGCCGCGGGGGGCGGACCGCGTGGTGCCGGTCGAGGCCACCCGGCCCGTCGCCCGCACCGCGAGCTCCGGCGTCGCCGCGGCCGGCATTGGCTCCGACCTTGCGGTCTTGGGGTCCGACCTTGCGGTCGTGGAGGTGGAAGCGGTCGAGCTGCTCGCCGCGGCCGGCAGCGGCGATCACGTGCGCCGCCGCGGCGAGGTGCAGCGCGCCGGCGAGGTCCTGCTGCCCGCCGGCTCGCTGCTCACCCCCGGGGCCCTGGCGCTCGTCGCCACCCACGGTCACGGCGAGCTGCCGGTCCACCGCGCACCGGTGGTGTCGGTCCTCGCGACCGGCGACGAGGTGGTGCCGCCCGAGCAGGTGCCAGGCCCCGGGCAGCTGCGCGACTCGCACACCGACTTCCTGCTGGCGGCGGGCGCCGCGCTGGGGCTGCGCTTCACCTCGCTCGGCATCGCGCCCGACCGCCGGGACCTGCTCGCCGCGCGCATCGCGGCCGGCCTCGCGGCCGGCGACGTGCTGCTGATTTGCGGCGGCGTCTCGATGGGGGAGTTCGACCTCGTCGAGGGCGTCCTCGAGCAGCTCGGCTGCCGCCGCCACTTCGACGCCGTGGCGATCCAGCCGGGCAAGCCGCTGGTGTTCGCCACCCATCCGGGAGGCTGTGTCTTCGGCCTGCCTGGCAATCCGGCCTCGGTGATGGTCGATTTCTGGCTCTTCGTGCGCCCGGCGCTGGCGCGCCTTGGCGGCCGCGAGGACGCCTGGTGGCGGCCGGCGGTGCCCGGCACCCTCGCCGCGCCGTTGCCGGGAGCGCCGGCGCGCGACCGCTTCCTGCCGGCCGAGGTGGCCTGGGGCGCGGCGCCCGACGGCGGACCGCTGGTGCGGCCGCTGCCGCCCAAGGGCTCGCACGACCTCGCGGCCTACGCCCGCGGCACGGCCCTGGTGCGGGTGCGCGCCGGCGCCCCACCGGCCCCGGCCGGCTCGCGCTGCGAGATCCTGCCGCTGCCGCCGCCGCTCTGAGCCGATCCGCGTTTCGGCCACCAGTGCCGTTCAGGGGTCCGTCGCCGGGAAAGTGCCGCGAATCGCCGGACGCCCGCCCTTCCGGCAGCGCCTGCTCATCGGCTATGATTCGGCCACGATCACCTGGAAGCCGTGACGGCTTCGACACCCAGCTTGCGTGACGCGTCCGGCTGCCCGGCCCGTCGCCCGCGAAAGGGAGCACCTCATGAGCAAGCGCAGCTGCAGGGCCTGCAAATCGCTCGCAGTCGCCGTATTGCTGCTGACGGCCGCCGTCCCGGCCTTCGCCCAGCTGCAGTCGGGCGACATCTACGTCAAGGCCCAGGACGAGAAGAACCAGCCGCTGCCCGGAGCGACGGTCACCGTGACCGGCATCGGCGCGCCGCGGGTCGAGACCACCAACTCGGAGGGGCTGGCGCGCATCCTCGGGCTCCATCCGGGCCAGTACGCGGTCAAGGGCGAGCTCGAGGGCTTCTCGAGCGTCGACTACCCGAGCGTCACCGTCAACATCGGCGGCAAGGCGCAGGTGGTGCTGACCCTGTCCTCTTCGATCAAGGAGACGATCACCGTCACCGCCGACGCGCCGCTGCTCGACGAGCGCAAGGTCAACCGCGGCGCGGTGATCAACGCCAAGGCGCTGGACAACGTACCCACCGCCCGCGATCCGTGGTCGCTGCTCGCCCAGGCCCCGGGGGTGCAGACCGACCGCATCAACGTCGGCGGCAATGAGAGCGGCCAGCAGTCCGACTTCGTCGGCGCCGGGTCGAACGGCCGCGACAACACCTTCGCGGTCGACGGCGTCATCATGAGCGACATGAACGCGGTCGGCGGCTCGCTGTCGTACTACGACTTCGGCGCCTTCGACGAGGTGCAGTTCACGGTGTCGAGCGCCGACGTGACCGTGGCCACCTCGGGCGTGACCGTCAACCAGGTGACCAAGCGTGGCACCAACGAGATCAAGGCCAATGCGCGCTACCTGCGGACCGACGGCAATCTCCAGTCGGCCCCCGGCACGGTGGTCAAGTCGGACGGCACCGTGCTCTCAGGCAACAAGATCAACCACGTGGCGGAGTACGGCGCCGACGTCGGCGGTCCGCTCTGGCGCGATCGCCTGTGGGGCTGGGTGTCCTACGGCCGCAGCGACATCAAGAACATCGTGGTGGGCGGCGAGCCGGACAACACGCAGCTCAAGGACTTCAACACCAAGCTCAACTTCCAGGCCACCGACGCGGACTCGGGCGTCGTCCACTACTGGACGAACAACAAGCTCAAGCAGGGCCGCAACGCCGGTCCGACGCGGGCGCAGCCGACCACCTGGAACCAGACGACGCCTTCCAAGATCTGGAAGATCGAGGACACCTACCTGCTCGGCAAGAACCTCTACTTCACCGGTCTTTGGTCGAACAACGACGGCGGCTTCACGCTGGCGCCGCAGGGCGGCCTTACGCCCTTCATCTACCTCGACCCCAGCGGCACGCTCAACGGCACCAACCTGGACTTCAAGCAGACCGCGATCATCCAGCAGCAGCGGCTGGACGGCAACTACTTCTTCCAGACCGGCAGCGCCAGCAACGAGCTCAAGTTCGGCGGCAGCTACCGCCACCAGGACAACCGCTCGCAGACCACCTGGCCGCACGGCTACGAGGTCATCGACTGCGCCAACTTCGGCGGCTGCGCCAGCGCCGATCCGACCACCAACATCATCGAGTTCTTCCGCAACCGCAAGGTGAACATCCGCAGCCAATACGCAGCGGCCTGGGCGCAGGACACCTGGTCGAAGGGCAACTGGACGATCAACGCCGGCGCCCGGCTCGACAACCAACTGCTCAGGAACCGTGCAGTTTTCGGGGCCGGCACGCCGATCGCACAGGGGCTGATCCCGGACGTCTTCTTCCCCGGCAACGACGCCGGCGGCTTCCACTGGACCACCGTGGTGCCAAGGGTCGGCGTCACCTATGCCGTCGGCAAGGAGCGGCGGACCTTGCTGCGGGGCACCTTCTCGCAGTATGCCGAACAGCTCGGCCAGATCCCCCTCTCCACCCGCGTCAACCCGATCGGCTACAGCTACGCCTACTTCTACTTCAACGACCTCAACGGCAACCACCGGCTCGATCCCAACGAGATCCCGACGCTGGTGCCTGACTACACCACCAACATCGACCCCAACAACCCGGCCTCGCTCGCCACGCCCAGCGTCAACGACCGCCACCTCAAGCCGGCCCGCACCAACGAGCTCACCGCGGGCATCGACCAGGGCTTCGGCCGCGACTATCTGGCCACCTTGACGCTGACCTATCGCCGCATCGACCAGATCCCGGAAGAGCGCGTCTTCGTCACCGACCAGAGCGGCGTCACCCGCCTGGCGACGGTCAACGACTATGTACTGAGGACCAACCCCGACGGCACGCCCAACCCCGCAACCGGCCCCTTGCCCAACGGCCAGACGGCGACGGTGCCGGTATACGTCCTGAACCCCGCGCTCACCCCGACCGGCGGCACGCTCTACACCAATGGCGACCGTACGCAGCGCTACCTCGGCGGCACGGTCACCTTCACCAAACGCCTATCCAATCAGTGGCTGGCCAACGCACATTTCACGCTCAGCGACTGGAAGTGGCACATCGGGCCCAGATACATCTTCTTCCACGACCCGACGAGCCTGGTTTTCGACAACTCGGACCTGAAATACGCCACCCACGACGGCGATTACTTCGAGCAGTCGTCCGGCAGCGGCAACAAGAGCGACGTGCTCATCGGCAGCCGCTGGTCCTACCACGCCAACGCGCTCTACCAGGTGGCGCCGAGCCGGTCGTGGGGCTTCGACGTCGTGGCCGCGGTGAGCGGGCGTCAGGGCTATCCGACGCCGCCCTTCGTCAAGACCAGCGGCCCCGCCGGCAGCCGTTTCGTGCTGCTGGGCACCAGCGTGACCGAGTTCCGCAATCCCAACATCTTCGTGCTCGACGCCCGCGTTGGCAAGGACTTCCACTTCCGCGACCTCAGCCTGACCATCGGCGTGGACGGCTTCAACCTGCTCAACAACCACGACGCCTTGCAGCACCAGCGCAATACCCAGGTGACCTCTGCCGGCGACGTCGAGGAGGTGCTGTCGCCACGCATCTTCCGCCTCGGCGCCACCCTGCACTTCCGCTAGTCCCGCAGCGCCGCAAGCGTTCCGGCCACGACGAGCCCGGGGAACCCTCCGGGCTCGTGCTGTCTTGGTTTCCAACGCCTCCGGCGATTCGGTGCCGTGAAATCGGTGCCAGTAGCTGACGTTCGAGGACTACTCGAAGCGACGAGCGGTGAGTGCCGCGACAGGCGACAGGCGGAGCCGCGGCCGTCTATCGGGTCTCCCCCCGCAACCCCTCGATCCCCTTCCCACCCCTCCGGGGGGGAAGGGGACGCCCCCTCCGACGAGCAACGAGTGCCGCGACCGGCGACAGGCGGAGCCGCGGCCCCTTCGCTTCGACCACCACTTTCTCTAGCGCGGACCGGCCGGGCCGCGTCCGTTAAACTCAGCCGGTCATGAGACGACCAACCGGCCGCCGCATCGCCGCCGCCAGGCCGGCACTGCTCGTGGGCCTGGCCCGAGCGGCGGCATGGGCCGGGACAGCGACGCTGGCGGCGCTGGCGGCCGCCGCCATCTCGCCAGCGGCCCCGGCGACTTCGGCGGTTTCACGCGCGCAGCCCCCGGCCGAACGCCCCGGGAAGGGGCGCGCACCGCTGGACCTGCTGCTCATCACCATCGACACCTGGCGTGCCGACGCTCCCGGCTTCGCCGGCCGCCGCCCATCGCCAACGCCGCTGCTGGACCGGCTGGCGGCCGGCGGCCGGGTGTTCGCCGACGCCCATGCGCACAACGTCGTGACCCTGCCCTCGCACACCAACATCCTGACCGGCCTCTACCCCTTCCAGCACGGCGTGCGCGACAACGAGGGCTTCCGGGTGCCCGCCGGCGTGCCGACGCTCGCCACCGTGCTGCACGCCGCCGGCTATGCGACCGGCGCGTTCGTCGGCGCCTACCCGCTCGACTCCTGGTTCGGGCTCAACCGCGGCTTCGACGTCTACGACGACCATTACCCGAAGGGGAGCCACCCCGACCAGTTCCTATTCGCCGAGCGCAAGGGCGACCAGGTGGTGGCCCCGGCCCTCGCCTGGTGGCAGCGGCAGCGCGGCAGCCGCCGCTTCATGTGGGTCCACCTGTTCGACCCGCATGCCCCGTACGAGCCGGCGGAACCCTACGCGTCGCGTTTTCCCGGCAACCCTTACCTGGGCGAGGTGGCGGCCGCCGACGGCTACCTGGCGCCGCTGCTGACGCCGTTTCTCGCCGGCGCCGAGACGCCGACCCTGATCGTGGTGACCGGCGACCACGGCGAATCGCTGGGCGAGCACGGCGAGCAGACGCACGGCCTGTTCGCCTACGAGGCGACGCTCCACGTGCCGCTGCTGCTCTGGGGACCCGGCGTGCCGCCCGGACGCGACGGGCGGCCGGCCCGCCACGTGGACGTCTTCCCGACCCTGCTCGAGGCCGCCGGCCTGACCGGCGCCAGGGCCCCGGCAGCGCCGCCGGGCTCGTTAGGCCCGCCCGGCTTGCCGGGCTCAATGGGCCCGCCCGGCTTGCCGGGCTCAATAGGAATATCGCGCCCGGGACGGTCGCTGCTCGCCGCCGCCGCGCCGCCGGGAGGTAGCGCCGAGACCTCGTATTTCGAAGCGTTCTCGGCCGCCTTCAACCGGGGTTGGGCGCCGCTGCGCGGCGTGCTGCGCCAGGGCCGCAAGCTCATCGCGCTGCCGCTGCCCGAGCTCTACGACCTGGCGCACGATCCCGGCGAGGCACACAACCTGGAAAGCAGCGACCGCCGGGTGGCGCGCCAGCTGCTCTCACGGCTGCCCAGGGAGTCGGCCTGGCCGCCGCCGCCGAGCGCCGCCCGGGACCAGGCGACC
>DASZHY010000601.1:0-6428 GCA_035949675.1 Thermoanaerobaculia bacterium
CGCTTCCGACATGCGCCGCAGGGCCGTACGATCGCCAAAGACCGCCGCCGCGCGGCGTCAGCCGGCAGCCGCCCGGCAGGCGGGCTCGCGGCCGCGGCGCCTGCTGGCCAGGTTGCTGCCGCCGCTGCTGGCAGCGCTCGCGCCGCTCGTCGTCTACTGGCCGACGACGGGCTACGGTTTCGTGCTCGACGACACCCTGCTCTTCCGCAGCAGCGCCTCGCTGGCGGATCTCGGCAGCATCCCGCGAGGGTTCTCGACCGACGTCGGCGCGCTGCGCAAGGGCTTCGGCACGGTGATCAGCAGCTTTTACCGTCCCGTCTTTCTGGCGCTCTCGACGCTCTACTATCAGGTCGCCTCGGGAAGGCCGTTTGGATGGCATCTCGCGGCGGTCGCGCTGGCCTGCCTGATCGGCGCCCTGGCCTACGGCCTTCTCTCCCGGCTGGGGTTGCCGCCCGCGGTCGCGCTGCTCGCGGCGATCGTGTTCTCGCTGCACCCCGCACACGTCAGCTCCGTCGCCTGGGCCTCGGGTCTGCAAGAGCTGCTGGCGGCCCTGTTCGTGCTGCTGGCCCTGCACGCGGCGTTGTGGCGACCCGTGGAGCCCGCCCGGAGCGATGCCGCGCCGTTCGCCGCGGCGGCCGCCGCCTATGCTCTCGCGCTGCTGTCGAAGGAGGTGGCGATCGGGCTCCTGCCGTTTGCGGCGCTCTGGGCCCTGGGCACCGCGCGGACCGATCCTCCGGCTGCACGCCGGCTCTTCAGGCTCACCGGCGTCCTGGCGGCGGTGACCGCCGTCTACCTGGCGGTTCGCATCGCCGTCCTGGGCGGGCTCGCCCAGCCCGCGGTCGACGCGCCGCGGCTCGTCGACTCCCTCCCCGCGGTGCCGGTCGCGTTTGCCACCTATCTGCGCCTCCTGCTCTGGCCGACCGGGTTCTCGTTCTTTCGCCCCGAGCGCCCGCGCTTCGGGCCGCTCGACGCACCCGTCCTGCTGTCGGTCGCCATCGCGGCGGCTCTCGTCGCAATTGCCGCCTGGTCCTGGCGGCGACGGCACCCGCTGTTCCTGCCCATCGCATGGTTCACCGCCTGGCTGCTGCCGGTGCTCAACATCTGGGCACTGGCGCCGCAATACATGGTGACCGACCGCTATCTCTTTCTGCCGTCGCTCGCGCTCCCCTGGAGCCTCGCCCTGATCCGGCCGCGGCGTCTCGCGGTGGCGGTCCTGTCGCTCGCCGCCGTGGCCTGCGCCTGGCTCACCGTCCGCTACTCGGCGATCTTCGAGAACGAGCGGATCTTCTGGACCGCCATGGAGAAGGCCGAGCCGACGAGCCCCATCGTGTTCGGGGAAAAGGGGCGCCTGCTGCTCAAGGACGGCGATCTGGCCGCGGCGCGCGCCGCGCTGACCCGCGCGGTGGAGCTCGATCCGCTAGCCCCCGCGACCTTGCTCGACCTCGGCGACGTCGAGCGGCGAAACCGCGAGTTCGACGCTGCCGAACGTCACTACCGCCAGGCCCTCGTGATCGAGCCCTATGCGAGCCGCCCCTTCAAGCTCCTCGCGCTCGACCTGGCGCGGGCGGGAGAGCGTGTCAAGGCGTACTCGCTGGTCGAGGAGGCGGCGCGGCGCTGGCCGGGCGACTTCGAGGTGCAGCTGCTCGCCGCGCTCTTTCGCGGCGCCGCCGGCGAGCGCCAGCAGGCGGCTGCCGCCTTCGAATCCGCCCGCCGTCTGCGGCCGCGCGATCCAGCTGTCGCAGGGGGCCTCGACGCTGCCCTCGAGCGTCTGCTCCCGACCGTGCTGCCGCGGCCGCAATGAGGTCGCGGGTCAGCCCGGCAGGCGCCGGCCGTGGGCGGCAGGCGCTTCGCAGGCGGGCGGCCCGTGGAAGCGCGCCGCACATCGCTGACCTGATGGAGCCGCGGCCGGCGCGTGCGGGCGCATGGGGTTCGCCGGCGCCGCGGGCAGCCTGCCGGCACAGAGCGCTTCCGGGACCGGCTTTCGCGGCGCGATGCCCCCCTTGGGGACGCTGGACCGCGGCGCCTCCGGCCTGCCCGCGGCCAGCGCGCTGCCTGCAGCCGACGCGGCCGCCTCATCTCGCGGCGAGCTCAGCAGCGCCGCGGCCGTCATGCCCAGGGCGGCCACGGAGATGGCAAGCACGAGAACGGCTTCGAGGCGACCCGTAGGAAGTGTCGACGCCCTGCGACGAAACCACCGTGGACCTCGTTCGCGGGGCGCCGACCGACCCGTAGGAAGTGTCGACGCCCGGCGCGCCAGCGTCCGTTGCCCCTGGATCATGTTGCTTATACGCAGCCGAGGCGCTTTGGTTCACGCCCGCACCGGCGGCGCCGCCGGCCGCCGCCATTAGAGGTACCTCCGACCGGGGTGGAGGTACTAAGGCCAGATGCCGCGCAGCTCGGTGACGGCCGCCACCCGGCCGAGGGCCAGCACGTAGGCGGCCACGCGCGGGTCGACCGCAAGGCGCTCCGCGATGTCGAAGACCTCGTGGAAGGATTTGACCATCTTCCGGCGCAGCTTGGCGTTGACCGTCGCCTCGTCCCACTGCTCGTCCTGGAGATTCTGCACCCACTCGTAATACGAGACGGTGACGCCGCCGCCGTTGCATAGGATGTCCGGGACCACCACGACGCCGCGCTGTGCCAGGATCTCGTCCGCGACCGGCGTGGTGGGACCGTTGGCCGCCTCGGCCACCAGCTTGGCGCGGATGCGCGCGGCGTTGCGGCGCGTGATCTGATTCTCGAGCGCCGCCGGCACCAGCACGTCGCACTCGAACTCCAGGAGCTCCTCGTTGCTGAGCTTTCCCGCCCCTTTGAGGCCGACGACGCTGCCGGTCTTCGCCTTGTGCGCCAGGACCTTGGCCACGTCGAGGCCCTTGGCGGAGCCGATGCCGCCCCCGGAGTCGCTGACCGCGACGATCCTGGCCCCGCCCTCCGCCGCCAGCCGCGCGAAATGCGCGCCGGCGTTGCCGAAGCCCTGCACCGCGACGCGCGCCTCAGCCAACGTCTTGACGCCCTCGACCAGCCCGCGCCCGATCGCCTCCTCGACGCAGACCAGCGCGCCGCGCGCGGTGGCGGTGGCGCGCCCATAGGAGCCGCCCAGCGCCAGCGGCTTGCCGGTCACCACCGGCAGGTTGTTCTGGCCCTTGTGGGTCATGTCGAAGGTGTCGAAGATCCACGCCATTGTGGTCTCGTCGGTGTAGACGTCGGGAGCCGGGATGTCCACCATCGGCCCGAGCGCCGATCCGAGCTGCGTCACGAAACGGCGGGTGATACGCCGCTTCTCGTCTCGGGACAGCTGCTTGGGATCGCAGATCACCCCGCCCTTGGCGCCGCCGAAGGGGATGTCCATCACCGCCGTCTTCCAGGTCATCCACGCCGCCAGCGCCTTGACCTCGTCCTCGGTGACGTCGGGGTGATAGCGGATGCCGCCCTTGTAGGGGCCGCGCGCGCTGTTGTGCTGCACGCGAAAGCCGGTGAAGACGCGGATCGACCCGTCGTCCATGCTCACCGGGAACTCGATCCGCAACAGGCGCTCGGGCCGCCGCAGGTAGTCCAGCAAGCCGTTCTTGCCCTGGACGTGAGGCAGGGCCCGATCGAGCTGGATCTGCGCGATGAGGAACGGATTCAGCTCTTCGGCGGCGCGCGAGCGTAGAGCCATGAAAAACCTCCTGTGGAAAAGGGTTCCGGGCTGGGCCGGATCTTACGCCTGAAACCGCGCGGCGGGAAGGCAATGGCGCCGGCCGCTCCGCCGGCGGAACCGACAGTGACTCGGCGCAATCCAGCTCTACGGTCGGGGCCGATGTCCCCGCCGGGCGTCCGGTTGCGCTTCTTTTTAGCAGGAGCACACTAAGCCGGCGACGCCCGCCGGCCGCATCAGCTTGACACGGAGTCTTCTGGCGACCGTCCGCCGCGGCCATCAACCCATCGATCCGCGGGGGACGCGCGCCTTGGGAGGAATCGCCATGCGTCATTCGGCCTCGTTCCGCACCGCCGCCGCGCTGCTGCTGGCCGTCGTGGTCGCCGCCTGCGCCGCGACCAACCTGCCGCCGATCTCGAGCGCCGGCGCCGCCTTCAAGCCGTTCCCCGACGAGGTGGAGCTCTGGGAGCAGTCGCGCCAGGAAGAGGAGACGCTCGTCGAGAACGCCCTGATGTACAAGGACCCCCAGCTCGAGACCTACCTCAACCGCATCGTCGGGCGGTTGACCCCACCCGGGATGGCCGCCAACCCGGCGGTGCACATCCGCGTGCGGGTGATCGAGGATCCCACCCTCAACGCCTTCGCCTTCGCCAACGGCGGCATCTTCGTCCACACCGGCCTGCTGGCGCGGCTCGAGAACGAGGACCAGATCGCGACCGTCCTCGGCCACGAGATGACGCACGTCGAGAACCGCCACATGCTCCGCTTCCAGCGCAGCGCCCACAACAAGGAGGTCGCGTTCCAGGTGGCGTCGATCGCGGTGATCGCGGCCGGCAACATCAAGGGCATCGACGTCGCGAGGCACGGCGACGTCGGCAAGGGGGCCGCCATCGCCGTGCTCTCGGACCTGGTCGGCACCCTCGGCCTCAAGCTGGCGCAGGTGGCGGCGGTCAACGGCTACGGCCGCGGGCTCGAGAGAGAGGCCGACGAGGGCGGCTTCGCCAAGATCGCGGCCGCCGGCTACGACCTGCGGCAGGCGACGCGCGTCTACGAGGTGCTGGCCGACGATCACAAGGAGCCGCGCCACGTCGAGGCGTTCTTCTTCGGCAACCATCCGCTGCTGACCGAGCGCATCGCCAACAGCAAGCAGTACCTTGCCGCCCATCCTCCCACCACGCCGCCCCAGCCGGCGGCCGGCAACGCCGAGCTCGCCCGCCTGCAGCCGCCGCTGGTGCGGGAGGACGCCCGGCTGAACATCTACCTGGGCCGCTACACCATCGCGGCGCTCGAGCTCGACCGCGCCCGCGCGGCGATGCCCAAGGATTGGGAGACCCGCTATCTCGTCGGGCAGCTCAAGTTCGCCCAGAGCGACGAGAGCCATGACACGACGGTGCAGAGCAAGCTGGTGGCGGAGGCCACCGGCGAGTTCCGCGAGGCGGCCAAGCTCGACCCCAACCGCCCGTTGCCGCACCGCGCCCTCGGCCTGCTGATGCTCTCCAACGAGGAGCGCAAGAGCGGCTGCTCCGAGCTTCGCCGCTACCTCAAGCTGGCGCCGCAGGCCAAGGACCACGAAAAGATCCGCGACCTGGTCACCGCGGACTGCCGGTAGGCGGCGGCATGAGAAACCTCGTCCGGTTGGGGGCCGTCCTGTCGTTCCTGTTCTGCCTGGCGGGCGGCCTCTTCATCCTGATCCACGCCGACTACGCCGACGCTCGGCGCGAGCCCATGACCGTCGCGATCGGCCTCTATTTCCTGGGCAAGGCCTGCTTCGTCGGCCCCATGCTCCTCGGCGCGGCGGAGCGCCTGGGCGGCGGCGGGCCACGCCGGTAGGTCACCGCCGGGCGACGGCGCGCAGCAGCACGGCCGCGGCGCCGGCCGCCGCCACCAGGCCGATCGCCGCGGCGGCGGCGGCCTCGCCCCAGCCGGCGGCGCGTACCGCCGCCGCGGCCGCGAGGGTGGGCAGGATGGCGCCCACCGCAATCGCGGCCAGGTCGCCGCCGCCCCATGGCGTGATGCGGTTCTCGACCCATAAGCGCCGGGCCCAGAGCAGGTTCTGCGACACCGTCATCGCCGTCCAGCCGGCGGCCGCCCCGAGGCCGCCCCAGGCCGGCGCCAGGCTGGCCGCCGCGACGGCGCCGAGCGCCAGGCTGGCGGCGCTGCGGCGGCTCACGGCGGCGATCCGCCCGCAAGCGATCAGCACGCGATCGTTGTACCCCAGGGCCACCGAGACGAGCAGGCCGGCGCAGAGCAGCGCGAGCGCCGGCGCGGCCTCGCCGTAACGCGGGCCGAAGAGCGCCCGCACCACCGCCCCCGGCGCCAGCAGGCAGACCGCGGCCGGCGGCCAGAGCAGCGCCAGCACCAGCGAGCGGGTCTGCCGGTAGACGGCGGCCAGGGCGGCGGGCGACTCCCTGGCGTGGACCGCGGTGGCGGTGGGCAGGAAGCGGTGGCTGGCGGCCTCCGACGCCAGCTCGAGGACGCGCTCGATGCCGCGCGCCACGCCGTACGCGCCCACCGCCGCGGCAGGGGCCGCCGCTCCGAGCAGCAGGACGTCGAACCACTGCCCGGCCTGCCCGAGAGCGGTGCCGGCGGCGAAGGGCGGCAGCCCGCGCAGCAACCCGGCATCGGTGGCCGCGCCGGCGCCGCCGCGCAGCCAGCCGTGCGCCGCCGCGTAGGCGCCCAGGGCGGCCTCGGCGGCAGCGGCGCCCGCCGCGAAGCCGATGCCGGCGCCGACCGGCCCGCCGCCGGCCTGCAGCGCGATGGCCACACCGGCGAGGCGGAGCGCGCCGCCGAG
>DASZHY010000602.1:0-7032 GCA_035949675.1 Thermoanaerobaculia bacterium
CGGCGGTGCTCGGCCATCCTTACGGTCCGAACGCCGAGCGGGGGGTGTTCCGCTCGACGGACGGCGGGCGCACCTGGGAGAGGGTGCTGTACCGCGACGAGAACACCGGCGCCGTGGACCTGGCGTTCGACCCTGCCGACCCGCGGGTGCTCTACGCCTCCTTGTGGGCAGCCCGCCAGGCGCCCTGGGAGATCGGCGCGTCGTTCCAGGTGCCGGGGAGCGGGCTCTACAAGTCGACCGACGGCGGCGGCAGCTGGCAGCCGTTGACCCGTGGGCTGCCCTCGGCCGCCGAGGGCCTGGGGCGGATCGGCATCGGCGTCGCGCCGAGCCGGCCGGGGCGGGTCTACCTGCAGGTGGACGCCGATGCCGCGCATGGCGGGCTGTACCGCTCGGACGACGGCGGCGCCAGCTGGCGGCGGGTGAGCTCCGAGACGCGGATCTGGGGACGGGGCGGCGACTTCGCCGAGGTCAGGGTGGACCCCAAGAACCCGGACGTGGTCTACGTCTGCAACACCTCGACCTACCGCTCGACCGACGGCGGCGAGAGCTTCACCGCGATCAAGGGAGCGCCGGGCGGCGACGACTACCACCGCATCTGGATCGACCCCGACCGCCCGCAAGTGCTGCTGCTCGCCGGCGACCAGGGAGCGGCGGTCAGCTTGAACGGCGGCCGGACGTGGAGCTCCTGGTACAACCAGCCGACGGCGCAGTTCTATCACGTCATCACCGACGACCGCTTCCCTTACTGGGTCTACGGCGGCCAGCAGGAAAGCGGCTCGGCCGGGATCGCCAGCCGCGGCAACGACGGCGAGGTCACCTTCCGTGACTGGCATCCGGTGGGCGCCGAGGAGTACGGCTACATCGCCCCCGATCCGTTGCACCCGAACCTGATCTTCGGCGGCAAGGTGCAGCGCTTCGACTGGGCGACGGGCGAGGTGCAGGACGTGTCGCCGGAGGCCGTGCGGTCGGGCGAGATCCGCTACGTCCGCACGCTGCCGCTGCTGTTTTCGCCGGTCGACCCGAGCATCCTGTACTTCGGCGCCAGCGTGCTGTTCAAGACCACCGACGGCGGCCACAGCTGGCAGACGATCAGCCCCGACCTGACGCGCCGGAAGCCCGGGGTGCCGCCGGTCCTCGGGCCCTTCGCCGCCGGCGACCCGCAGCACGGCCGTCACCGCGGCGTGATCTACACCATTGCGCCGTCGTTCCAGGACGTCAACCAGCTGTGGATCGGCACCGACGACGGGCTGATCCAGCTCACCCGCGACGGCGGCGGGCACTGGCAGGACGTGACGCCCAAGGCGCTGACGCCGTGGAGCAAGGTGTCGGTCATGGAGGCGTCGCATTTCGATCCCGCGACCGCCTACGCGGCGGTGAACCGCTTCCGGCTCGACGACCTGCACCCTCACATCTACCGGACGCGCGACTTCGGCAAGAGCTGGCAGGAGATCGCGCGCGGCATCCCGGACGGCGAGGTGGTCAACGCGGTGCGCGGCGATCCGGTGCGGCGCGGGCTGCTCTTCGCCGGCACCGAGCGCGGCGTCTACGTCTCGGTTGACGACGGCGACAGCTGGCAGTCGCTGCGCCTCAACCTGCCCGCGACCGCGGTGCGCGACCTGGCGGTGCACGGCGCCGACCTGGTGGCCGGCACCCATGGACGCTCGTTCTGGGTGCTCGACGACATCTCGCCGCTACGGCAGCTCGAGGCCGGCGCGACGGCGGCGGCCGGCGCTCCGGCGCGCCTGATGCGGCCGGCGGCCGCGTGGCGCATGCGGCGCGACCTCAATACCGATACGCCGCTGCCGCCGGACGAGCCGGCGGGGCAGAACCCGCCTGACGGAGCGGTCGTCGACTACCTGCTGGGCGCGGCGATGTCCGGAGGGGCTGCCGGCTCGGGCGGCGCCGGCGGCTCGGGCGGCGCCGGCGGGGCGGCGACGCCGGCAGCCGACGCTCCCGGCGAGGTGGTGCTCGAGATTCTCGATGCTGCCGGGAGTCTGGTGCGGCGCTTCTCGAGCGCCGACCGGCCGCCGCCGGTCGACCCCAAGGAGCTGCCGATTCCCGTGTACTGGCTGCGGCCGCCGCGGCTGCTGGCGGCGGAGCCGGGGATGCACCGCTTCATCTGGGACCTGCGCTACCCGCCGCCGGAGGCGCTGAGCCACGAGTACCCGATCGCCGCCATCGTTCACGACACGCCGGCCGAGCCACTGGGGCCGCTGGTGCTGCCGGGGACCTACCTGGTCAAGCTGACCGCCGGCGGGCAGACGTTCACGCAGCCGCTGGAGGTGAAAATGGACCCGCGGGTGAAGACCCCGGTCGAGGGCTTGGCGCAGCAGCTGCAGCTGGCGCGCGGCATCGTCGCGGTCATGGCCGCGGACGCCGCGGCGCTGCGTCAGGTCAAGGCGTTGCGCACCCGGCTCGCGGCGCTGCCGGCGGCAGCCAGGAGTGGAGCCTTGGGCAAGGCGGTGGCGGCCTTCGACGCAAAGACGGCGGCCCTGGCCGGCCTGGAGGGGGAAGAGGCGGCGCCGGCCGTCGCCGGAGCGGCGGCGCGGCGGGGCGCGGCGGTGACGAGCCTGGCGCAGCTGAACGACCAGCTGGGGCGCCTGCTGGTCCTGGTTGACGGCGCCGACCAGCCGCCCACCACGCAACAGCAGGCGGGCTTTGCCGAGCTCGAGCAGCGTCTCGCCGATCTGCGAAAGAGGTGGGAGGAACTGAGCGGTCACGACCTCGCGCGGCTCAATGCCCGCTTGCAGGGCGCGCGGCTGGCGCCGGTGACGGTGAGGGAGTAGGAGCGCCCGGAGCGGGAGGCCGCCGGGGTGCGCCCGACCATCCCGACCGTCCGAGCGAGGCGCCCAGCCAGGCGGCGAGGATCTCTCCCAGGCGGTGGAGAGGGCCGAGGATCGGGGCCGCGGTGGGCCCGGGAGGCGACGGAGAGGGCGCGAGGCCCGGCGATAACGGTGCCAGGACGTTTACGGCAGGTCCGGCCGGGTGCTGCGCCACCGCGGTCGAGCCGGATGCGGCGGCGGCTGGATGGCCGGGCACGGCGGCGGCAGGGTAGCCGGGCACGGCGGCGGCAGGGTGGCCGGGCACGGCGGCGGCAGGGTGAACGGGCACGGCGGCGGCTGGGGTTCCCGACCTGGTGGCGGAGTGCTGGCCGGCCTCCGGCGAGCGGGCGAGCTCCCGATCGCCGGCTGGGCGCCAGCCGAGCCGGCAGGCATGCGGGTTGACCTCGCAACCCCAGGTCAGCTCTTGCAGAGCCTGGCGAGGGACGTCGAGCCGGAGCGGCCGGTAGCTCAGCCTTCCGGTAAGGCGCGCCTCGAGGTTTCCGAGCCAAAGCTGCCGCTCTTCCATCACCGGCCAATCTCCCTGGAAAGCCCCGCAAGCGGTGCACTCGGCCGCCCAATAGGCATACTCGACGGTCTTGCTGTACCGCCACCCGATCACGGTCAGGTGGCGATCGCCGGCGGCGCGCCAGACATCGATGGCCGCCTGCACGGCGGGGATGAGCGGATCCGGGATCCTGGCGAGCTCGAGAAGCTGCTGGAAGTAGGCCCAGTCGGGCAGCGACCAATCGGCGACCTCGCGATCGGGGAAGACGATGCCGGTCACCGTGTCGATCGCGGCACGGCAACGCCAGCACCGGTCTTTCATGATCTCGATGCCGACGGTTTGCATGCCTTCCATGGGCCCGCGGTAGACGAGATCGCCGGACCAGAGATCCCGGATGACGCCGGACAGCGGCGCTGGCCGGTCGTTGAAGGGCGCTGCGGTGTACTCGTCGTCACGCTCGGCGCGGTCGGCGTGATCGGATGGAGCGCAGGCGAGGCACAGGAACCGCGGGTGAGGGAAGTCGACACGCTCCCGCACCCAGCCGTCCGGATCGTCCTCGTGCTGGTAGAGCAGCAGCAGGCTGGCGCCGCGGGCCAAGACGTGATCGATGAGTGCGACCAGGTCGCTCTCGACGGCGGGGGACCTCGCCGTGAACGGCGGCAGCGCAACCAGGGCGAGGTAGGGTGCTCGTCCGCCGTCGCCGGCGAGACGGAAGGCGTGACGGGCCTGCATGCTGCCGCGCGCGGGCAGCCGCTGCCGGGGAACACGCGGCCAGCCGCCGGGCAGGGCTTGCTCGACGGCCGCATCGATGGCGGCGAGGAAACGGCTTTCCATCTGGACCTCCTTGATGATGGGAGGGCCCGGTGTGGCGGTGCCCTTCATCGATATAGACGGAAAACGGGTCCCGCAATGCGGCGCAACCTGCTGCGGCGCGCCGCGTATGTGAAAACTGGAACCGAGGTGTGCCCGGCCGCCGGCCATGGGGCTGGTTCCCGGAGGAGGACGCGATGGTGAAGCGACGGAAGGCACTGTGCCTGGCCATCCTGGCGAGCTTGGTGGCCGTGGCGGCCTTGGCGGCGCCGCCGGAGAGGGACAAGGATGCCGCGGCCGAAGCTCCGGTGGACCTGATCTGGGGTTTCAAGATCCCGTTACGCGACGGCGTGACGCTGAATGGAACCGTGGTCAAGCCAGCGGGCCAGCGCGAGCCTCTGCCCGTCATCTTCACCCTGACGCCCTACATCGCCGACAGCTATCTGGACCGCGCGATGTACTTCGCCCGCCACGGCTATGTGTTCGTGCTGGTGGACGTGCGCGGCCGCGGCAACTCGGGCGGCAGCTTCGAGCCCTTCGCGAACGAGGGACGCGACGGCCATGACGTGGTGGAGCTCCTGGCGCGGCAGCCGTGGTCGAACGCCAAGGTGACGATGTGGGGCGGCTCGTATGCCGGCTTCGACCAGTGGGCGACCCTCAAGGAAGCGCCGCCGCACCTGGTCACCATCGTGCCGGCCGCGGCGGCGCACGCCGGCGTTGATTTTCCGTTCTTCAGCGGGATCTTCTACGCCTACGACGTGCAGTGGCTCACCTTCACGAGCGGCGTGACGCCCAATGCCAAGCTGTTCGGCGACGCCACGTTCTGGACGCAGAAGTTCCTCGACCTATACCGCCGGCAGGCGCCGTTCAACACGCTCGACCGAGTCGTGGGCATTCCGAGCGCGGTGTTCCAGAAGTGGCTGGCGCATCCGACCGCGGACGCCTACTGGCTGGCGATGTCGCCGACTCCCGAGCAGTTCGGGCGCATGACGGTGCCGATCCTGACCATCACCGGCGCCTACGACGGCGACCAGCTTGGGGCGATGGCCTACTACCTGGATTTCATGCGCTACGCGAGCCCCGCGGCGCGCCAGCGGCATTACCTGATCATCGGCCCCTGGGACCATGCCGGCACCCGCACTCCCAACAGGCAGGTGGGCGGGCTCGAGTTCGGCGACGCCAGCATGGTCGACCTCAACAAGCTGCACAAGGAGTGGTACGACTGGACGCTCAAGGGAGGCGCGCGGCCGGAGTTCCTGAAAAAGCGCGTCGCCTATTACGTGATCGGTTCGGGGGCCGAGACCTGGAAGTACGCCGACGACCTGGACGCCATCGCCAATGAGCGGCGGACGCTGTACCTGGGGTCGGCGGGGAACGGAGCGGTCAGCGCCTTTCAATCCGGGACGCTGGCGGCGGCGCAGGCCAGCGGCGGAGCGCCGGCCGACCACTATGTCTACGATCCTCGCGACCTGCGCCCCGGGGATCTCGAGGAGCACCCCAACGAGCACAACCTGACCGACGAGACGCCGGTGCTCAACCTCTTCGGCGACGGCGCCGTCTACCACAGCGAGCCCTTTGCCGAAGCCACCGAGGTCTCGGGCTTCGTAAAGCTCAGCGTCTGGCTGTCGCTAGACGTTCCCGACACCGATCTGCAAGTGGCCCTGTACGAGATCCTGCCCGACGGCAGGAGCGTGTTCCTGAGCGGCGACATCATGCGCGCCCGCTACCGGCACTCCCTCACGCGGGAGGAGCTGGTGACACCCGGCCGCATCGAGCGTTACGACTTCGCTCACTTCACCTGGTTCTCGCGGCAGGTGTCGAAAGGCAGCCGCCTGCGCCTGTTGATCACCTCGCCCAACAGCAGCCAGCTCGAGAAGAACTACAACAGCGGCAAGGCGGTGGCCGCCGAGTCCGGCGCCGACGCTCGGGTCGCCCACGTCACGATCTATCACGACCCCGAGCACCCGAGCGCGCTCGAGATCCCGATCGTGCGGTAGCGTCGGGGGCGGCGACTCATGCCGCCTGTTGAAATATTCGGCTCGGTACCAGGCCGTGACGGGCTCGGTACCAGGTGTAGACGGGCTCGCTGGCGCTACCTTATTACCTCTTTGCCAGCCGGGGCTTGCGAGGCGGACTCGCAGTCCTGGGTTTTGTCGGCCTATACGTGTTCACCTACGCTCTGACGCTGCCCATCTACTTCGGTCTTCGTTACTGGTTTGTTGGAGTCAGGTAGTAGCCGGCGTGGCGTCGCCCGCGACCCGCAGCACGATCTTGCCCTGCGGATGGCCGGCCTGGCTGGAGGCGTGGGCGTCGCGCACCTCGTCCAGGGCGTAAACGCGATCGATCGCCGGATGGAGGCGGCCGGCGGCGATGAGGTCCGCCAGGGCTGCCAGGTCTTCCCCTCTGGGACGAGTGTGAGCGACCGCGGCCCGGCGGGCGTCGCGGCGATCGACGAGACGGGAGAGGGCGGCGCGGATCAGGGCGACGAAGATCGCCGGCCCGGGCCGGGTGGTGACGTAGACGCCGCCGGCGGTGAGGGCTGGCTCGCAGGCGCCGAAACGGTAGGCGCCGGCAGCGTCGAAGATGACCTCGTAGCTGGCGGCGTCGGTGCCGCGCTCTTCCGTGGCGCGAGCGTCGCCCGCAGCGTCCTCGTTCTCGATCGCGGTGAAGTCCTCCCGCGTGTAGTCGACGGCGCGGTGGGCGCCGAGACGGCGGACGAAATCCTGATGCCCGGGTCCTGCCACCGCGGTTACCCGGGCGCCCAGGGCGGCGGCTAGCTGGACGGCGAAGTGGCCGACGCCGCCGGCGGCGCCGGTGACGGCGAGGTGCTCGCCGGGTTGCAGGTCGCCGAGGTCCCGGAGGGCCTGCAAGGCGGTGAGGGCGGCCAGGGGCACG
>DASZHY010000603.1:0-3473 GCA_035949675.1 Thermoanaerobaculia bacterium
CTTGAGCATCACCCGCAGGCCGGGGTTGCGGACGAACGACTGGCGCAGGTTGTCCGGCGTGCCTTCGGCGGCGATGCGGCCGCGGTCGATGATGATCACCCGGTCGCAGAGCAGCTCGACCTCGGGCAGGATGTGGGTGGACAGCAGCAGCGTGCGCTCGCGTCCCAGCTCGCGAATCAGCTCGCGGATGGAGATGATCTGCTTGGGGTCGAGACCGACGGTCGGCTCGTCGAGGACCAGCACGGCCGGCCGGTGCAGGATGGCGGTGGCGAGCCCGACCCGCTGCCGGAAGCCTTTCGAGATGGTGCCGATGATCTGGTGGCGGACCTCTTCGAGCATGCAGCGCTCGACCGCGTCGCCGACGGCGGTGCGGACCTCACCGCCTGCCAGGCCCTCGAGGCGGGCGCGGTACAGCAGGTATTCCTCGACCCTCATCTCGGGATACAGCGCGACGTTCTCGGGGAGGTAGCCGAGATGGCGCCGCACCTCGGTGGGCGACTCGAAGAGGTCGCGCCCGGCGACCGTGACCCGCCCCGAGGTCGGGGGCAGGAACCCGGTGATCATGCGGATGGTCGTGGTCTTGCCGGCGCCGTTGGGGCCCAGCATGCCCAGGATCTCGTGATCCGCGGCGGTGAACGAGACGCCGTCCACGGCGGTGAAGTCGCCATACCGGCGGCTCAAATCGTGGGCTTCGATCATGCGGCTCCCTCAGGCGGCCTGGCGCGGGGGCGACCCGGCCTGGCGCGAAATAGCGCGAAATGACGCACGGCAGTGCAACACGGCGCGACGACGCACGCCACCTCCGCTCGGGTTGGTGCCTGCGCCGCCGCTTCGCGCATCAGCAAGATGGATGCCTCCTCCGCGGGCCCGATTTTCCAAGGGAGCAGAGCCCGGAGCAGCCCCCGGCCCTGCCTGCGGACGACGCCGACGGCGCCAAAGCCGGCCCGGAGGAGTGCCATAATGGCGCTAGCGATCCACCTCGCCCAGCGCCAGGTCGAGCGAGCCGAGCAGCGGCACCAGGTCGCCGACACCGTGGCCCTGGACCATATCGGGGAGGGCTTGCAGGTTGTAGAAGGAGGGTGCGCGGACGTGGCAGCGCCAGGGAGGGGAGGCATCGCCGCTGCCGGCGGGGCCGGCGGCGCCGCCGACCAGATAGAAACCGATCTCGCCCCTCGGGCCCTCGACGCTGAAGTAGGTCTCGGACCCCAGCGGCGCCTCCTGCGCGGCGGGCGCGGCCGGCTCGGCCCGGGCGGCCGGCTCGAGACGCACCGGACCGGCAGGCAGGCGCTCGAGGCACTGGGTGATCAGCCCGGCCGACTGGCGCAGCTCGGCCAGCCTCACCTGGCAGCGGTCGTAGGCGTCGCCGTTGCGGCCCACCGGCACCGCGAAGTCGAGCTCCTCGTAGGCATCGTAGGGGAGCGCCTTGCGCAGGTCCCAGTCGACGCCGGCGGCCCGCAGCGCCGGCCCAGTGACGCCGTAGTCGAGCGCCGTGTCCGCCGGCAGCACCCCCAGGCCGACGGTGCACTGCTTGAACCGCCTGTCCTCGGCGGGCAGCTGCTGATAGGCGTCGACGCGCGACGGCAGCGCCGCCGCCAGCCGGGCGCAGCTCGCCAGCCAGCCCTCCGGCGCGTCGCGCGGCAGGCCCCCGGGCACCGCACAGCGCAAGGTGAGGCGGGCGCCGGCATAGCCGGCCAGCAGGTCGAGGACCTGCTCGCGGTCGCCCAGGCACGCCAGGAAGGCGCCGCCGACCCCGGCGTCGGCGGCGAAGGTCGCCAGCCACAGCAGATGGGAGGCGAGCCGTTGCAGCTCGGCCAGCACCACGCGCAGGTAGCGCGCCCGCGGCGGCACGTCGAGGCCGAGCAGCCTCTCCACGGCGCCGGCGTAGGCGAGGTTGGCGGCCGCCGCCGCGGCGAAGTCGAGGCGGTCGGTCAAGGCGACGCCGTCGCGCAGCGAGAAGCTCTCGAAGAGCTTCTCGAGGCCGCGGTGGCCGTAGCCGATGCGCGCCTGGCAGCCGGCGATCTTCTCGCCGTCGAGCGTCAGCCGCAGCCACAGCACCCCCTGGAGGGCCGGATGCTGAGGCCCGAACCCCAGCTCGACGACTTCGCTTTCGCCGGATCGCGGCGCGCCTTCGCCGGATCGCGGCGCGACGGCGCCGGACCGCGCCGCGACGTCCCCCACCGCCGCGGCTTCGCCCTCGCCAGGCTCGCCGCCCAGGCCGGCGGCGCCGGTCAGGGCCTCGTTGTCGCCCTCAGGCTGCATCGTCTCCGGGGCCCGCCGCACCGCCCGGCGGGGGCGGGTCGGGATGGAGCGCCGCTCCGGTGTCGATGCCGGCAAGCGGGAAGTCCTTGCGCAGGGGATGCCCGGAGAAGCCGTCCCACAGCAGGATGCGCGTGAGCCCGGGGTGCCCGGTGAAGTCGACGCCGAACAGATCGTGGATCTCGCGCTCGGGCCAGGCGGCGCCGCGCCAGACGCCGGTGACGCTGGGCACCGGCGAGCCCTCGGCGGTCCGCACCTTGAGCCGGAGGCGGCGGTTCTCGCGGAAGCTGTAGAGGTGATAGACGACCTCGAAGCGCGGCTGCCGGTCCGGGTAATCGGCGGCGCAGAGATCCACCAGCAGGGTGTAGCGGAACCGCGAGCGCAGGGCCGCCGCCACCTGCGCGACGTCCTCGCGGCGCACCACGAGGGTGAGATCGGCGCCCGCCGTCCCCGCTTCGCCGCCGGCGCGGCCGCGCCCGATTTCGAGGATCGCCTCTCCCAGCTCCCGGCTCAGCTCGTCGGCGAGCGGATCGGCGGCGAGGTCGTCGCTCACCGGCGCTCTCCCGGGCGAAGCTCCCCCAGGCGGCGCTGGCGTGCGATCTTCTGCTCGAGGTGCAAGAGCGCCAGCAGCAGCGCCTCGGGCGGCGGCGGGCAGCCCGGGACGTAGACGTCGACCGGGATCACCCGATCGATCCCCTGCGTCACCGCGTAGGTGGGGAATGGGCCGCCGCAGGCGGCGCAGGCGCCCATGGCAATCGCCCACTTGGGATGCGGCATCTGGTCCCACAGCCGCCGCAGCAAGGGCGCCAGCTTCTCGCTCACCGTGCCGGCCACGATCAGCACGTCGCTGGCGGCCGGCGCCGTCGCCGGCGGCGGCGCGGCGGCGGGCAAACCGAGCCGCGCGCGGTCGTAGCGGGGGTCCAGGACCGCCGTCATCTCGACGGCGCAGCAAGCCAGGCCGAGGCGGATGGGGCGCAGGGCCGAGCCGCGCGCCCAGTCGAAGATCAGATCGCAGGTCGTGGTGAGTGCGGCAGCACCTGTCGAGGTGCTGGCGGCGCTGGCGGTACTGGCGGTGATCACCGCGCCTGGCGCTCGGGATAGGGGATCGGTCATCGGAGCTCGCCTGCCGCCCGTAGCTTATCCCGGCCGCCGAGCCGCCCTGACCCTGCTACAATCCCGCTCCGCAAATGACTGAAAGGGAAATACTTCCAACGGTC
>DASZHY010000604.1:0-8300 GCA_035949675.1 Thermoanaerobaculia bacterium
GACGTGCGGGGCGCCCTGGCCCTGGCGCCTCAGAGCGGCTCGAGCCTGACGTAACCCGGATCGCCGATCGGGATGAGAGCGGGCGGCTGGCCGTTCCACCAGACGAGGACGCGCCCCGCCAGCCGCTCGTCGGCGATGAGCGTGACGACCGCCTCCGCGATCTCCTCGACGCCGAGGAGCACCGAGGGCACCTCCCGCGCCTGGCGCTGCTCGGGCGTCAGCGACTCCCAATAGGCCTTGACCGGCGGCGACCCGATCCATCCGGGCACCAGGCAGTTGATGCGGATGCCCTCGCGCGCCGCCTGCGGGCCGAAGGCGGTGGTGAGCCGCATGACGCCGGCCTTCGCCGTGTCGTAGCCGGGCGCCTGGGATTCCCTGCCGCCATGGCAGAGCGCGGAGACGGAGCCGATGTTGACGATCGCGCCGCCGCCACGGCGCCGCATCGCCTCGACGCCATGGCGAATGGCGTACATCGCTCCGATCAGGTCGACCGCGACGTTGGCGAACCAGTCGTCGAGCGAGGTCTCGGGGAAGATGGCGAGGCTGGCGTCGTTGACCAGGACGTCGAGGCCGCCGAAGGTCGTCTCGGCCGCGGCGACGAGCGCCCGGACCTCGGCCTCGTGCCGCACGTCCGCCTTGAAGAACTCGGCGCGTCCGCCTGCCGCCGCGATGCGGCGCACCGTCTCCCGCCCCGATGCTTCATTGACGTCGGCGACCGCGACCGCTGCGCCCTCGGCGGCCAGGCGCATGGCGATCGCCCTGCCGCAACCGCCGCCCCCCGCTCCGGTCACGATGGCGCTCTTGCCAAGGAGATCCATGGTGGCGACTCTACGCGGTCAGCCGCAGCGCGTCTTGGAAGAATCGGCCCACGCGGTGCCTGGCCATGGCGCTGACGACGTTCATCTCGATCGGGTCCTGGCCTGGGCTAATTCGGCCCGGGCGGAGCCGCCGCCGCCACAGAGCTCGACCACCTTTGCGTAATAGGTCTTGGCCTTGGCGGCGTTGCCGGATCTCTCGGCCGCCTGAGCGGCGCCCCAAAGGGTCCGGAAGCGGGCCGGGGACGTCTGCAGCGAGGCTTCGTACTCGGCAAGCGCGTCGCCGGGGCGGCCCAGCTCGGCGAGCAGGTCGCCCAGCTGCTCGCGCGCGGGCAGCACCGAGCCCGGGGTCACCGGGTGCTTGTCGGTGGCGTCCTCGAGAGCGGCCGCCGACCGCAGCAACGTCACCGCATCCTCGTCGTGCTTTTCCGCGTGCGCGAGCCAGCCGGCCGCCGCACGGCGCTGGATCTCGACCTGTGTTGCCCAGTCGAAGCCCTTCTGCCCCTGGAGCAGGCGCTGAATCGCGGCCAGCCTGGCAACTGCCGCGCGCGCTGTCTCGAGATCGCCCGAGCGTGCGCCGCCGACGGCGCGCGCGAAGTGAACGATCGCCTCGACGTAAGGATACTTGTCCCACGGGAAGCTCGGCGGCCCGACGGCGAGCGCAGCCGCCTCCTTCCACTCACGACGCTCGAGCGCGTAGCGCGCCGGGATTGCCGCGAGCGCATAACCGGCCGCGAACTGAGGGTTGTCGAAGCTCGTCACCGAGGCTACCCGAGTGACGATCTCGCGGGCCGGCGCGTCGCGCCCGGTCTGCAGGTAAGCGTATTCCAGGTAGTCCATCGCATGCAGGTCGTCGAACGACGTTGCTCCGGGGTGGGTTTGGGCCACCAATCGACGCGCCGCCTCCGCGGCCGCGACATTGGAGTCGATCGATTCCTGCCACAGCCCGAGCCGGGTGAAGATGTGCGACGGCATGTGGAGGGCATGCGGCGAGGAGGGCGCGATCTTGGCATAGGCCCGCGCCGCCGGCAGCGCCAGGTCCGCGAGCGCCGGGTAGTCGAAGGAATGAATCACGTAATGGGCGATCCCCGGATGCTCGGGTTCGAGCGGCAGGAGACGGTTGAGGATCTCGGCCGCCTGCTTCTGCCGTGCGTAGGTCTTGTCGGGCGGCGAGTTGTAGGCGACGCCGAGGAGCGCCAGGGCGTGGAAGATCGCCGCCTCGTGATCCCGCGGATTGCGCTCCGCCACCTTCGCCATCGCCTGCTCGAAGGCGAGGACGCGCGCCGGGTGGGCGACGCCGTCGCCCTGGTAGAAGGCATTGATCGCCGTGACGTAGTCGCGCTCGCGCTCGCTCCCGGCCGGCATCGCCGCCGCTTTCTGTGCCGCGGCGCGCCCCGCCGCGAGCTCCGCCTCGGTCGCCGGTCCCCAGACGGCGTGGAAGTTGCTCATCGCGATGCCCCACTGGGCCATCGCGCACCTGGGGTCCCGCGCGGCCACCGCGGCGAAGGCGGCCGACGCCTGGCCGTAGCCGAAGGAGTGGAGCAGGGCCACGGCGCGCTCGAAGTCGACCTGGACCGCGCTCGCGCACGAGGTCGCGAAGTGGACGGTGCCGAGCTTCTCGGGCAATGCGTGGACGTGATCCTCGCCGGGCTGGGCGGACGCGGCAGCCGGTAGCAAGACCAGCAGGGCGACCAGCGGCAGCAGCGGCTGACGGAGTGCGTGCATGGCGAACCTCCTCTGACTACGGGACTGACCGCGGCGATCCGAGCCTATTTTACGCGGACGGAGAGTCATGCGGTGCGGTATCGTCCCCATGGTATGCACGACGCGCTGAGCCTCAAGGCGGCGATCGACCGGGCCTACCAGGATCCGCCGACCGCGGCCGAGAAGAAGTGGCGCCGGTTTTCTCGCCGCAAGCATCGGCAGCTGGTCGAAGGCGAGTGGCGGGCCCCTGCCACGAACCCGGCGTGAGAAATGCAGGCTAGGTGCCGGGCCCGCCCAGCCGGCTGCGGTAGGCGCCGGCCCCGACCCACCGGCCCGGTCCTGCCGGGAGCGCCTCGCCGCGGGGGCGGCCGGCGGCGGCGAGGCGTTGCCGGCGGCGCAGTCTGCGGTCGACAGCGCCGCGGAGGCCTAAGGCGGCCGCTGCGGTGAGGCCCAGCCCGCAGCATGCCAGGCCCCAGGTCCACCCCTCCGGCCGGTAGTCGAGGCTCACCCGGTGGTCGCCCGGAGGCACCTCGAAACCGAGGAAGCCTGAGTCGGCCTCGAGTGGGCGGGCCGGCGGCCGGCGGTCGATGCGGACCCGCCAGGCGGGATCGTAGCTGACGCTCGAGACGACGGTGCCGCCGCCGGAGATCACCCGTAGGGCGAAACCGTTGCTGCGGGGCTGGATGTCGCGGACCTGCCCGGCGGCCTGGCGAACGGCGCTGCCGGCGCCGCCCGAGCCGCCCGAGCCGTCCGAGCCGTCCGAGCCGTCCGAGCCGCCACCCAACGCGACGCCCAGGTCCGAGAAGTCCTCGATCTCCCGGCTGGCGCTCCAGGCCTCCTCGGGCGCGGCGACGCGCAGGAGGCGGCGCGGCATGAAGAACAGCGGCAGCGCCTCGGGGTTCTCCCACACCGCTCCGCCGACCCCATCGAAGACGGCGCGCCAGGGCGGCGGCAGCACCCGTCCGTGGCGCACGAGCAGGAAGCGGACGGAAAGGAAGCTGTAAAAGCCGGCGTCGAACGAGCCGGCCACGGCGCGCAGCTGCTGGCCGACCTCGCGGTTGGGCTCGAGGCGCGCGCCGAGCAGCCGCAGCGAGTCCGCCGGGCGCATCGGATCGTTGCCGCGCGGGTCCCAGAGCCCGTACAGCGCGGCGAGGTTGGGGAGCAGATCGTAGCCGGCAGCCAGGATGCGGCAGGGGCCCGGCTGGCGGCGGACCTGGCGGATCATGAAGGCGAGCGCCGGCGGCGGCGCCAGGTCGTAACGCGGCGAGAGGGCCGGGTGGTAGGGCATGCCGAGGAGGCACAGGTCGGCCGTGACCGCGGCGAGGGCCGTGGCTGCGAAGCAGGTCCTGAGCCGCGGCACCGCGAGAGTGGCGCTCGCCGCGCCCAGCCCGGCAAGCGCCAGCGCCCACCAGGCATGCTCCCAGGCGCCGGCGGCCGGGCCCGCGAGCGCCAGCGCCAGGCCCGCCGCCGCGGCGGCTGCCAGCGCGCAGGCCCGGCCGCACCGGCCGGTGCGGCCGATATCTACACCGCGGTCGCCGCCGCGGGCGCTTTGCCCACCGCGCCCGCCGCTGCGGCCGAGACCGCCGCCGCCGCCGCCGCGCCCGGCCGCTCCGGCAGGAGCCAGCCGGTCGAGCGTCAAGCCGGCCGCCAAGGCCACCGCCAGCACCCAGAGACTGCGCAGGCGTGCCTGCGTGGCCTGCTCGAGCAGCGGCACCGCGCTGAGCAGCTGGAACAGCGGCCACACCCGCAGCGCCGCGAGCAGCGCGCCCAAGCCTCCCAGCAAGACGGCGAGGATGCGGCCGCGCCAGGCGACGGCTCCCGCCACCGCGAGGGCCAGGGTGAGGACGCCGGCATAGCCGCTGCACATCTCGACGTAGTCGAGCGGTCCGCGCAAGGTCGGCGCAAACGGGCCGCCGAAGGCGAGGGGATCGAGCACCGGCAACAGGTAGCGGGCCGCGAACGCCGGCGGCACGAAGGGGTCGGGTCCGCCCTCGAGCGCGTCCCAGCGCTGGCTGGCGGGCAGCGTCTGCGCGAACGGAAGCAGGATGGGCGCGGTCAGAGCGGCGCTCAGGAGAGCCGCGGCGGCGAGCCGCACCAGGAAGGCGCGCTGCCTGGGCCAGGGCATCCTCGCGGCCAGCGCGGCGGCCACGACCAGCGCCGCCAGGGCCGTGTGCGCAAGCGTTTCGGGATGGCCGCCGGTGGCGACGCCGGCGGCGCAGACGACGAGCCCCGCCAACGCGCCACGGACGCCGGGGTCGGACTCGGCCGCCGCCGCTTCCTCAGGGGGCACGCCGCGGCTGCCGGGTTCGCGAGCCAGCAGCACCACTCCGAGGAGCACGCCGGGCACCCAGGCCGAGGACATGCCGAGCGTGTCGTAGGCCCAGACCACCGAGTAGCTCGACAACCCGATGGCGACCGCCGACAGCGCCGCCCCCCGCCGCCCGGCGCCCAGGGCGCGGGCCAGCGCGTACGCCAGCAGGAGGTGGAGCAGCATGGACCAGGCGGCGCTCACCGGCAGCGCCTGCAGCGGCGGCAGGGGGAGCGCCAGCAGGTGCAGGGGAGCGAAAGGCGCGGACTGAGCGTTGCCGAGCAGCGGCTGGCCGGTGCCCATCTCGTGGGACCAGAGCGGCGCCTCGCCGGCGAGCAGGCGCCGGCGCACCAGGGTGTGAAACGGCAGCTGCTCGAGCAGCGTGTCTTCGACCCGGCGGTTGTGGACGGCCGGCGGCGCCGGCAGCGTCTCGCTCCAGGGCCGTACCTCGTAGGCGAGGTCCGCAGGCACCTGAATGGCGCCGGTGAGCAGCGGCCGCGCGAAGAAGGCGACGGTCAGCGCCGCGCCCAGCAACCCTTCCCGCCAGGTGATGTCGCGCCGCCACCAGCGAAGCACGGCGATCAGCAGCGCGGCGCCGGCGAGATAGACGGCGAAAACGAGAAAGGATGGGAGGAGCGGAGGTTCGCCGAGAAGCATAGTTCGTCTATGCATTCTCGGATGCGAAAGCCTAGATTGTCAAGGCATCAAGGCGACTTCTCGCGGCCCTCCGGCGCCGCCATCGCCGTCGCGTCCAGGGCCCGCCGCAGGCGCGCGCCGATCTCGGCCATCTCTTCACGGGAGACTGAGAGCGGCGGCGCGACGATGATCAGGTCGCCGCGGGTGCCGTCGGCATGCCCCACGTTCGGCCAGACGAGGAGGCCCTCCTCGCGGGCGCTGTCGACCAGCCGCTCGGCGAAGCGCCAGGCACGCGGCATCGGCTCGCGCGTGGAGCGGTCCAGCACCAGCTCGATCCCGGCCAGCAGCCCGGCGCCGCGCACGTCGCCGACCGCGGGGTGGTCGGCGAGCGGCCCGAGCTCGGCGAAGAAGCTGCTCGAGATCTCGGCGCAGCGCTCCACCAGGCGATGCTCCTTGAGGTAGCGCACGGTGGCGGCGCCGGCGGCACAGGTGACCGGGTTGTTGGTGTAGGTCTGGGCGTGGTTGAAGGCGCCGCTTCCCCGCGCGAGCGTGGCCACGATCTCGCGGCTCGCCACCACGGCCGAGAGCGGTGCGTAGCCGCCGTTGAGGCCCTTGCCGAGCACCAGGACGTCGGGGACCGGATCGTAGTGCTGGAAGGCAAACCATTTCCCGGTACGGCCGCAACCGGTCAGCACCTCGTCGGCGATGTACAGGACCTCGTGCTCGCGGCAGAGCTCGGCGACCCGCCGGTAGTACCCGGCCGGCGGCACCACGGCGCCGCCGGAGCTGCCGATGATCGGTTCGGCAAGGAACGCGGCCACCGTCTCGGGCCCCTGTGCCGCCAGCTCCGCCGCCAGCGCCTCGCCGTTGCAGGCGGCGCAGTCAGGGCCGGGGTGGCGATAAGGGTCGGGCGCCGGGATGCGCGGTAAATCGAGCAACAGCGGCCGGTAGATGCGGCGGTAGTGCTCGCGGCCCGACAGCGCCAGGGCGGCCAGGGTGTTGCCGTGGTAGGAGGGGTTGCGGCTGATGACCTTCCATTTTTCGGGCCGTCCGCGCTCGCACCAGTACTGCCGCGCCAGCTTGACCGCCGCCTCGACCGCCTCCGAGCCGCTGGACAGGAAGTAGCTGTAATGGAGCGGCTCGGGCAGCAGCTCGGCAAGCTCGCCGGCCAGCTCCTCGGCGGCGGCGTTGGTGAACTGGGTGCCGTTGACGTAGGCGAGCCGGTGCGCCTGGGCGGCCGCGGCCGCGGCGATCTCCGCCACGCCGTGACCGGCGCTGACCACCATGGCGCCGCCGCAGGCGTCGAGATAGCGGCGCCCTGCCTCGTCGACGATCCACGCCCCCTCGCCGCGCACCGCCAGCGGGAAGCCGCGGTCCAGGCGGCGATAGAACAGCGCTCCTTCGGGATAGCGGTGAGCCATAGGCGGCGGGCGGCGACCGGCGATCGGCGGGAGGCGGCCAGCAGCGCTATCGGCGGTCAGCGGAGCGCCGGCGGCCAGGGGCGGTCGCGCAGCGGCCAGGGCGGTCGCGCAGCGGCCAGAGCGGTCGCGGAGCGACCAGAGGTTAACCGGCGGCCATCATATAGGATTCCGCAAGACCCCTTTCCGGGAGGCCGCAATGACCTGTCACCAGCCACAGGGCCGTGCCGCGCGCAAGTCCTGGCGATGCCGAGGCGCGGTGCTCGCCCTGGGCCTCGCCTCCCTTGCCGCGTCCGCCGCGCCCACGTCCGGCTTCGACGCCCGCAACTTCGGCGGCATGGGCGGCATGCGCTTCCGCAACGTCGGTCCCTATCGCGGCGGGCGGGTGTGCGCGGTCACCGGAGTGCGGGGCCGGCCGGCGACCTTCTATTTCGGCAGCACCGGCGGCGGCGTGTGGAAGACGGACGACGCCGGCACCCGCTGGGAACCGATCTCCGACCGCGACTTCTCGACCGGCTCGGTCGGCGCCATCGCCGTGGCGCCGTCGGACGCCAACGTGATCTACGTCGGGACCGGGGAATCGCAGATGCGCGCCAACGTGGCGGCAGGCGACGGCGTCTACCGGTCCACCGACGCCGGCAAGAGCTGGCTGAACGTCGGCCTGCGCGAGACGCAGCACATCTCGCGCGTGGTGGTGGATCCCCGGGACGCCGACACCGTCTACGTCGCGGCCCTCGGGCACGCCTGGGGACCGAACCCCGAGCGCGGCGTCTATCGCTCGCGCGACGGCGGCAGGAGCTGGCGGCTGGTGCTGTTCCTCGATGACAAGACCGGCGCCGCCGACCTCGCCATGGACCCGCACAACCCGCGCGTGCTGTTCGCGGCATTCTGGCAGGCCTATCGCGCGCCGTGGAGCATCGAGAGCGGCGGCCCCGCGAGCGGGCTCTACAGATCGACCGACGGCGGCGACAGCTGGCGGAAGCTCGCCGGCGGGCTGCCCGAGGGGGTCGTCGGCCGCATCGGGGTGGCGGTGTCCGCGGCCCGGCAGGACCGGGTGTGGGCGATCGTCGAGGCCGTGGACGGCGGTCTCTTCCGCAGCGACGACGGCGGCGAGCAGTGGCTGCGGGTGAGCTCGGCGCACGCGCTGCGCCAGCGTGCCTGGTACTACAGCTGGGTCTACGCCGATCCGAGGCAGCCCGACACCGTCTACCTGCCGAACGTCGAGCTGAACAAGTCGATCGACGGCGGCCGCACCTTCACCGTCGTCGGCCCGCGCTTCAGCGACAACCACGACCTGTGGATCGACCCCGACGACCCCCAGCGCATGATCCTGGGCAACGACGGCGGCGCCAGGATCAGCTTGAACGGCGGCCGCACCTGGTCGAGCGAGGACAACCAGCCGACGTCCCAGATCTACCG
>DASZHY010000605.1:0-26688 GCA_035949675.1 Thermoanaerobaculia bacterium
ATCGATCATGGCGTTTGGTCCTGACGAGGAGTGCAATGATAGGCAGGTAGTTTCAGTCTGTCAAGAGGCCGACGGCCGACGTCATGGATTCCAAACAAGCGCCACGAGATAGTTGTACCAAGAAGACCATCGTCAATCACTGACAAGTTGGCGGTGCACCAAGGTACCAACTTTGAGGCTGCTCGCAGGCGGCAGCGGCAGAACGGCCGCAATCCGTCGCGATGCATGAACGCGATCATCGGCTGAGCTTGCTCAGCCGTGTCAGCTCGGTGCTGGCCCAGGCGGGGATCTCGCACGCATTGATCGGAGCTGCGCAGCGAATCCGCGGCAAGGGTAGGTGACAACGCTGACCGTGGCAGCGCTTGCCCACCCCGGACTCCGAAGTTAGAGGTACAAGTCTTCGCCGCGTCAGGCGACGTACAACTCACCACGGCCAGGTGGGTCAACTCACAGAGCCACCTCGGTCGCCGCCATCGCCAACCTGGAGAACCGGCCCTCGTAGGAAAAGCTCGGCCAACGGTTCGAGCGCCGGGCGACCGGCCGCAAGCTGGGATCCACCTCGCCACCGGCAGACGAAAATCGATCGATGTGCATGGCACTAATAGGCTATATTTCATCAACTGCTTGACAGTCATAAGGAGCGAGAGTATTCTGGAGTTTTGGCAAACTTCGTTCACTACACCTCGCCGGCTTAGGCCGGCACGCTAGGAAAGCCTGATGAGCCAACAACGGCCTCCCTGGATCCTGGGTCTTGCCGGCATCACTGCCTTCCTGATCTCGCACGTTGCGTCCGGGCCCCAGGCCCTGCAAGTGCCAACCTCAGAGGCCTGGGCAGACTCCTTACCGGCGAAGAACCCCAGCCAGGCCGTTCCACCCGCGAAGAATGCCTGGGCGACGTACGTTCGAATCTACGACGACTTTCTTGGCACGCAGCCCGCGATCGGACGTAGCTCCCAGCAGCTCCAGGGCACCTGGGCGGAACAGCGAGTCGACCTGCGGCTGTCGAGCGCCGACCTAGAGGAGTCTGCGAAAGGTTTCGCTCGCATCGCCACAGCTGCGAAAGGACACTACCTCCTGGAGTTCCTGGTTGCCCTGGTGCCCGACCCGATCGATTCGCGGCTTCCGTCCAATTTCGATTTCACGGTCACCGGTTTGCTGATGGGGCTGAATCAGGCTGACTACCTCTTCGATCGCAAATGGCATCCATGGACCGGCTGGGCAGCGTCCGCCGTTGATGCCGCCACGCGGCCAGCGCACCAGATCGCGGGGATCATGCTTCTCCACAAGGAGGAAGGGCCCAACACTCACCTCATGGCCGTCTTTCTCGTCGGCGAGAGCCCGAAAGGCGGCATCCACCGGCAGGCGTTCCACGCAGCGGTGACGTTCATCACCGGCCTGCAAGAGGCTGTCGGTGCCATCTCGGGCGACCCGACGTCGCCCGCCAACCTAAATTGCTCGCAGCCGATCAGGGTCCTGGGTCCCTCCTTCTCGGGCTCGGCTGCCTCGCTGCGGGACGAGATGCAGACCTTGCTCGCGCTGCCGGACTCGGTCCCCTGCGGCTTTCAAGTCGTGTCGGGTTCCGCGACCGAGCCGAAGTTGCAGGAGGAGATGAATCACGACCCGAAGGTGGCCTTCGGCCTTACCGTCGTGCCCGATGACCAGTTGACCGCGGCGGCTCTCTGCTTCTTCGAGCGGCGGCTGGGCTGGCAGCTGAGCCAGACCGCGCTGCTGGTCGAGGGCGATACGGAGTATGGCAAGGCCTTCAAGGGCCCAACTGACAAGGCCTTCAAGGGCCCAACTGAGAATGTATCCTGTCCGCCTCTCCAACGGATCAAGTGCGTAAGAAAGCTGCCCTTCCCGAGCGGAGTGTCGGCCATCCGCAACGCCTGGGAGGAGAGTGAGGACGGCAGGAGGCCCGATGCGGCGAGAGGCGCGGTGCGGGAGCCCGCAATCGGCGTGACCAGGGGCGCTCTCGAGATCAGCCTGGCCGACCGCGGCTCGCCGGCAGATAGCGTCCTCGAGCTCAGCCCGCTCACCTCCCGCATCGAAGAGATGGCGATGACGAGCCTGCTGCGCACGATTCCACGCAAGGACATCCGCTACGTGGGGATCGTCGCGACCGACGTCAAGGATGAGATCTTTCTTGCCCAGCAAGTCCGACGGTGGGCCCCGGACGTTACCCTATTCCTGCTCGAAAGCAATTTGGCCTATGTCCACCCCCACTTCCATCCGGCCCTCTTCGGCTCGCTCGTGGTGAGCAGCTTCCCCATGCTCACCAACGAGGTCGTGTCCGACCAGGGGCAGCTGCCGCAGTTCGGCAGCGAGACGCAGAAAGGCACTTTCCTCGCCGTGCTGCGCCTGTTAGGCCAACCGACCGAGTCGCCGGCGGTGTGGATCGCTGCCACCGGCAACGACACCCTGTCACCGTTGGCGCGGTTGCGGCCGGACGATCCAGAATGCTCCGGATCGGCCCGCGTCGGGAAGCCGGATGCGGGAAGTCTGCGTGGCCGCTTTGATGAGCGGAAGGTGAAAGCCTCCCATGAGGCTGGCGCACCTGAAGCACGGAGTCAATCCGAGTCCGATCTCAAAGTCATTCTCTTCCCCGAGAGCAATGATCTGCAGCTGCTCTACCTGATTGTGTCCTTGTGCATCCTCGCCTACTGGCTCGGCAACCACGCATATCTCGAGCGCAGCGCCGACAGCGTTTTCGCTCCCAGGGAGCGCCATCCGCTCGAGCCTCGTGTACTGCTCATCCTAGGCGAGGTGGTGCTTTACACATTGGGAGCCGGCGTCGTTGCCCTGGCCTTCATGCCGGTTCTCCACCACGATTCCTTCGCGGCCGAGGCGCCGCAAGGACCCCTGCACTGGGTTCTCCTGGCCCTGATCGGCGTCGCCTTTCTCTGCCTGCCCCTCCTGTCGCTAGCCAGGAAGCTGGTGCGGAAGACGGAGGCTCCCGAGGGCCGCCGGGCGACCCGGAGAATTCATCGACCCTCTATCTTGGCGTTCGCCGCTGCCCTGCTGCTCGCATGCCTGGTTCTCTTGGGGGTTTGGCTCATCTTCGACCCCCTGAACGATCCGGGCTTCTTCTACCTGCGCATGCGCAGGTTCGCCAATGGCCTCTCCCCGTTCGTCTCGCTCGGGTGGCTGGGCGCCGCGCTGTTCGCCTGGATCAGCATCGAGCTCAGGCGGCAGCAGCTCAACCAGAGGCATCATCTGGACTGGCCGATTCCTGACGGCGCTGAGCCGGCATTGAGCGGCTGTGCCACCGAATCGAAGGCGATCGCGAGTCTCCTCGCAAGGGCTCTGCCATGGAGTCCTTCTCCATGGTTTTGGCTGGTTATCGCCGTGGCCATCGTGCCCACGGCCGCCCTGCTCCTGAAGGCCACCCAACCGTTGGCCGACCCGCGGGCGTACGGTCGGATCTTCGTCGGCCTGGCGCTCGTCGCCTTCGTGTTGTGCGTGGTCTCGTTCTACCGTTTCGGCAGCGCCTGGGTGCGATTGCGCCACCTCCTGCGGAGGCTCGAGCACTGCCGGTGCCGGCGTTCCTTCGCGAGCCTGGCGGAGGTCGCGCAGTGGAACCCGATGACGTCGTTCGTTTGGTACGCGCCTTCGTTCAGGAGCCTGAAGCAGTCGGTCGAGCGGCTCGAAGAGCTGGAAAGGAAGGCGCAAGTGGTCGGGGAGCGCGCCCCAGATCTCTCCAGGCAGCTCGCGGCCGCCTTTGAGGCCGAAACCGAAGGACGTTTCTCCGCCGAGGTCGCAGCTCGGAAGGGGATCTCCGACATCGTCGAACAGGTCGCGGGGAAGCTTGCCGCTTCGGACCTCGCCCTCGAGCTCCAAGACCTCTACGCACTCCGGCTCGTCAGCTACCTGCGACACGTCTTCATCCAGTTGCGCTACGCGTTGATGGGCGCGATGGGGCCGGCCCTTCTCCTGATCGTCGCGCTCAATACCTATACCTTCGTGCCGAGCCGGTTCATGCTGGTGCTCTTCTGGACGGCGCTGCTGACGGCCAGTGCCTTGAGCCTGATCGTCTTCGTGCAAATGGATCGCGATCTGGTTCTGAGCGAGATCAGCAACCGGCCGCCGGGAAGGGTCACTCTGGACCGCGCTTTCCTGTCGAACATCTTCGCCTATGCGGTCCTCCCCCTGCTGGCCCTCGCCTCCAGCCAGATTCCCGAGGTCGGCCGGGTCCTCGGACACTGGCTGGATCCGCTGCAGCGGCTACTAGAGGTCGGCTGAGAAATCCTCTTCATCACGGCTCCGGCACCGTCGTGAGCGCTTTTTTCTTTTCAGCGGCCGTGCTGCAAACCCATCTGGTAATGAGAGCCGCTCAGCACCACGACCTGCGGCCGCGTCGAGGTGAGCCAGGGCCACCACCAGACGACCATGGCGGCAAGGGCCAGCCCGGCGAGCACCACCGGGAGATGCCAGGTGACGCGCACCTGCTCGCGCCAGAAGCGCCGGCGAGGATGGGAAGCGGCCAAAGTCCGAGCGCTGTCGTCCACGCAACTTATACGCCTCTCGGACGCACATTGTTGACGAACCCACGATGCGCACAAGATCCTCTGCCCAGCCGGGGACCGCCCGGCCGCCTGGCTCCCGCGCCTCGGCGCGCGTATCATCGCGCCATGTCCGACTCCCTGGTCGGGGGGCGCACGAGCAAGTGGGTGTATGCGCTCGCATCGTTGTCCTACCTGGCCATCTACCTCGGGGGGTTGATCGCCTACGGCGCTCCGCCGGGCCTCGCGCTGCGCAACGCATTCGCGATCGTCGTTCCCGCCGCCCTCCTAGGCCTCGCGATCCCTCGGCTGCCGGCGCGGCTGCACGCGCTGGAGGAGCGCAGGGCGGCGTTCCTTGCGGCGCACCTCGGCTTCCTGCTCGCGTTCCTGGCGGCCTCGGCGGCCGGCTGGATGACGCTGGTGGCCCTGGATCAGCTGCTCGCCACCGGCACGCTGGGCGTGCACCTGAACCCGCGGATCCTGCCGTGGCAGATCATGATCGATGCCCTGATCTATTGCCTGCTCGCCGGCCTGTCTTACGCCTGGTTCAACGCCGCCGCCAGCCGCGAACAGGCGGCGCGGGCGGAGCGGGCCGAGACCCTGCGGGTCAAGGCCGAGCTCGAGGCGATGCGGAGCCAGCTCAACCCGCACTTCATCTTCAACACCTATCACGCTCTGGTCGGCCTGGTGCGGCGCCGGCCCGCGGTCGCCGAGGAAGCGCTCGAGCGGCTGGGCGACCTGCTCCGCTACAGCCTGCGCATCCAGCGCGAGAAGCTCGACGAGGTGGCATTGCGCGACGAGTGGTCGTTCGTGCGCGGCTATCTCGAGCTCGAGCGGCTGCGCCTCGGCGATCGTTTGCGTCTCAGCCTGCAGGCGGCGAACCCGGCGCTGGACTGCCTGGTTCCCAGCTTTGCCGTCCAGACCTTGGTGGAGAACGCGATCCGACACGCGATCGCGCCCCGAGCCGCGGGCGGGCAGCTGGCGCTCAGCGCCCGCGAGGTCGACGGCCGGCTGCGGATCGAGGTGCAGGACGACGGGCCGGGAGCGGCCGGCGCTCGCCCGCCCGAGGCCGACGGCCACGGCCTCGGGCTGAAGCTCCTGCAGCAGCGTCTGGCCGCGCTCTACGACGGCCAGGCCAGCCTGGTGTTGTACCCGACGGCAGCCGGGGGCACGTGCGCGGTGCTCGAGCTTGCCGCCCGCCACGTCGGGGAGGCGCCATGAGCCCGCGCACGGCGCCGGTGCGAGCCGTGCTGGTCGAGGACGAGCCCCTGGCGCGGGAGAACCTGCGCGAGTACGCCAGCGGGGTGCCGTGGCTGACGCTGGTCGGCGAGGCGAGCGACGGCGCCGAGGCGGTGCGCCTGATCGACCGGCTCGAGCCCGAGCTTGCCTTCCTCGACATCTGTCTCCCCGAGCTGTCCGGCCTGCAGGTGGCCCAGAGCATCCGGCACCGGCCGGAGATCGTCTTCACTACCGCCTACGATCGCTTCGCGGTGGCCGCCTTCGAGGTCGGCGCCCTCGATTACCTGCTCAAGCCCTTCGGCCGCCAGCGCTTCCAGGCCATGCTGCGGCGCGTGAGCCGCCGCCTGGGCCAACCGGCGGTGCCGGCGGCCGAGCGTGCCGGGTCCGCCTTCGGATCCCCACTGCGCCGGTTGTTCGCCCGGACGCGCGGCGGTGTCGTGCCGATCCCCGTCCCCACCATCCGGCACGTCCAGGCCAGCGGCGACTACGTCGTGGTGCACTCCGCGGCCGGGCGACACCTGCTCAAGATCGGCATCGCCGAGCTGGCGTCGCGGCTGGACCCCGAGCAGTTCTGCCAGGTGCACCGCTCGCACCTCGTCAATCTCGAGGCGGTCGAGATCCTGCGCCCGTTCGACGACCGGCGCCTGTTGATCAAGCTGCGCGACGGCACGGAGATCGTGGCCAGCCGAGCGGCCTCGGAGCAGCTGCGGCGGCTCGTCTACTGATCGGCTCGAGCGGCTGAGCCGCCGGCCGCCGTCCCGCCATCCAACCTCCCAACCGCTCGCTGGACGGCTGCTCCGGCCAGTTCGTCGATTCATCGGCGCCTTCCAGGCCGCCGCGCCGCACCATCGAACGCACCATCGGCCGCACCGTCGGGGTGGACCGGTGGGACGCGGCCGCGACGAACGCGCCGCGCGATTCAAGGTTCCCGGACGGAGGAGGAGCACGATGGGAAGCACGATGGGAGGCTTCTTGCGGTCACTGGTCGCGGCCACCGCGGTCCTGCTGGCGGCGGCGGCGCCGAGCTCGTACGCCGGCGCCGGCCAGCCCCAGGTTCCGGCGCCGCCCGGGCCCGAGGGCGCGGCGTCCCAGCTCGTCGCGCTCAAGGCGCAGCTCATGGCCGCCGACTACCGCGGCAATCTCGCCGAGCTGGGGCGGCTGCGGGAAGCGGCGTCACGGCTGACCGGCGATCCGGAGCTCGGATACCTGGCGCACTACTGGGCCGGGTTCGCGAGCTGGCGCATCGCGATCAACGGCGCCAGCGCGGACATGGGGCCCGGCGATCTCAAGGCCCACTTGCAGCGCGCCGTCGAGGACTTCGCGGCCGCGGCTCGCCTGCGGGAGGGCTTCGCCGACGCCTACGCCGCCGGCTCCCTGGCTCGAGGCTGGCTGGGAAGGTTTTTCCCGAGCGATCCCGCCGCCGCTCGGCAGCATTTCGACGTCGCCATGCAGTTGAGCGCGCGGGCCAAGGCATTGGCCCCGACCAACCCTCGTGTCCTCTGGATGCAGGGCGCGGAGTACCTGTACCTGCCGCCGTCTCTCGGCGGCAACACGCAGCGTGCCATCGAGGTCTACCGGCAGATGGCCGCCGCCAGTGACGCCGCGGCACCGCCGGGCTCGCCGCTGCCGGACTGGGGCAAGCCGGAAGCCCTGATGTCGCTCGCCTATGCGCATCTGAACCAGAACCCGCCCGACCTCGCCGCCGCCAGCGCCGAGGCCCACGAGGCGCTGCGCCTGGTTCCGGAGTGGCACTACGTGCGCGACATCCTCCTGCCCATGATCGAAGCGCGCCGCAAGCCATCGCAGTAGGGTGCGGCTTCGCCGCGCTTGAGGCGCCTGCCGTGCCGCCGCCGCCTGCCGCCGCCGGCGGCCGGCCGCATGGGCCGTCCGTTGGCCAAACGCATCGAGATCGGGCAGAATAGCGCCTCCGGGCACCCCCGTCGCCGCCGACCGCATGGACCAGAACACTCTCGACTCGCTGCGCGCGGCGCTCGCCGCCTCGCCCGAGAACCTGCCGCTCCTCAAGGTGCTGATGGGCGCCTACCTGGAGCGGGATGAGCCGGAGACGGCCGTCACGCTGCTCGCGGCGCGCACACCCGCCGAATTGTCCGGCGCCGAGGAGCGGCTGCTCGCCGCGCGTGCCTGCCTCGCCGCCGGCCATCCCGAGCGCGCCCTGGGCTTCGCCGCCGGGGATGCCGCCGAGGCGAAGATGCTGCAAGCGCGCTGTCTCCTGGCCTTGGAGCGCAACGCCGACGGCCTGCGCTGTTACGACGCCGCGGTGGCCGCGAACCCGACGCTCGAGAGCCCCGCCCTGCGCGACCGGCTGCTGGCGGTGGTGCGCACCTTCCCGGCGCGCGACGGCCGCGAGCGGCGAGGCGACCGCGGGGACGCCGCGGCGGACCGCGAGGAGGGGGCCGGAGACCGCACGCCGCGCCTGCGGGTAATCGCCAACGACGAAACCCTGGGCCACGAGACCGACCGCTTCCTGGCGCCCGCGCTCCCCCCGGTGACCTTCGCTGACGTCGGCGGCCTCGACCCTCTCAAGCAGCAGATCCACCGCCGCATCGTCCTGCCTTTCCAGAAGCCCTCGCTGTTCCAGCGCTTCAAGAAGCGCGTCGGCGGCGGCATCCTGCTCTACGGCGCCCCCGGTTGCGGCAAGACGCTGTTGGCCCGCGCCACCGCCGGCGAGTGCAAGGCGGCGTTCTACAACGTCGCCATCTCGGACATCCTCGACATGTACATCGGCGAGTCCGAGCGCAAGCTGCACGCCATCTTCGAACGCGCCCGCCAGAGCGCGCCGGCGGTGCTGTTCTTCGACGAGCTGGAGGCGTTGGGCGGCAAGCGCCAGTTCACCCGGGAGGCGACCTCGGCAAAACTGGTCAGCCAGTTCCTCTCGGAGATGGACGGCTTCGCCCAGAACAACTCCGGGGTGCTGATCCTCGGCGCCACCAACGTCCCGTGGGCGATCGACCCGGCGTTTCGCCGGCCCGGCCGCTTCGACCGCGTGCTGTTCGTGCCGCCCCCCGACCGCGCGGCGCGCGAGGCCATCCTGGCGTTGCAGCTGCGCGACCGCCCGCTCGCCGTGCAGGCCGGCGCCGACCACGCCGCTCAGCTCGATCTCGCGGCCTTCTCACGCCAGACTTCCGGCTTCTCCGGCGCCGACCTGCAGGAACTGGTCGAGACCGCGGCCGACGAGGCCATCGCCACATCGCTCACCCGCGGCGAGGAGACCCCCATCTCGGCGGCGCATCTGCAGAGCGCCCTGTCCCAGGTCAAGCCCACCACCCTGGAGTGGCTGACCACCGCGCGCAACTATGCTCGCTACGCCAACGAGGCCGGCCAGTACGACGAGGTGCTGGCCTTCCTCGACAAGCATGGGCGCCGGTAGGAGAGCGGGCCGCCAGCCGCCCAAAGCCGCCCGCCAACCCCCCACTAGCCAATGCCCGTCTCGACCGTGACAGACCCATCGGGCACTCGTCCCCGCGATCGCTATCGCATCGAGGACGAGCCCCGCCCCGGCGCGCTCGCCAGGTATGCGGTACAGCCGCTGTGGCCCCTGCTCGCGGTGATGTTCGGCGGCAGCTGGCTGGCATGGCCCTGGTTTGCCTGGAACGGCGCTGTCGTGGGCAGTCCCACGCTGCGCCGCGAGATCGCTTGGGTGGTGGCGGGCTTCGCCGGCCGCGCCATCATCGTCGCCGGCATCCTCTGGGCGGCGACGACCGGCCTCCTGTCCAGGCAGGCAATTCCCTATGCCTTGCTGCCGCTCACGCTCTGGACCCTCGCCGTCTCCTACATCCTCCACTCCCTGCAGAGCCGCAGCTTTCAGCTCTACGAGCACTATGGCGGCACCCTGCGCAACGGCCTGATGGTGGTCATGGGCGGCTACTTGATCCGCCGTCTCTTGCTCCAATCGGCGGCTGCCGGCGTGTGGACGCTGCTGCTCGGCTGATTCCCGATGAGCGACCTTTCCGGTGCGACGTGGAAGGAGCAGGCCGCGCGTCTGCTGCGCCACGGCCAGCTCGATGCCGCCATCGAGATGCTGCGCCGTGCGCTCTCCGCCGAACCCGACGACGCGGGCGCCCACGCCCTGCTCGCTCTCTGCCTGATCGACGCCAAGCGCCTCCATGCCGCCGCGCACGAGGCCGCCATTGCGATCACCCTGGAGCCGGAGCTGCCGCTCGCCCACCTGGCGCGCGGTCTCGCACTGATGGCGGCGCGCAAGTTCAAGCCGGCCGAGGAGCATCTGCGCCAGACCCTGGAGCTGGACCCCGAAGACCCGATCGGCTACCGCAAGCTGGCTGACCTCTATCACTTCACCGGCCGCGATGCGGCGGCGCTGCCGCTGCTGCAGAAGGCCCTGGCCATGGACCCGCAGGACGTGGAGACCCTGGCCGACCTCGGCCAGTGGCACCTGCGGCGCGGCGACCTCGCGGCCGCCGCCGAGCGCGCCAGCCAGGCCCTGCAGGCCGAGCCCGAGAGCCCCGGCGCGCTCGTCCTGATGGGCAATGTCTTGCTGCGCGAAGGCCGCATCGACGAGGCGCGCGAACACGCCGCCTGGGCGCTCCGCCAGCGCCCGAACAACCGCGGCGCCCTGTACCTGATCGCGGCGATCAAGGCCCGCACCAGCCCGCTGCTCGGCCTGTGGTGGCGCTGGGCCAGCTGGATGGGCACCCTGGGCGAAGGCCGCTCGCTCCTCGTCCTGCTCGGCGCCTACGCCATCTACCGCGTCGCCGACCAGGCGGTGGATGCCGCCGGCCATCCCGCGCTCGGCGAAGCCGTCTCGATCGCCTGGCTCGCGATCGTGGCTTACACCTGGTTCGGCCCCACCCTCTTCCAGAGGTCTCTACGCAAGGAGCTGGCGCAGGTCCATCTCGAGCCTGACTTCTAGCTACGGCACCTCCCCGGTGACGGGATCGTACGGGCCCTGGCCGGCGGTCATTCTCATCTCCTCCGGTCGCGCTTGCGGCTTCCGCTGGCACCTATCTTGCCTCATTTCTGCTCGGAAGGCGGGAACGATCGGCCGCTCTGCGTCGAACGTCAGGGCAGGTCTGCGATCCTTCCGGCCTTCCGTCGATTCACTCATCCAGGAAGAGGTGACAGCCATGAAAAAAAGAACCCTTTTGACCGGGTTGATGCTGGCCCTTCTGCTTTCCGCGGCCGCGTTCGGCCAGAGCGGCCAATCTGGCAGCGCGGGCAGCGCGCAGGGCGCGGCCGGCGCGTCGAGCGCACCGGCAGACCAGGGAGCCCAGGGTTCCCAGACTGACCCGAGCCAGGCCGGAAAGGCCCCCGCGGCGGCGACTGCAACCGGCGCCAAGTCCGGCGCCGCCGGCGCTGCCGGCGAACAACAGCCCGCTGCCGCTCAAGGCACCCCGGCGAGCGAGCCGGCACCGGCCGGGAGCGCCCAGCAGGGCACCGGCGCCGAGGGCAGCCAGCCGCCCACGACCGCTCCGGCCACGCCGAGCCGGGCGCCCGGCAACCCGGGGGCCGGGGGCGGGAGCACCCCCAGCACCACCCTGGCGGCCACTGACAAGACGTTCATCCGCGACGCGGCTCTCGGCAGCCTCGAGGCGGAGGAGCTCGGCCGGCTTGCCGCCGAGAAGGCCACCAACCCGGACGTCAAGGCGTTCGGGCAGAAGATGGCCGATGACCACAAGCAGGTCAACGACACCCTGAAGCAGGTCGCCAAGTCGCTGCAATATGAGCCGCCGAGCCGGCCGTCTTCGCGCATCAAGTCCGAGAAGGCCCGGCTCGAGAAGCTCTCCGGCGCCGACTTCGACCGCGAATTCCTCAACCTGGTGGTCAAGGAGCACCAGAAGAACCTCTCGGTGTTCGAGCGCGAGTCCCGGCGCGAGGCGGCTCCCGCCGGCCTCAAGAGCTTCGCCGGGAACACCCTGAATGGGCTCCAGGACCACATCAAGATGGCCCAGGACCTCAGCAGCAAGGTGGGCGCCGGCGGTGCCGGGAGCCCCGGCAGCCCCGGCAGTCCGAGCAACCCGCGGCAGCGGTGAAATCTGGCCGGCGCCGGGCGCTCGCGGCGCTAGCAGCATAGCCGCCAGCGCGGGCGCAGGCCGTCATCCTGCCCGGAGCGCACGGCCCACCTGACGCGCGGCACGCAGACCGCTCGCCAGCGCTCCCTCGACGGTCCCCGTATGACCGCCGGTGTCGGTGGCCTCGCCGGCAAAGAACAGCGTCGCCTCGACGGGGCGCGACAGGCTGCGTCCCGCCCCGGCGCCGCCGACGCGGGCGTAGCTGTAGGCGCCACGCGAGTAGACGTCGTCCTGCCAGTCGTGCATCCAGGTCGCCTGAAGGAGCGACGCGACCGCGCGGCGCGGCAGGCCGAAGGCCGCCGCCAGCTCGCCGATCGCCGTCGACTCGACGGCGCGGCGGCCGCGCCGGACGACCGCCGCTGCCCGCGGCCCGCCGGACCAGGCCATGGCAAGCGGCCAGCGCAGCGGGTAGGCGGTCCAGCAGACACGGAAGGTCGGACCGTCCAGATGCCAGAAGCCGGCGCGTGCGGTCCGCTCGGGATGGCGGCCGGCCGCCGCGGCGCTCCACGGCACCTCGCGGAACCAGCAGGCGAGGCGCGCCACCGCGCCCATCGCGACCAGGCCACAGGCGCGCCGGATGCGCGGCGGGTCCGGCTGCAAGCGGAGCCCGCCGGGCTGCTCCGGGCCGGCGGCAAGCACGCCGACCGGGACGGTGACGATCGCCGCACGCGTTGCGAATCGCCGCACGGCGCCCGTGTCCCTCGTCACGGCGAGCTGGACGTGCCCCCGCCGCCACTCGATCGCCGCCACCGGGCACCGCAGCCGCAGCTCGGCCCGCAACTCACCCGCAAGCCACTGCGGCAGCTGGTCGTAGCCTCCGTGCACGCGCGCGTTTTGCGTGATCCTGTCGCCGGCGGAAGGCCTATCGTCCATGGGAGCCAGGGGAGCCAGCGAGCGAACGCCGAGCTCGGCGGGATCGGCGGCGTGGTAACCCTCCACGAATTCCCTGGCGGCACGCCGATCGCGCGCCGAGGCGCGGTTGCCGAGGTCGGCGAGGAAGTCGTCGAACGAGCGATCGGGCGCATGCGGGTCGATCTGCTTCAGGATGCGCTCGATGGGCGTCCAGGCTTCCGTCCGCGCCAGCTTCCCCTGGTGCGCTCGCCAGTGCTCGCCGCCCAGGTCGCTCGTCGTGATCCCTGCCTCGGCGAGAAGCCGATAGGTCACGGGCGCGGCGCCATGCACGAACTCGGCGCCCAGCTCGACGGGCAACGGCAGACGCGGGTCGCGCAGGGTGAGGATGCGTCCGCCGATGCGGTCGCGGGCCTCGAGCACGACGACCGCCAGGCCGCGCCGGCGCAGCTCGCGGGCAGCCGCCAGGCCCGCGACGCCCGCGCCCACCACCGCCACGTCCGCTCGCTCCACCCAGCCTCCTTGCCGCCCGCGCGCTGTCTCCCCGGCCTATGCCGCCGGGGGCTCCGGCCCGTCGCCCTCGTGCCGCCTGCCTTCCAGCATCCGGATCACCAGGAAGGTGACGGTGTCCCAGGCGTTGTGGATGCCGACGAACAGCAGGAGCAGCGCCGCCGCGGCGATGGTGAACAGTGCCCCGCCCGGCCGCCGCACGAGCATCAGCCCGGCGGCGAGCAGCATCGCATGAGCCGCCAGCGGCAGGGCGACGTGCCACAGCCAGTCCTCGAGCACCAGGCTGTATTCCGCCACGCGCCGGGCGCGCGCGGCCACGAACAAGGCGTACCAGACTCCGGCCGCCCCGCAGACGGCGATGAGCGCCGCGGCGCCCCACAGCCCATCCCATGGCGCGCTCAGGATTGCCGCGAGCAGCAGCACGGTGCCGAAGTAGACGATCGTCGGCGTCGAGAACGCCTCGATGCCGGCGCTCGTGCCGCGCTGCCGCATCTGGGCGATGAGAGCGATGACGACGAACTGCAGGCCCGTCAAGGACGCCGCGGCCGTGCCGACGATCTGGTAGAAGTTCACCCAGTGCGTCAGCGGGGTCGTCGCGATGGCCACGTGCATTTTATCCTCCGAAGACTCGTAGCGCCGTCGAGCTCAGGGTCAGCTCAGCGGTTCGATGAGGGAGCTACCTTGAAAATCCCAGGGCTGGCACCGAGATTTCAACGGAAGAGCGCTCACGATCCGGTCAGCACGTAGGGTATCTGTCGCGCCGCTTCGGGAGTGAAGAGCAGCAGTGTCCGGAAGGCGCGTGTGCTCTCAGCCATGGTGTCCCCTACCGGCCCGCTCATCTTACCTTGGTGAATTCGGCAGGTGAGACCCCGTCGCCCGGCCGTTCGCCTCTTGACCACGTCGCGACTCTCGGCCTGGGCCGAGCGGCGGTAAGATCCCTGGGGGCCTTGACGCGTCGACGACCTGCCCATGGCCAGTCTCGCCACTCTCGCCGCTCGCTATCAGGAGCACCCGCCACCGGTCGATCTGCAAGACTGGGTGCAATGCTTCTGGACGATGGAGGCACCGGTGGCCATGCCGTGGACGCACCGGGTGCTGCCGGACGGCTGCATCGACATCCTTTTCGACGTCAGCGGCGGCTGCACCGGTCAGAGCTACGTCGTCGGCATGATGACGCGGCCGTTGCTGGTCGCCAGGAGCGGTCCGTCGCACACCACCGCCGTGCGCTTCAAACCGGGCGGCGCCGTGGCTTTCTTCCGCGAGCCCTTGCATCGACTGACCGACGCGCGGGTCGAGCTGCGGGAGCTCTGGGCGCGGCCGGGCCCAATGCTCGAACGGTTGGCGGCGGCCGCGCCGCGGCAGCGCGTCGACCTCCTGGTTGCCGAGCTGCGGCGGCGGCTGGCCGAGCGTCTGCCGCGCGGCCTTGCCGGCTGCAGGATCGCGCTCCATCGCCTGGCGCAGGAGCCGGAGACCGGTGTCCGCGATCTCTGCGCTGAGGTGGGAGTGAGCCGCCAGGCCCTGGCGAGATCCTTCCGCGACCACGTGGGCGTGCCGCCCAAGACCCTGGCCAGGGTGCTGCGCATGCAGCGGGCCCTGACACTTCTGGCGCGGCCCGAGGCAGGGAGGCCGCTGCCCTGGGCCGACCTGGCCGTCGCGGCGGGCTTCTACGATCAATCCCACCTGATTGCCGAGTGGAGGGAGCTGGTGGGCTTGACGCCGCGCGAGTATCTGGCCGAATCCCGCGGCAGGTTTCCATTTTTCCAAGACGGCGGCGCGCCTCCGGCGTAGCCTCCCCGGCATGAAGACTCACGGCCCGACGCTCATGCCTGGCCGTGACGGCCAGGGCGCCTGGACCGGCGCCGCGCTCACCGAGCGCTGGCCGCGGATCGAGACTTCAAACCCGAAAGGAGGTCTACCGTGCTGCTGGGACTACGGACGGCGATCTATCATGTACCCGAGATCACGCAGGGCCGTGAGTGGTATGCGAAAGCGCTGGGCATCCAGCCTTACTTCGATCAACCTTTCTACGTCGGCTTCTCGGTCGGCGGCTTCGAGCTGGGCCTGGTGCCGGACGAGCCGGCGGGAAGGGATGGCGGCGTCGACGTCTACTGGGGCGTCGAGGACATCCAGGCGGCGTTCCAGCATTTCCTGGCGGCGGGGGCCAAGAAAATCAAGGATATCGAGGACGTCGGCGGCGACATCAAGGTGGTGATCATGCTCGATCCCTTCGGCAACCGGCTCGGGCTGATCTACAACCCTCACTTCGGCAAGTAGCATGCGCCGCCGGACCCTCGGGTCAGGCGCTCGGGGCGTTCAGGCCGGCTCGGCTCGGTCCTCGAGCCGGGCCAGCCGCGCCGTCGCGGCCCACAGGCGGGCGGCGAGGGCATCGTCGCGCGCCGCCGGGCTGGGCACCGCGGGACGGCAGCGGTGGAAGTACTCGCCGGTCACGCCGTCCACCTCGGGAGAGGAGGCAAGGTAGACCAGCGTCTCCGCGCCCTCCTCGGGAGAGAGCGCGAAGCGCTTGGCGATGCGGATGCCGAAGGAGAGCAGCCCGCCGGCCTGGTTGCCGAAGCGGGTGGCCACGAAGCCGGGATGGAGGCAGTTCGCGGTCACGCCCGTGCCGGCCAGCCGGCGGGCCAGCTCGCGGGTGAAGAGGATGTTGCAGAGCTTGGACCGCGCGTACACCTCGAAGCCCGGGCCGCCGTAGCGCAGCCGCCTCACGAGGCTGCGGCGGCCGTAGAGGTTCGCCGATTGCAGGTCGTCGAGATCGATCGTGCCGGCCTGGTGCGCATCGGACGCGGTGTTCACCACCCGCGCCGGCGCCGCGGCGACCAGCCGGGCACGCAGCACGTGGGCGAGCACCAAGTACGACACGTGGTTCAGGGCGAAGGTGCGCTCGAGTCCCTCGACGAGCTCGAAGGAGCCGAACACGGCGCCGGCGTTGTTGACGAGCACGTCGACCCGTGGCTCGGCGCCGGCGATCTCCGCGGCGACCCGTTGCATCTCGCTGAGACGCAGCAGATCGGCGTAGTGGACCGTGTGCTCGGCGCCGGGCGCCAGCGCGCGCAGCCGCGCCAGTGCCGTCTCGCCGCGGCGCGGGTCGCGCGCCACCTGCACGATGCGCGCGCCCATCCCCGCCAGCCGCTCCGCCGCCACCTGACCGATCCCCGAGGTGGCGCCGGTGATCACGACCACCTTGCCATGCATGTCCGCGCTCACGGTGTCCGAGCGAGCCTATCACCCGGGGGCGCGGGGCTCCTTGCTTTACATAGAACATCTATGCCATGATGGGTGCGTCCGCCGAGGCTGCTTCGCTCGCGCGTTGCATAGGAGCACACACCTGATGAGCGCCATCCGCGACCACGTCCCATCGCCGAACGCCCTCGTGGCAGCTTGCGCGGTTTCGCTGGCGCTCCTGCCGGCTCCCGCCGTCGCCGGCGTGGACCGCTGGACATCCATTGGACCGGACGGCGGCGGGGTCACGGCCATCGCCGTCGCGCCGCAGGACCCGGACCTGGTCTTTGCCGCAACCGAGACCGCGGGGATGTTTCGATCCTCGGATGGCGGCTCCAGCTGGCAGCCGGCGCGGTCCGGTCTCCTCGCGGGGCGGGCGCTGCGGTTGATGGCATCCGGAGGGCAAGACGGGCGGATCCTGTACGCGGTTCCGGGGCCGCCGCCGATTTCGGTCGAGCCGAACAGACTGTTCGTCTCGACCGACGGCGGCGGCGGATGGGTCGAACGCGCGCTGCCCGTCGAGGCCGGAGGAGAATTCCCTCAGACCGGAATCCTCGCCATGGCGGCTTCTCCCGCCGATGCCCGGACCGTCTACCTCGCCATCGCTGCGAATAGCGGCGCCGGGCTCCTTTTCGAGAGCAGCGACGCGGGTCTCACCTGGCAAAAACTCGATCCGACTCCCGCGGCAGCGCCGGAGCCGGTCGTCCTCGACCTTGCCATTGCGCCGTCCGCGCCGGCCATCATGTACCTCGTGACCAACACGGGGGAGATCCTGCGCAGCAGCGACGCGGGCATCCACTGGTCCATGGCCGGGAGCGCCCCCGGCGCCGTGAAGCTCGCCATCGATCCCCGGGACCCGCAGGTGCTCTTCGCGGCGTCGCCGGGCAAGGTGGCAAAGACCGTCGACGGTGGACGCAGCTGGTCCCAGGAGACGGTGGTTGCGCCGGCGGCTGAGTTCTACTACCCCGACCAGGTCGGCGGCCTGGCGATCGACCCGGACGTCCCCACGACCATTTACTACGCCCACACTCGCCTGCTCGCTGACTATGGGTGGTACGACTACGATCTGCCCAGATTCGAGGGGCTGATCTTCCGCTCGACCGACGGAGGTGAGAGCTGGACGCGGCTGACCACCACGGACGTCGTGCGCGCGCTCGCGGTGGGGCACGGCCAGGGCGCACGCACCGCCGGGCGCATCTATGCGGGAGTCGGCCGTGACGGATTCCTGCGTAGCGACGACGGCGGCTTCTCGTGGCAGAAGTCCGCACACGGCTTGAAGGCGGCGCCAGTCTGCTCGATCGCAGCGGACCCCTTCACGCCGAACCTGCTCTACATCGCCGCGGGATATTGCGGTCCTTTCGGCGGTGGCTTCGACGACGACCTGGGGTTCCTCGGTGGCAGTCCTGCTCTGACCTGGACAACTCTCAACCGCGGACTGCGAGATCCTACCCGGGTGCTGAACGCCATCGGCATCGTGCCGGACCCTATGTTGCCAGGCGTTCTCTACGCGCTTACCGGCCAGGGTCTCTTCAAGAGCGACGACCACGGCGGTCATTGGCGGGCACTGCGCCGCCTGGCATCAGACCAGGAAAGCATCACGGCGCTGGCCATCGATCCGGTCGACTCGCGCACGCTCTACGCCGTGGGCTTCTATCTCGGGTATCCATATTGCGGCGGCCACTGTCCGCTCGAGCCGGTGTATTTCGCCGCAAGAAGCCCGGACGGCGGCAAGACCTGGAAGGCCTTCCTGCCGGCGGAGGCTCTCTCCCCGGACCAGGTCGTCATCGATCCCCATGACCGCAATACCCTTTATGTTACCGGGTTCTTCCCCAACTCCACGTTGCTCAAGAGCATCGACCGAGGAAAGACATGGAGGGAATTGCCAATCCTCACGAGCCCGTTCTACATCTCTCGGTTCTTGGTTCATCCTGAAGACAGCCGGACGCTCTTCGCCGCAACCTCGTTCTATACCGATACTGGACCGAGAATCGTCAAGAGCACGGACGGCGGGGAGTCATGGGAGGCGGCGGACGCAAGCCTGCCCCCCTACTGGCAGATCCAGGACCTGGCTTTCACCCCGACGCGGCCTCACACGCTCTACGTGGCGATCAATCCAGGATTGTTTTTCTCCGATGACGGCGGCGTGCACTGGAATCCGGTGTCAGGGGAGCTGACGAACCACGACCCGCGGCAAATTCTCGTCGATCCGTTCGACGCCTCCACCGTGTACGCCGCCACCGGGTCAGACGGCGGCCTGTTCGTGCTGACGCGATCGACCCCTCGGTGAGCCTTCCCGAGGTCGGCGCCTTGGCGGCGCCGCGACGACACCTTCGGCATCCCCGAGCTAACGCTGGCGCCTGCGGGGCCTGCCACTCCCACCCAGGCTGAACCGTTCTGCCTGATCAAACCCGCGGCGCGGCGGCGCCGGCGGCTCCTGCCGCCGGCGCCAGCGGTGCTAGGCCGTGGGTAGGACGACTCGGCCCGAGTCGCATTCATCGCAGCCGCTGGCGCAGCAGGTTGCGACGCACAGCGGTGAGGTGTTGACCTGTCCGGGCTTGACCCCGATCTGCGCCAGCGCGGCCACGACGTTGCTCAGGGGCTCGCGCTCCATGCGCAGCACCGTTTCGCGGCTCAGCGTCAGCTTCTTGCCTTGATGCTTCTTCATCGCTTTTCTCCCCTGGGCGCCTGGGGCTAGCCGGAGGTACCGTGACGGCATGCCAGGCAGGTCGTGGCGCACTTGGAGCAGAGCACGCCTCCCTGGGCCTTCTTCACCTCGCTGTCCTCGGCCGGCGTCAGCTGCCGCAGCGTTTCCTTCTTGACCCGCACGCCTTGCTTGAGCTTCTTCTTCATCGCTACCTCCCTTGCTGGACGGAGTTTCTTGCCACCTCCTAGAGAAGTGCGGTGAGAGGACGCGCGCGCGACTCGAGCGAGCCGCCAAGACTGCCAAGAGCTGCCGCCGCAGGTTCCGGCCGCAGGATCAAGGCCGTCCAGGGGGCAAACGCCAGATGGAAGCGGTCTGCGGCGGCCTTCGGCCGCTGCTTCGGCGGCGGCACCGGCTGGCGGCGCGACGCCGAGTCACCACTAGGTTTTCGGCGCGCCCGCCGCGAGCTGGGCTCCTCCTGGCACGTGAGTGATTTCCAGATCGTACGTGCCGCTTGCGTAGCCATTGACCATCACGAAGACGCGGGTCGCTTTGCTAGGCACTGTGAGGGAGCAGACCTCAGAGGGCCCTTCGAGGAACGGCCGGCAGTCGTATGCCTTCAATCCGGGTTTGTCGTCGAACCGGACGTACAGGTCGGGATCCCCCGAAGCCGCGGGTCCCCCCATCTTGACCTCGAGGCTTGAACCTGCCGCTACCGAGAAGGGTCCATAGGCTTTCTGAGCCTTTGCCGCCACGGCCTGATTCTTGAAAGCCTCAGTCTGCGACGTGGAAGCGGGCGCCGGCTGGTCGACAGCGCACTTTGCGATGTCCGTCACGAGTGATGCATCGACCGTGAACGGTGGATTCGGGCCATAGACGCAGGCTACACCGTTCTTGTCCTGGTCGGTGAGAGTCAGGCTCCAGTCGCCCTTGCCATTACACTGAGGGTAGTGCATGACAGAAAAGGCGTCATAACTCGTCAAGGGCTGCCAGTCCCGGTCCTCGAAACAAGCCCCAGATTCCGGTCTGGTTTGCTCGTGGCGAAACCCGAGCGTATGGCCAAGCTCGTGCCGGATGATGCCGACGAGCTGCAGCTTACCATCCGCAGGGAGTGCGAAGCTGCTCTCGTCGATGAGCACATTCCGGTCTGCACGGGCGTCATTGGGGAAGAAGGACCGAGCGAGATACTCCCCGCTGACGTTCACCGGCCGGACGTCGAAGACCACGGCGTTGTTCGAAGGTCCACAGTTTCCGTCTTGCGTGGCATCGTGGCTAAAATGCACGGCGGCGACCTTCTCCCACGCGCCGGTCGCATTCGCCATCTGGTTGACCACGTCGTCAAAGCGCTGGCCGAAAGCCGTGGTCACGCAGTAGGTGAGGTTCCGCTTCTGCTGTTGGTTCCATTTGTCCGCCAAGCCGCTGACCTTGTTGATACTAATAATAAGCGCGGCGGGTGGCGGCGCCTTGACTTTGACTTTTTCCTCAAAGAACTCACGGAGCTGTTTCTCATTGACGATTGGAGTGTCACCGTTGACAATGTACTTGCCGCCTGCGAACGGCTCCCGGTAGACTGTGGCTTTGAAGTCATCAAAGGTCAGGCAGGCACGCATCCGCCGATTGCGGTCCGCGGCCGCCTGCGCCGCTTGCTCTGCCTTTTTTACCGCGTCGGGCGTGGCGTCCAATTTCTTGATCGGTGGAGCTGGCGTGATGGTCGGCCGCGCCGCCGGCGGCGGGTTCGGAAGGGATGCCTGCTTCGGCGCCACCGGCTCCTGCTTCGAGTTGCAGCCGGTAAAGGCCAGACTGAGAAGAACGACGCAAATCGCTTCGTGACGGAATCTCATGACTCTTTCTCCTTTTTCTCGACGCTGGTCGCAGGTGCGGACGACCTGCAGGGCCCGGCCACGAGATTGACGAGGTCGACCCCCTTCACAATCGCCTTCGCACGCTCGTAGCCCCGGGCGCCGTCGTCAGGGTTCTTGTACTCGATGCAGAGTCGTGTCTCGCCTTCGAGGCCGATCCGGGTTGTCTCGATGCTGACGCTGATACCTCGTTTCTGATCGGCCTCTACCATCTCCCGTACCTGCCGCAGAGCCTCCCTGGCAGCGGGAGGCACGCCCTTGCCTCGGGACAGAGCCTCGACCGCGAAGCTGCTAATGACGTGCGTTTCACGTTCCTGGGCGGCCCCGCCTGCGGGGACATCTAGCGGAGAGCTATTTGGAGGCATTGGCTTGGGGGTGTTGCCGGAAGTCGTTTTCTCATGGGTCGCTGATCTCGGCCCAGCAATGGCGCCAGGAGAAGCAGCCGACCCGGGCGGCGACGAAATGGCCTTGCCATACGAGCATGCGGGGGCGCAGATCGAAGCGAGAGCCAAGAGGGCGACAGGCCATGTGAATCTACCGCTGAGCAAGCTCACGTCGACGACAGATACAGCACAAACCGTCTGGCACCCGGCGCCGCCGGCAGAGATGCGGCGACGAGGGGAGCAGGGAGGAGCGACAGTGGGCTCTACCATCACGGAGTATGTATGCGAGGCGTGGCACGGAAGTGCCGGGCGCGCCTGCGCGTAGATAGATTCCGCGGTCATGGCAGGTTCTTCTGAGATAGAACACCCGCGGCCACCGGACACGATCGATCCGGTCGGCCGCCGAACCCATCTTGACTCTAGACGGACAAGGAGCGCGTGTTTCCGCCTACCATCCCGGAACTGACGTCCTGGCCTAAATCTGTCGTGGCGTTGCCTGTTCGGTAGTCTGGCGCAAAGGTGAATGAACGTCAAATACGGAAGGAGCCATTGGTTAATATAAGCAATAGCAGGAGACGCGCCGACACCAGGTACTCGCCTCGGCTCCCGCGTTGACGGAAATCGCCTGCCTGGACCGGCCGGCTTCGTTGAGGTGCGGCCGTAGCGCGGCCCCGACTCCGCAGGCCCACCGCGTGCCGGGCATCGGCGCACCGGCAGCGGCACGGGCAAGATCTTGATCAACATCACGCAAGATGGAATGATTTGGCCGGAGAGAGGCTTGCCCACACCTCGACTCATCGGACTTCCCTACGACGCCAGCTCTTCGTACATGCGCGGGGCGGCGGCGGCGCCGCCACTGATCCGGCAGGCATTGGGCTGCTCCGCAGGCAACGAGTGGAGCGAGGAGCTGCGCGATCTGAGCGCGCCGGGCGGCTTGAGCGATGGCGGTGATCTCGTGCTGCCGCCGACGGCCGAGACGCGGCAATTGATCGAGGAAGGCATCCGCCGACAGGTCGCCGACGGTTGGTGCCCAATCGCTCTGGGCGGTGACCACTCCGTCACCTATCCCGTGCTCCGCGCGCTTGGCCGGCTCCATCCTGGCCTGAGCGTCCTCCAGCTCGACGCCCACCCGGACCTTTGCGACGAGTTCAATGGCGATCGGTATTCTCACGCCTGTCCGTTCGCGCGAATCATCGAAGACGGTTTTGCCGCCCGGCTGGTGCAGGTGGGAATCCGCGCCATGACGCTGCACCAGCAGCAGCAAGCTGACCGCTTCAACGTCGAGGTCATCGACATGCGTGCCTGGATGTCGGGGCGCCGTCCCGAGCTGCGGGGCCCCGTCTACTGTTCGATCGACCTCGATGCGTTGGATCCGGCCTTCGCGCCAGGCGTGTCGCACCGCGAGCCAGGCGGCCTCACGGTCCGCGAGGTGGTCGATCTGATCCAGCGTCTCCCGGGGCCGCTCATCGGCGCAGATGTGGTGGAGCTCAACCCTCTTCGCGACCCCTCCGGTATCACAGCAACGGTCGCCGCCAAGCTGGTCAAGGAGCTGGCGAGTCGCATGCTCGCCACGGCGGCAGGTTAGCCTGCGGCCTGTAGCGATCAGGCCGGCGGCAGGCAGGGTCGACTGGCTGGGTATAGGGCGTAGAGGAGGCACTGCTTGCAAAGCGCCGGCTGACGCTTGCGATTCCAGCACAGTTTGACGAGCTCGCCTTGCGGCGGCTTCCGGCGGTGCTCGAGGTGGCCGGATGTTGACGCTGCCTGTGTCGACGCGGGCGCTGGCTTGCCGTGAGCCAGTCGATATGCGTCGCTCCTTCGACGGGCTCGAAGCGGCGGTGCGCGAGCGGCTGCAGGGGGGAGTCGAGGGCCCTTCGTACCCGCCCGGCGCACGCGCGCCCAATCTACGCGTCTGCTACGATGAAGATGTACCCCCTCCCGGGCTCGGAATGAAGACCCCGTACCACAGTACCTACTGGGCTCACGCCCTCACGCTCCAGGGGGCGCGCGGATCGATCGAGACCCTCTCGCGGTCGCTGGCCGGGGCACGAGTAGACCTGAACCCGCACCAGGTCGACGCGGCGCTCTTCGCCATGCAGTCGCCCTTCACGAGGGGCGTCATCCTCGCCGACGAGGTCGGCCTAGGGAAGACGATCGAGGCGGGGCTCGTCATCGCCCAACGGTGGGCGGAGCGGAAGCGCCGCATCCTCCTCGTCCTCCCCGCAACGCTCCGCAAGCAGTGGCAGCAGGAGATGCAGGACAAATTCCTGATCCCGACCATGATCCTCGAGGCGGGCTCCTACACCCCGGCGAAGAAGGCCGGCAGCGCAAACCCGTTCGACCAGAAGGACCGGGTCGTCGTTTGCTCCTACCAGTTCGTCGTAGCGAAGGCCGCTGACGTTCGAGCGGTGAGCTGGGACCTCGTCGTGATCGACGAGGCCCACCGGCTCCGGAACATCTACAAGCCGGGGAACAAGATCGCAACCGGGATCGTGAACGCCGTCGGCGGAGCACCGACCGTCCTCCTGACCGCGACGCCGCTCCAGAACTCGCTCCTCGAGCTCTACGGGCTAGTGAGCGTCGTCGACAAGCACGTCTTCGGCGACGTCGGCTCCTTCCGCGGGCAGTTTATCAAGGACAACGACGAGATCGCGCGGAACGAGGAGCTGAAGCGTCGACTCCTGCCCCTCTGTCGGCGGACGCTCCGGAAGCAGGTGAAGGAGTACATCCGCTTCACCGAGCGCGTGCCGATCACCCAGGAGTTCCTGCCCTCGGAGGCCGAGCATCGGCTCTACGAGAAGGTCTCGGCCTACCTCCAGCGCGGTGTCCTCCATGCCCTCCCTGCGAGCCAGCGCCAGCTCATGACGCTCGTCCTCCGGAAGCTCCTCGCGTCATCGTCTTTCGCCATCGCGGGCACCCTGCGGAGCCTCGTGAGGCGCCTCGAGAAGCTCGAAAGGGAGAAGGCCCCGCAGACCACGCTCCCGCTCGACGTGGAGGACTTCGAGGCGCTCCCGGAGCTCCAGGAGGAGTGGAACGACGACAGGGACGAGGCGAAGGAGGAGCCGACCGACCTCCCCTCGCTAAAGGAGGAGCTCGCTGAACTCCGGCGCTACGCCGACCTCGCCGAGACGATCCACCACAACGCGAAGGCCGACGCTCTCCTCGCGGCTCTGGGCGAAGCGTTCACTCGCGCCGCCTCTATCGGCGCCCCCCGGAAGGCTGTGATCTTCACGGAGTCCCGCCGCACGCAGGACTACCTTGCCCGATTCCTCGCCGATCACGGCTACGCCGCCGGCATCGTCCTCATCAACGGCTCGAACGCCGACCCGCAGTCCAAGGCTGTCTACGAAGCGTGGATGGAGAAACACGAGGGCACAGAGGCGATCTCCGGCTCCCGCTCGGCGGACATGAAGGCGGCGCTCGTCGAGGAGTTCAAGGACCGCGCCACGCTCCTGATCGCCACCGAGTCAGCCGCCGAGGGCGTGAACCTCCAGTTCGCCTCGCTGGTCGTAAACTACGACCTCCCATGGAACCCGCAGCGGATCGAGCAGCGGATCGGCCGCTGCCACCGCTACGGCCAGAAGCACGACGTCGTCGTCGTGAACTTCCTCAACAAGCGGAACGCAGCCGACCAGCGCGTCTACCAGCTCCTCGACGAGAAGTTCAAGCTCTTCTCCGGCGTCTTCGGCGCCAGCGACGAGGTCCTCGGTGCCCTGGAGTCGGGCGTCGACCTCGAGAAGCGGATCGCCAAGGTCTACCAGGAGTGCCGGTCTGCCGAGGAGATCCAGTGCGCCTTCGACGCCCTCCAGGCCGAGCTGGACGCGCAGGTGTCGAGCCGGATGACCGAGGCCCGGAACACGCTCCTCGAGCACTTCGACCAGGAGGTCCACCAGAGGCTCCGGATGCACGGGGACGAGACGAAGCGCGCACTGTCCCTCCACGAGCGGTGGCTGCTCGACCTTACGCGGCAGGAGCTGGGCGCTGACGCCGAGTTCGACGCCGACCTGCCTCGCTTCCGCTACATGGGGTCGCTCGCGCACGCCGGCAACTACAACCTCGACTGGAAGGACGCCGAGAATCGCGACGAGCCGTTCTATCGCCTCGACCACCCGCTCGCCCAGAAAGTACTCGCCTCCGCGCTAACGAGGCCCCTATCACCGACGAGCGTCTCGTTCACCTATGCGCCTAAGGCCGGACGCATCTCCGCGATCGAGCCGTTCCTCGGCAAGACTGGCTACCTCGAGCTCGCGAAGGTGACCGTGGCGTCCGTCGAGACCGACGAGGCCCTCGTCTTCTCGGCCTGCCTGGACGACGGGACGGAGATCGACAACGAGCTCTGCGGCATGCTCCTCTCCCTCGACGGCACGGTCGGGGGCGCCGTCGAGGCAGCTCCGGACAGCCTCTCTCCGATCCGCGAGATTCGCGTGAAAGAGGTCGTCGCCGAGGTCGAGCACCGCAACGCGCGGCATTTCGACGAGGAGGTCCTGAAGCTTGACCGATGGGCGGAGGACCTGAAGTTCGGGCTGGAGAAGGAGATCAAGGACCTGGACAGAGACATGAAGGAGATCCGCCGGACCGCCGCCTTGGCGCAGGCCCTCGCTGAGAAGCTCGAAGCCCAGAAGGCACTCAAGGGCCTCGACGAGAAGCGGAAGAAGAAGCGCCGGGACCTCTTCGACGCCCATGACGCGATCGACCAGCGGCGCGACGACCTCATCAAGGAGATCGAGAAGCAGCTCGAGCAGAGGGTCTCAGCCCAGCCCCTTTTCCTGATCCGATGGAGCCTCGCTTGAACGTCCGACGACTAGTGGAGACCCATATAGAGTGGATGGCAGATACTGCTCCTCTATCCGTAAACAGAATCCGAGTCAAGTCATGAAGAAGCAGAGGCTCGAACTCGACTGGATCGGGAAGGAGAACCGGCCTCGCCTTGAGCCACGCATACTCCTCGAGGACGCGAGCCTCTCCCATCACGCAGCCAGACGGGTCACAGCCAACGACAACTTCGATAACCGTCTGGTTTTCGGAGACAACCTCCTCGCGCTGAAAGCCCTCGAACAAGAGTTCACCGGTAAGGTGAAGTGCATATTCATTGATCCGCCATACAACACGGGCAGTGCCTTCGACCACTATGACGATGGCGTCGAACACTCCATATGGTTGTCTCTAATGCGCGATCGCCTGGAGATCCTCCGCAGGTTGCTATCATCTGACGGCTCTCTCTGGATCACTGTAGACGACAACGAAGCGCACTATCTAAAAGTGCTATGCGACGAAGTCTTCGGGCGGTCAAATTTCGTAGCAAACGCAGTTTGGCAGAAGAAGTACACTGTCGCGAATGATGCGAAGTGGCTTGCCGACAATCACGACCACGTCCTCGTGTTCGCTCTGAACAAGGAGTCGTGGCGGCCGTATCGCCTCCTGCGTAGCCCA
>DASZHY010000606.1:0-17071 GCA_035949675.1 Thermoanaerobaculia bacterium
CGTCCAGGACGGCGGCGAGGTCTTCCTCACCGATCCGCACTGGGGACCCCGGGCGCTGCTGCCGCGCCGCCACACCCCTCCCGGCGTCCCGATCGGCGCGGTGCCGCCGCACGCCTTTGCAGTGCTTTCGCACAACCATTATGACCACCTGGACGCCTGGACCGTGGCGCGGCTGCCGTCCGGCGTCGACTGGTACGTGCCGCTGGGCCTGGGCGCCTGGCTGCGGCACCACGGGCGTCTGGACCGGGAGGCGGCGGTGCGGGAGCTGGACTGGTGGCAGTCGGTCCGGCGCGGGCGCTGGACCTTGACCTGCCTGCCGGCGCAGCACTGGTCCAACCGCCTCGACAGCGGCCGCAACTCTACTCTGTGGTGCTCGTGGTTGCTCGACTCCGGCTGCCGCCGTTACTACTTCGCGGGCGACACCGGATACTTCCCGGGCTTCGCCGAGATCGCGCGCCGCTTCGCGCCCATCGACGTCGCCTTCCTGCCCATCGGTGCCTACGAGCCGCGCTGGTTCATGGCCTATCCGCACATGAACCCCCCCGAGGCGTGGCGCGCCTTCCTGGATCTGGATGCCCGCTGGCTGGTGCCCATGCACTGGGGTACCTTCGACCTCACCAACGAGCCGATCGACCTGCCGCCGCGGGTCCTCGCCGAGTCCGTGGCCGCCGCCCACGGCGACGCCTCGCGGGTGCGCTTGGCGGCGATCGGCGAGCGCTGGCTGCCGCCGCCGCCGCCCGCCCGGGACCGCCTGCAAACCGGACGAGCCGCGGAGACGCCGTCCGTGGCTGGTGAGAGATAAGCTTAGAGAATCTTGGCAACGTGGGGTGTACGGACTCGCCGGGGCCCTCGCCGGGGGTTCTCAGGAGGCCTTCCCGGGGCTTCGCCGGGGCGCCTGCGGAGTCACGCCGGATTCCCGCCGGTGCTTCGGCGGAGGCGGCCGCCGGAGGGGCATGAAGCGTCTGCCGGAGGGGGCCTGAGCGCCCGCCGGGAGGGGATCCAAGGCCGGCCCGGGAAGCACGGACTTGGCGGCAAAAGCCCGCCGGGGCTGTGTTAGAGTTTCTCCCGCCAACGCGACAGAGCTTGTCAGTTCACCCGCCGGTGGGCTGGCGGCCACTGCCGGGGCCGAGTCGGCTGGGACGGAGGGTGGATTTGCCTGGAAAGCGCATGAGATCGCCGGCAGCCGTGCCCCGTCGGCCGCCGGTGCGCCGCCCACCTCGCCTGCCTCAGCCGTCGCCCATCCAGCGCCAGGAGTCATCGGCGCCCGATCGTTCCGACGCCCGTTCCGGGGCAGGCCGTCCGCAGGCCTCGCACCGGCCGTTGCAGCTCGAGCTGTTCGGCGGCGGGCGGTCCCCGCAGGCATCCCGGCAGCCGTTGCCATCGTTCCGCCCGCAGTCGCAGCAAGCCCATAGGCCCTTCCCTCGCCTGCCCTCCCCGGAGCCGTCCTCCGGCCGCTCAGGTCTGCCTCGCGCCGGCGGCGGCTCGCAGTCCCGGCTGGAAGCCGGCGCCGCGCTTCCCGGCCCGCAAGCGCAGACCGCCTACGCCGAGCTCTTCCGCCGACTCAGCCGGCTCATGGGTGGGCGTTTGCGTACGCTGTCGCTGACCGACAACCGCCGCACCATCCTGTCGGTCCGCCCCGCTCCCGCCGCCAGGCCCGCGCCGGCGCCGCCATCGCCGATCCACCTGCGGATCCATCACTCCTTCGCCGGAGCGCCCGATCCGGTGCTGCGAGCGGTCGCCGCGTTCCTCGCCAGCGCCAAGGGCAGCGCGTCGGCCCGCCAGGCGCTGGCCGCCATCCGCGAGCACTTCCATCACCATCGCCTGCGCCCGCGCGATCCCCGGCAGCCTCGGTCTCCCCGCCCGGCTGGGGTGCCGATCGCCGGCAAGCCCCGCCGCCAGTCGCTGTCGCCGGTGGGTGCGGTGCTCGACCTGCGCGAGATCGCCGCCGACCTGAATCAGCGGTACTTCGAGGGGCGGCTCAAGGTGCGCATCACCTGGGGCAAGGCGGCCGGCGAGAACGCTCATCCCGCCAGCAACTGCCGCCGCACCCGCAGCGCCAGCCTGCAACTCGGCAGCTACTCCTACGAAGACCGACTGATCCGCATCCACCGCGTGCTCGACCGCCCGGGCGTGCCGCGCTACGTCGTCGAGTCGGTGGTCCATCACGAGCTGTTGCACGCCGACCTGCCGCCGGTCACGCGCAACGGCCGCCGATACTTCCACACCCCCGAGTTCCGCCGCCGGGAGCGCCATTTCCGCCACTTCGAGCGGGCCGACTGCTGGGTGCGCGAGAACTTGCAGCTGCTGCTGCGCGCCCGCCGCGATGCGGCCGCCCACGTCGGCGGCGGTGCCGGCCGGCCCAACCCCTCGCCCCGCTCCGAACGTTCCGAACGTCCCGAACGTTTCGGGCGCGCGGAGCGGCCGGCGCGCGCGCAGCGCTCCAAGACCGCCGGCGCCACCCGCCGCCGTCGCACCTGAACCGAAACGGAGAGCGTCGAGGGCCGCCGCGGGCGTCGAGACGGCGGGGGCGTCGCCGCCGGCAGGCGGCGCTCGCGGCTGAGCCCGCTAGTGCCCGTGTCTGGGGCGCCGGCGCGCCGCACGGGCCGCCGCCGGAGTGGGGGGCGCCGCGGCGGCCGCGCTCGTCGCGGCGCCGCCGGCGAAGGCCAGCGCGGGGCCGAGCTTGCGGGCCAGCCGGTCCTTGATCCAATGCGGGTCCCACCATTCGACCGGGTTCACCGGCAGGCCGCGCAGCATCGTGGTGAAGTGCAGATGGTCGCCGCCGGCCAGGCCGGTCTTGCCCGAGCGGCCCAGCTCCTGGCCGCGCTGCACCTGCTGGCCCTGCTGCACGCCGATCGAGGACAGGTGGCCGTAGAGGCTCATCAGGCCGTACCCATGGTCGATCACGACCGCATTGCCAAAGATGCCGAAGTAACGGGCTAGCAGCACCACGCCGCTGTTCGAGGCGGGGACCGCGTCGTGCTCGACGCTGGCCATGTCGAAGCCCAGATGGTCCTGCTGGTCGACGTGCTTGCCGTTGTACTGGTAGTCGCGGCGCTGCGCGAAGGCGGCGGTGATCTTGGCATTCGGCAACGGCAGGAACGGCTCCTTCCACAGGAAGCGGGGGGCGGACCGGCCGGCCAGCGCCTCGAGCTCCTGGGAGTTGCGGCGGCGCAGCTCGCCGTTGATCTCCAGGTAGTTCGGCAGCGGCCCGCCGCGGTCCTGAAGCGCGGGGGTCTCGCGCATGATCTCCGGCACCGCCCGTTCGAGGAAGGCGTCGGTGAGCTGGATGGTGTCGTGCTTGAGCGGCTTGGGAAAGAACCTGTCGACGAAGCTCGCCTGCGCCTGGTTGCCGACGTCGTCGACAGCCACCAGCCGCACCTGCGAGTCGTCGCTGGTGTCATAGGGGACGGCGAAGAGCGCGAAGCGTGCCCGTGGGTCGCTGCCGCCCGGCAGCGGGTAACCCGGGAACCACCAGCGGCCCGACTGCACCCCATCTCGCACCGCGCCGTCGCCGACCCGGTAGACCACCGCCTCGCAGCCGCCCTGCGCCACGTAATGGAAGCCCGACAGCACGGCGAGCGATGGCGGCGTCAGGCGCACCGGCAGGTCGAGCGCGGCCACCACCGGGTCCGGCCGTCGCACCAGCGATCCGGAGCGCTGCGCGGTGACCCGGATCGTTGCCTTGCCGCTGCGCAAGCCCGGGACGGTGTCACGCCCGATCTGCAGCTCGAGCCGAGCCGGCGCCAGCGCCTTCCAGAAGGCCCATCGCGGATGGGTGACGAAGCTCTTCTCGGCGACGGGCTTGACGTCCATCCCCTGCACCACCTCGACCGTGACCTTCTCGACCTGGCCGGTGTCGTCGAGGGTGACCAGGACCGGCGTGCTCTTGCCGATCCCGGGCAGGGCCGGCCGGATCGCGATGCGGGGCGGCCGCCCGGGCCAGAACGTCGCCGCCAGCAGCACGGCGGCCGCCAGGACGACCAAGACGATCAAAGTGCGCAACAGGGCATTGCCCGCGGACCTGTGACCAACCATCGAATACCTCTTTCTCGTCTTTGGATTTCGGGCCTTCGGCAGGGTCCCGATGCTACCACGCACACGCCTACGGGAGGCTGCCCCATCCGGCCCGGGCTGGTGCTGGATCCCCCTGGACTGCGACGCACGGGGCTCTGAGGGGATCGTGCCGAGATCGATGGGTTCGTGCCTCGCCCCTTTTGAGTCGCAGTCCAGGGGGATCCAGCGCCAGCCCTACCTCCCGCCCCCTTCGGCCATCGTTTCCCTCCGGCGACCCATCGTTCCGCGGCGGTCCCTGGAGAGCCCGTTTCGGCACGGCTCCTCACAGCAGATCAACAGCCGAAGGGAGAGGAGGGAAGGTGGCGCGGCAGTCCATGAAGGGCCCGTTCCGGCACGGCTCCTCGCAGGAGACGACAGCCGTAGTGGAGGAAGGAGGGCGGGCGCTGGGCCCTTCAGGGCTGCGACTCAAGGGGGCAAGGCAAGAAGCCTCGAACTCGGGAAGATCCCCTCAGCGCCCCCTGCGTCGCAGCCCTGAAGGGACCCAGCGCTCGCCCGGCCGGGAGGTGGTCCGCGGAGGCAGGCATGGAGTGTGCTTATCCCTAGCGGGCACCAGGACAGTTCATGACCCGAATATCCCGTGTGACCAGACCAGAGAACGGAAGGACGCCCAGCGTGCAGGCGGAATTTACAAGTCTGCGATCCGCGGCCGGACAGTTTTGCCGGTGTTTCGTCCATTCGTGTTCACCGCCGCCATGCGCCGGGATCCTTTGAGCCGCGGCGGCAGCTTCCACTCGTCAGCATCGCGCTCCGGCGGACACGTCGCCGGACGGCGGGCGGCTCGCATCGCCGCCCAATATCGGATCGGATACCGTGCGCAGACCCCAGAGCCTTGCCTCTGAAACGCCTGCCTTGCCAGCGAACCGGGGCAAAGCTCTTGCAGGTCATCTGCGCAAGGGGTTGGAACATTTTCCAAGGAGGACGTGATGAACCTGTACGTGGGTAACCTGCCCTACCGCATGACTGAGGATCAGCTCAAAGAGGCCTTCGAGGCTTACGGGCAGGTCTCGTCCTGTACCATCATCAAGGACAAGGTCACTGGCTCATCGAAGGGGTTCGGCTTCCTCGAGATGCCCGAGCGCTCCGAGGCCGAGGCGGCCATAACCGGCCTGAACGGCCGCGAGCTCATGGGACGCAAGCTGAACGTGAACGAAGCCCGGCCCCGCACCGAAGGTGGCGGCGGCGCCGGCCGGAGCGCCGGCGGCGGCTGGGGCGGAGGCGGCGGCGCCAATGCCGGCCGCAGCAACCGCGACGGCGGACGCGATCGCTGGTAAGCCGGCTGCAACGAGCGCGGTCCCGGCCGGCCCCGGTTGAATGGCCCCAGCCGAATGGAAAGCGTCGAATCAGTCATCGCCGCGTTGGAGCTGATCCCTCATCCCGAGGGCGGCTGGTATCGCGAAACTTTTCGCGACCTCCGGCCCGCCGGGCCCGCCGGCCCGGCAGCTTCGGCCGATCTCCCGGGCGCTCGCGGCGCCTTCTCCGTCATCTATTTCCTGCTACGCGCCGGCGAGATCTCGGCGTGGCACCGCATCAAGGATGCCGCCGAGGTGTGGCACCACTATGCCGGTGCGCCGCTCGAGCTATCGATCTCGCTGGACGGCCGGCAGGTCGCCACCTCGACACTCGGCTCCGACCTCGCACTGGGGGAGCGCCCGCAAGCGCTGGTGCCGGCTGCCGCCTGGCAGAGCGCCCGCTCGCGCGGCGGCTGGACGCTCGCTGGCTGTACCGTGGCGCCAGCCTTCGATTTCGCGGCCTTCGAGCTGGCGCCGCAGGGCTGGCGCCCAGGCTGATCCTGTCCTGATATCAGTCCCCCGGCCCGGCGGCAGCCACCGCGGCCAGCAGCTGCAGCTTCACTTGCCGGCGAGAATAGTCGGCCTGCAGGCGCCGCCGGCCGTTCGCCGCGAGCCGCCGCCATTCCGCAGGGTCATCGAGCAGGCGTTCCACGGCTGCCACCCATTGCCGCGGCGACGACGCGACCAGCAGGTCCTCGCCGGGCACACCGGAGGTGCCGCCCGCAGCCCAAGGGGAAGCCACCACCGGTACACCCCGCGACCAGGCCTCCAGGATCTTGACCGGCACGCCGGAGCCGCAGCGCATCGGCGCCAGCGCCGCCGCCGCGCCAGCCAGCAACTGCGGCAGGTCGGGCGGCGACTCGACGACCGTCACCGCCCCGGCCACCCCGGCGTCCGCCGCCGCCGCGAGCGTCCGCCGCAGGCCGGGCCGCGGCCGGTCGCCCGCCACCACCAGCTGCAGGTCCGGCCGGCGGGACGCCAGCGCCGGCCAGACCTCGCGCAGCCACCATGAGATCGCGTCGGCGTTGACGAAGTACCCGAGATTGCCGGTGAAGACCAGGCGCGGCGGGCCGGCGTAGGCAGTATCCCAGGCGGGCCGCTCCGGCAGGCCGGCGAAGGCTGAGCCGCCGGCGGCCGGCTGCGGTGCGCCGCCGCTCGGTTCGACCGCTAGTGCACCGCCGCCTGGTTCGACCGCCAGACCGGCGATCCGCACCCGCCCGGCGAGCGCTGCCGGCAGGCGAGCCGTCACCTCCCGGCGATCCCGCTCGCAGACCACCAGCACGCCGGCGGCCGAGCGGGCCAGCCGCCTCTGGGCCCGCGCCAGCAGCCGTGCTTCGAGGGCCAGGGCCGGCCGCAGCCACCAGCGGTCCATCGCCGCCCGCCGCGAGAAGTTGAGCGCCAGGTCGTCGATCAGATCGACCAGCACCGGCGTGGCGCCGAGGTCGGCGCGGTGCGCGGCGAGACGGACGAGCTGCAGCACGGCGAGATCGGCGCGCGGCGCGAGCAAACGCAGCTGCCGCCGCAGGTCGGCGGAGTAGAACAAGCCGCTTTGCAGCGGCAGCCCGCGGACCGCGGCGCGCCCCACGCCGGCGGCGGCGCCCACCACGCCGGCGGCGGCGCCCGAAGGGCCGCTGGCGGCGCTCGACGGCTCGCCGTCGCGGCCGGACGCGCCCGCCAGGTAGGTCACCACCGCGATGCTTGGCGCCAGTGCCGCCAGCGGCGGCGCCGGCGGCGGCTGGCCGGCCCGTGGCGCCGGCGTGAGCAGGGTGACCCGATGCTCAGGGGCCAGCAACTCCAGCATCTGGCACGTGCGCAGCTGGTCGCCCCGGCGCGGGGGCCAGGGGTAGCGGGCGGTGACGAGAAGGATGTCCAGGGCCGCCGCTCAGACCAGCTTCAGCAGGTGCCCCAGCTTCTCGCGCTTGGTGCGCAGGTAGTCGCGGGTCGCGTCGGTGGGCGGCACCTCGAGCGGGACGCGCTCCACGATCTCCAGGCCATAGCCGTTCAAGGCGATGTACTTGCTGGGGTTGTTGGTCATCAGCCGCATCTTGCGCACGCCCAGGTCACGCAGGATCTGCGCGCCGACGCCGTAGTCGCGCTGGTCGGGACGGAAACCGAGGCGTTCGTTGGCCTCGACGGTGTCGTGCCCCTGCTCCTGCAGCTCGTAGGCGCGCAGCTTGTTCATCAAGCCGATGCCGCGGCCCTCCTGCAGCAGGTAGAGCAGCACGCCGCGCCCCTCCTGGGCGATCTTGGAGAGCGCCTGCTCGAGCTGGACGCCGCAGTCGCAGCGCGCCGAAGCGAAGATGTCCCCGGTCAGGCACTGGCTGTGCACCCGCACCAGCACCGGCTCCTCCGGAGAGATGTCGCCCATCACCAGCGCCACGTTCTCGTCGCCGGTCTGGTCGGAGCGGTAGGCATGGATGCGGAACTCGCCATAGGCGGTCGGCAGCCGCGGCGAGGCGACCTTGCGCACCAGCGTCTCGTGGCGCAGCCGGTAGCTGATGAGGTCGGAGACGGTGATCATCAGCAGCCCGTGCCGCTCGCAGAAGCCGGTCAGGTCGGGCACCCGCGCCATCGTGCCGTCGTCGTTCATCACTTCGCAGATCACGGCCGCCGGCTGCAAGCCGGCGAGGGTCGCCAGGTCCACCGACGCCTCGGTCTGGCCGGCGCGCTTGAGCACGCCGCCCTTGCGCGCCCGCAGCGGAAAGACGTGGCCGGGACGCAGGAGGTCCTCGGGCCGCGTCGCCGGATCGATGGCGGTCAGGACGGTGGCGGCGCGGTCGGCCGCCGAGATGCCGGTCGTGGTCTTGCCGCGCGCCTCGATCGAGACGGTGAACGCGGTGCCGAACGACGAGGTGTTGGCTTCCACCATCAGCGGCAGGTCGAGCTGCCGGCAGCGCTCCTCGGTGAGCGCCAGGCAGATGAGGCCGCGGCCGTTTTTGGCCATGAAATTGATCGCCGCGGCGGTCACCTTCTCGGCGGCGATGGCAAGGTCGCCCTCGTTCTCGCGGTCCTCGTCGTCGACGATGATCACCAGCCGCCCGGCGCGGAAATGCGCGACGGCTTCTTCGATGGTGGCAAATGGGCTCGAAGCGGACATGGTACACGCTACACCCGGCAGCGGAGCCATATTCTAAGGCTTTGAAACCTCCAAAGCCTAATGCTGCTCGAGCATCGGCGCCCGGTCCACGACCTGCAACACCGTGGCCGAAGCGAAGGGGTGGGGGCGTCCCCTTCGGAGCCTCCGCCATCCAGTGACCCTTAAAACGGATTCCCGAAGCTCAGGAACAACACGACCGGGCCCTCCGGCGGGTTGCGCTCGCGGTGCAGCTTCCAGCCGAGCTCGGCGCGCAGCGGGCCGATCGGCGACAGGTAACGGAAGCCGAAGCCGGCGCCGGACTTGAATCCCTCCGCTCCGGTCAGCCGGATGTCCCGCCAATCCGCCCAGACGTTGCCGGTGTCGAAAAACAAGGTGCCGCCCAAAGCTCCCAGGATAGGGAAACGATAGTCGAAGTTGGCGAGCACCAGGCCGTTGCCGCCGACCGGCATGAAGTGGGAGCCGGGGCCCGGCTGGATCAGCGTGCGCGCGCGGATCCCCAGCTCGTCCAGCGGATAGGCGCGGTGGGTGTTACCGCCGCCGGCGAAGAAGCGCTCGTCGATGAACTCGTTGCTCTGCGGCAGCGACGGCGGCACGCCGGGGTCGCCGACCGGCAGCGTGCTGAACGACTCGATACCCCCCACCCGCAGGCTGGCGGCGAGCACGCCCGGCCGTCCCAGGTTCACGTATCTGGTCTGCTGCAAGAAGAGCTTGACGAAGTCCGCCCTGCCGCCGATCGCCGGGAACGAGTACTGCACCTGCGCGAGCGAGCTCCAGCCGCGGGTCGGCACCAGCGGGTCGTCGCGATGATCGAGCAGCACGGCCGGAATGACGCTGGTCACCTGCACCGGGCGGTTCTGGCGCTCGATCGAGTTGAGCGCCACGCCGGGATCGACCTGCAAACGCACCACGCGGTAGTCCAGGGCCAGCGAGTAGCGCGTGTGCGACAGCGTCTTGACCGCTTCCGGCCGGATGCCCCAGCGCCGCGTCCGGAAGCTCACCTCCCGGGTGTCGAAATAAAACAGGGTGGAGTTGAGCGGCACCGGGTACGGCCCCAGGAAGGGCTGGTTGAACAGCAGGCTCAGGCGCTTGTCGCGCGACGACAGCCGCAGGTCGGCGCGCAGGCTGTCGGCCTCGCCGCCGATGTTGTTGTCGGAGAAACCGAGCAGGCCGCGGAACTTTTCCTCGGAGTCGTAGCCGAAGCCGTACCGGAGACTCTTGAACTTGCCCTCCTCGACCCGCACCATGACGTCGCGCTCGGTGTCCAGCGGCGAGCCGGTCAAGTCCACGTCCACGCGCGAGAAGATGCCCAGCCGATAAAGGTTGCTCTCGAGCTGGTAGGGGCGGGACTGGCCGATGGGATCGCCGTGCTGGATGCGCAGGGTGCGGCGGATGATGTCCGTCTTGGTCGCCTGGTTGCCGCGCACGATCACCTGGTCCACCACCCGCCGCGGGCCCTCGAGCACCTTGATCGTTACGTCGACCAGGGTGTGCGGGGCGTTCCAATCGGTGGCGGCCGACACCTGGGCCTGGGTGTAGCCCGCCTCGCCGTAGGCGCTGCGGATGGCGGTCAACGTCTGCTCGAGCAGCACCGGATGGAAGGGACCGCTCTCCCTGAGCGGCAGCGTCTGGCGCAGCTTCGCCGCGTCGAGCTTCTCGACCCCCTGCAGCTCGAGCTTCACCAGCCGCTGCTGCTGGCCTTCCTCGACCGGCAGCCGCAGGCGCAGGCGATGGTCGCGGGCATCGATCTCGGGCGGGCCGACCTTGGCCGCCGCGAAGCCTTGCAGCGCGTAGTAGGAGCGGACGTTGTCGAGGTCCTCGTCGAGAGTCTCCTGCACCAGGCGGCCGCTGCCGGGGTGCAGCACGCTGCGCGGCGACGTGGCCATCAGCGTCGCGAGCCGGGCGGAGCTGATGGCGTGGTTGCCCGAGAGCTCGATCGCTTCGAGGGTGAAGACCGGACCGGGAACGACCGTGATGGTCAGGTCGAGCTGGCCCTCCGCCCGGATCTCTTGCGAGTCGACCTTGACCTGGTAATGCCCCTGCTGCTGGTAGTAGGTGCGCAGCCGCGTCAGCGCCTGCTGCACCAGCGCCTCGTCGTAGCCGGCGGCGCCCAGGAACGGCAGCAGCCCCTTTTTCTTCAGCTTCTTCACGTCGGCGCCCTGGATCGCCAGCTTGATCACCGGCCCGACGTCGATCGGAAAGGTCAGCCGCAGGCTGTTGGCGGCCGCGTCGTATTCCTGGCGCGGCTTGTCGACGCGGGCGGCACCGTGCTGCTGCTGGATGAGCCATCCCTGCAAGCGTTCGGCGTCGTCCTCGGCGAGCCGCTCCTGGAACGGCCGGCCGGGCTTGGAGCGCAGGTGCGCGATGAGCGCCGCCGCGGTGAACGGTGCGACCTTGCCGTCGAAGTCGACGTTGGCGATATTGGCGCGGTCACCGCTGTCGACCTGGTAGGTGACCACCGCCTGGCGTGCCGGGCCCTGCTCGACGCGCACGCGCACGCTCGCCTTGAAGTAGCCGTTGCGCCGGTAGAGGTCCTGCATGTTGTAGACGCCCGCGACCACGCTCTCCTCGGCCAGCGGCTGCGCCGGCCGCTGCGGCACCGCCGCCTTCAGATCCACGGCGCTCAAGCCGAGGCGGCCGGCCACCAGCACGCCGGCGACCTGCGGCACCGGCCGCAGCACCAAAACCGCCACCACGCCGCCCGGCTCCCCGCGGGTGTACAGCGCGACGTCCGAGCCGACCCCGGTCGCCACCAGGTTGCGCAGGGTGCGGCGCACGGCGACGTCCGCGAGCGGCTCGCCCGGACGGATCTCGATCACCGCCGAGACCTGCTCGTCTCGCGGCAGGGGCGAGTCGCTGCGGATCTCGACCGCCAGCACGATCGGCTCGGGCGCGGCCCCGGCGGCGGGCTCGGTCCCGGCCGCGGCGGCGGCCGGCGCGACGGCGGCTGCCGGCGTCGTCGGCACGGGCGGAGCGGGTGCCGGCGCCGGCGCCACCGGCTCGCTCGAAGCGGGCGGCTGCATCGCCGCCGCGGCCGCCGGCGCGACAGCCGGCCCGAATGCGACGGCGCCGAGCAGCAACCAGAACCAGGCCCCAGCCGCCGGCGTCTTCAAAAACGGCTCTCCCGCTGTACGTCCACGGCATAGCTCGTGCCGCTCTGGGTCAGCAGCACGGTCAGGTTCCTGGCCACCTGCCATTCGATCTGACGCACGTCCAGCCGCGGCGACGACGGGTTGCTGACATAGGTCACGAAAATGTTCTTCGACAGCCGCTTGCCGGCCGTGATCACCACGCCCGAGGTCGGCTGTCCGGCCTGCGTCAACGTCTGGGTGTCGACCCGGAAGCGGTCGAGGCCGAAGAGGCGGCCCACCCGCGACGACACCGCCGAGGCCGCCTGGCCGGCAAGGAACTGCGACGCCGCCGCGTGCCCCGCCGCCTCGCTCCCCACCGGCGGCGGCGGCGCCCCGAGCTCGGGGCGCTGGCCGCTGGCGAGCAGCGAGATGATGTCGATGTCGGCGAGATCGGCGTTGGAGGAGAACTTGGCGTTGAGCCGTTCGAGCGTGCCCGACAGGTTGAGCGTGATGGAGTAGCTCTGCACGTCGGTCTTGAGCGCCAGGTCGATGAGCGGATCGATGCGGTTGGGGTTGGCGAAGGTCAGGCTGCCGCGGTCCACCTGGTACTTGTTGTCCGCGTACTGCAGGGTGCCGCCGCTCTCGAGCTGGACGGTGCCGAACAGCACCGGCGTGGCGACGGTGCCCACCACCGTCAACTCGATGTCGCCGTGCAGGTCGGCGACGTTGTTGCTGACGCGCAGCGCGCCGGGCCCCTGGATCGAGAGGTTGAGCTGGGTCCTGGCGAGGAGGTCGTCGGTCGGGATCACCTGCACCCGTTCGCGCTGCAGGCCGCGCAGCAGCAGCTGCAGCAGGTCCACCTGCAGGTCCTCGACGTACAGGGCGCGGTTGAGGTTGACCAGACCCTGGATCTGGCGGCTGCTGCCGGTGCCCACCAGCGCCAGCGCGGCGTCGCCGCGGCTGACCCAGCCGCTCGGATAGGGCAGGCTGACTCCCTGCGCCAGCAGGTCGATGCGGTAGTTGAGGGTGCGCCCGGCTCCCGGCAGGGTCAGCTGGCCGGTGGCCCGCACCGTGCCCCCGCCGGCGCGGCCGGTCAGACCGTCGAGCACCACGCGGTCCCGGTTGAAGCGCACGGTGCCCTCGACGCTCTCGATGGAGGTCGCCAGGCGGGGCAAGATCAGCCGGGCGTCGTGCAGCACCGCCTGGCCGGAGAGGTCCGGGTCGGCGGCGGTGCCCTTGACTGCCGCCAGCACGTCCAGCTCGCCGGCGACGTCGAGGCCGGGGAAGAACAGCTTCGCCCAGGTCGCCGAGATCGTGCTCTGCAGGCGCAGGTCGAGCGGCCGCGGCGCGGCCAGGCCGACGCTGCCGCTGGCGTAGATCTCGAGGCCGGTGCCGGCCTCGCCCAGGTAGAACGACCGCACCACCAGGCCGCGCGAGGAGATGTCCACCACCACCGGCTCGCGGTTGGCGATCTGCCTTCCCGAGTAGGCCAGCCGCAGGTCGTCGAGCCGCAGCTGGCCGCCGTAGCGGCCGGTCTCGAAGTCGGCGTCCAGGGTGAGGGCGCCAGCCAACGAGCCCCTGAGGGCCGCGTCGCCGCCCGTCGCCGCCGGCTGCGGTCTCCCTGGCTGGGCCGCGGCCGCACCCGCCGCCACAGGCTGCGGTTTGCCTGGCTGGTTCGCGGCCGCGCCGGCCGCCGGTACCGGCGCTGTCCCGGCCGCGGCTCCGCCTGTCGCCGGTCGCGGCCGCCGCACGACCTCGGTGGCCGTGCGGCATTCCCCGCAGGGCTCTCCTGGCTCGTCGTCGCCGGCCGCCCCCGGCCATCCCGGCGCCGCCAGCCGGACGAGGCCGGCGACGTTGGCGGAGCGCAGGTCCAGCCGCAGCGCCGCCTGGCGGAGGTTCAGGCGGCCGCCGCCGTCGAAGGCGAGCAGGCTGCCGAGCGTGCCGCTGCCGCGCACCATCTCGCCGTCCCAGTCGACCACCACCTGCGCCTCGCTCGGCAGCGCGCCGTCGAGCTTGCGGCCGGACCAGGCGAGATCGTGCCCGCGCAGGCTGCCCTGGGCTCGCGGGCGCTCGAGGGTGCCGCCCACCGTGGCCATCAGCGCCACCCGGCCGGCCAGGCCCGCTGCCGGCAGCAGCCCCGCGAGCGGCGGGGCGCTCAGATCCAGGCTGGGGCCGTCGAGCGTGAGGTCGATGCCGTCGCTCCGACGGTCGAAGCTGCCGCTGGCGGCCAGCTTCCCCGCCGGCGCCTCGATCACGCCGCCGGTGACGGTGATCCGCGCCGGGTCCCAGACCAGGCGGCCGCGCGCCTTCCCGAGGGTCACCCCGGAGACCTCGAGGTCCGCGAGCTCGGCGTCGGTCTCGCCGGTCAGGTGGTCGAAGTCGCCTCCCAGGTCGAGCCGCCCCGACACCTCGCCGCGCAGCCCGGCGACCGGGAACCATGCCGGCAGGTAAGGCACCAGACCGGCGGCCGGCCACTGCGCGGCGTCGATCGCCAGGTCGATCGGCTGGTCCGGCACGGCGCGGCCCGAGCGCGCCAGGGGGATGCGGCCGGAAATGATCAGGGCGCCGCCGCCGGCGGTGGCCTCCAGGCGCAGGTTCTCGACGGCCAGCGGTTCGAGGGTGAGGGTGCCGTGCAGGCGGTCCGCCGAGCCCAGGGCGTGGCTCACCACGCCCTCGAGATCGAGGTCGAAGCGCGCCGAGTAGCCGCGCGCGGCGATGGTCACCGCTCCGACGGCGGTGCCGTGGCCGGCGTTCGGCAGCCAGACCGGCGAGGTCTCCCTGGGCCCGGTCCAGTGCTGGCTCGGCAGGCGGGGAGCCGCAGGCGGGAACAGCGGCGCGAGCGCGCCGGCGTCGTGGGACAGCAGGCGGTAATCCAGCCGCCCCGCGTCGCGAACGAGGTCGTAGGTGAAGCCGGTCACCGTCGCTTCCTGGCCCGGCGCGGTGAGCGTCACGGTGCCGGCGGTCAGCACTCCTCCGGCCATCCGCAGCGGCAGGTCGCCTGCCAGGGGCAGGCCCTTACCCCCGGCCCCGCCGCCAGCGGCGGCGCCGCCGCCGCCGCCGCCGGTTGCGGAGGCCGCCGGCTCGACCCGCAGCTCGGCCTGGCCGCTTCCCAGGCGCCACTGCGAGCTCTGGAACTTGTAGCGCAGGCGGCCGCTGGCCCGCCCGGCAACCGCCACCACCGGCTGCCGGGGGCCGGCAAACTGGAGCGGGAAGAGGTCGGCGAGGAACGGCTGCAGCGCCAGGCCGCGGATCTCCAGGTCCAGGTCCACCGGGCGGCCGCCGCGCGCTCCGGGCCCGGCTCCCGTCAGGACCACCACCGGGCCGCTGAGCGTGCCCTCGTCGTAGGTGGCGCGCCGCACAGCGACCGTGAGCTGCTTCGCGTCGCCGCGGAAGTCGGCGGCGAGGTCGCGGAAGACGCGGTGCAGGACGTCGAGGCGCGGCGCGCTCAAGCCGCCCGCGTACTCCCAGACCTCGTGCCGGAAGGTGAAGCGCCCGGCGACGTCGGCGGGACCGGCGATCGGCTCCGCCAGGTAGCCGACCCGGTTGACCCAGCCGGCCGCCAGCCGGGCCTTGATCCCCAGGTCGACTTCGTTGTCGCCGCTCCAGCCGATCGCCCCGTCCACCCGCGCCGACAGGTCGGGCCCGGACAACCGCGCGGCGGCGATCCGCAGCCGGTCGGAGTCGAAGCGGCCGCGCGCCGACAGGGTCAGCGAGTAGGGGCGGGCGTCGGGCAGACGCAGGGCGACCTCCTGGACGGTCACCAGAAAATCGAGGGCGAGCGCCGCCGCGCCCGGCGCGGCCGGTCGTATCGCACCGGTCGGCAGCGCCGGGACGGTCCCCGGAGCCGGGACGCGCCGCGGCAGGCCCGCGGGCGACGGGGCCTCCGCCAGCCGGGCCCAGACGGCGCTGGCCGTGAGGTCGAGGCGCGCCCGCCGCTCGTTGAGCTGGAAGGTGCCGTTCTCGATCAGCAGGCGCTCGACCGCGAGCTGCACGCGCTGCGGCTGGGCGGCGCCGGTGCGCCGCAGCCGCGGCAGGTTGTTGCTGCCGTCGGGATTGATACGCAGATAGAACTGTGGCCGCTCGAGGTCCAGCTGCTGGATCTCGAGCCGGCGGCGCGCCAGGGCCTCCCAGGAGAGACGGAGGCGCGCCCGCTCCAGCCGCAACACCGCCGGGCTGCCGGGCGCCGGCCCGGGAATCACCAGGCCGTGCAGCTCGAACGACGGGGTGAAGGTCCACAGGTGGAAGTCGACAGCGCCGATCGTCACGTCGCGGCCCAGGGCGTCGGAGAGCTCGCCGCGCAGCAGGTCGGCGGCACTCTCGCGGGCGAACTGGCTGCTGAAGAACAGGATGTTGCCGGCCGCCAGCGCCAGCAGCAGGAGGAGCCCCCAGACGAACGGACGGACCACCCAGCGGCGCACCATGCCGGGACGGCGCCGCTCCTGCCGCCGGCGCTCCTCGCCGCGCCAATCACTGCCGCGCTCCGGCTCCTTGCCCTCCTTGCCCTCCTTGCCCCCCTCGCCCCCCTCGCCCCCGTGCCCCCCCTGCCGCCCCTCCTGCCCCTCCTGCCCCTCCCGGCCCCCCTGGCTCTTCTCGTCCCCCGCGCCCCGCCGCTCGCCGCGCCGCCGATCGGGTTCGTCCGGACGGTCGGGTCCGTCGGGTCCGTTGGGTTCGGGGCTCAGAGCGCCCCCCCGTCGTCGGGTCGCGTCAGGCCGCCCCAGCGCAGCTTTTCACGCAGGTTGTCGTAGAAGCTGCGATCGCTGACCTTGACCAGGTGGACCGCCGCCGCGCTCTGCGTCACCGCCACCGTCTCGTGATAGGCCAGCTCCCTTCCCTCCTGGCCGTCGAGAGTCAGGAACACCTCCTCACGCTGCGTCTCCAAGGTGACTTCGATGCGGCTGGTCGCCGGCACGACGATCGGCCGCAGCGACAGCGCGTGGGCGCAGATCGGCGTCAGCGCCGCCACCGGCAGCAGCGGATTGAGGATCGGGCCGCCGGCGGACAGGTTGTAGGCGGTCGAGCCCGTGGGGGTCGAGATGATCACCCCGTCGGCGCGGTAGCGGGCGATCAGGTGGCCGTCGACCACCATCGTCAGCTCGATGATGCGCGACAGCGCGCTCTTGGTGATCACCGCGTCGTTGAGCACCCGGAAGTGCTCGGCGGGACGGCCGTCGCCACGCCGCTCGACGTCGAAGAGAGCGCGCGCTTCGATGCGGAACTTCCCCGCCAGCACCTTCATCAGCGCCGGGTACAGGTCGGCGCGCCCGACCTCGGTCAGGAATCCCAGGTTGCCCAGGTTGACGCCCAGGATCGGCACCCCGGGCGAGAGGGCGCGCGCCACCGACAGCAGCGTGCCGTCGCCGCCCAGCGCCACCACCAGGTCGCATTCCGCGGCGAGGCTGAAGGCGGGCTCGTGCCGTCCCAGGGCCGCGAGCGTCGGGCCGTCGAGCGACACCTCGAGATCGCGGCGGCGCAGCCACTCCGCGAGCTCGCCGGCGGTCCCCACCGCCTCGGGGCTCGTCCGCTTCGCCACCACGCCGATGCGC
>DASZHY010000607.1:0-3648 GCA_035949675.1 Thermoanaerobaculia bacterium
GGTAGAGGAGGAAAAGGCCAAGGGCCGCCGGATGCTGGTACGGCGCGAAGGGGCCACCCAGGACGAGATCATCGACCGCAAGATGGACGTCGGCGTCGGCACCTTCTTCTCGAACGCCGCCATGTTCTTCATCATCCTGACCACCGCCCTCACCCTGCACGCCCACGGCCTGACCAAGATCGAGAGCTCGCGCCAGGCCGCCGAAGCGCTGCGGCCGCTCGCCGGGCCGCTGGCGGCGACGCTCTACACCGTCGGCATCCTGGGAGTCGGTTTCCTGGCCATTCCCACCCTCGCCGGCTCGGCGGCCTATGCCTTCGCCGAGACCTTCGACTGGCGCCAGGGCCTGGATCAGAAGCTCCGGAGCGCGGGGCGCTTCTACCTGGTGCTGGTGCTGGCGACGGTCGCCGGCATCGTCATCGACTTCGCGCACGTCAACCCCATCCAGGCTCTGTTCTGGTCGGCCGTGGTGAATGGCGTGCTCGCCCCTTTCCTGATGGTGGGCATCCTGGTCGTCGCCTCCGACCGCAAGCTAATGAACGGCCAACCCAGCTCGCGCCTCGGGCGCGCCACGGTCGCCGTCGCGACGCTGCTGATGTTCCTTGCGGCCGCCGGCATGTTCATCTTCTGAGGGTGTGAAAAGCCGGAACCTCGGACCCTCCTTCTGCGTATAGGGACTGAGCTCGCGCACCGGCGCCGCGGTCCGGCTGGACCGCTGGACCCGGGACGCCGGCATGCCGGCGTGTGTGAAGGGCGCGGGCCGCCAAACCCAACCAGAGGAGGATTGCAATGCGGCAGTTGTTTCGAGCAAAGTGGATGTTTGCGGTGGTGGCTCTCTGCACGGCGCTTGGCGCCGGCGCGCTCCTGGCCCAGGACAAGACGGCGCCCCCGGCCGCCGGCGGCGGCGTGACCTTCCAGAACGCCTCGAATCACGCCATCGAGGTCTACGCCCGCTTCGGCGCCGACGGGACGTGCGATCACCAGCCGAACCAGGCCGAGATCCAGGTCGCGGCAGGTGCCAGCGGCACCGTCGACTCGGGCAGCTCCAAGGTCTGCTTCTGCCTGGATGTTCCCGCCCGCAACAGCTGTCCCACCGGCTGGGGCGAGGTCAAGGCCGGCGGCAAGCGCGTTCTGCGCTAGCGGTCGCATCTCGGGCGGCTTGCAGCGGCCGCGAACAGCCCGCCCGTCTGGGGCCAGACGGGCGGGCAGCGATTCTCCCGGCGGTGACCGCCGCCCCCGTCGCGCCGCCCCCGTCGCGCCGCCCCCGTCGCGCGAGTGGTTAGAATGACTGCATGACCGCCGGGCCTCGCGCCGCCCGCCCCGCTGCCGCGCCCCCTGCTGCCGCCGCCACGGCGGCAGCGGCCGCGGCAGCCGCTCCCAACGGCGAGGCGCTGCTGGACGCGCTGTGCCGGATCGCGCGCATGGTGGCGGAAAGCCTCGATCTTCAGGAGGTCTTCGAGCGCGTCGCGGAAGCGACCCGGCCCGTGCTGCCTTTCGAGCGCATGGGGGTGATCCGGATCGAAGGCCCGGATACGGCGCGGCTATATGCCATCACCTCCGGCGACGGCGCCGGGCCGGTCGTCGAGATCGGCTCGCCGGTGCCGCGCGGCGGCGTCTCGGGGCGGCTGTGGCCGCTGCCGGCCGTCCTGCCCGAGGGGCAGGCGCCTGCAGCCTTCCCCACGGAGCTGGCGGTGCCGCGCCGCCTCGACGCGCGGCAGGACCTCGACCCGGAGTTCGCGATCGACCGCCAGCTCCTCGAGCGCGGCGTGCGTTCGATCCTGACCGCGCCGCTGCACGTCGGCGAGGGGATCGTCGGTCTGCTCTGGTACGCCAGCACCGTTGCCGGCCAATACGCCGCCGAGCACGAGACCACCGTGGCTCGCGTCGCCGCGCTCATCGCCATGGCGCTCGAGCACGACCGGCTGTCGCGGATCGAGCGCGAGCGGCGCCGGCGCGGCGAAGCGCTCGAGGCGCTGCTGCTGCCGGCGCTGGCCTCGGCGCTCGACGCGCGGCAGGCCTTCCAGCAGCTGGCGGCGGCGGCGCAGCAGGTCATCCCCCACGACAACCTGGTGTTGGGAATGCTGTCGGCAGACCGCACCAAGGTTCGCCTCCACGCCAGGCCACCGTTGGACGTCGAGGAGGTGCCGGAGATCCCGCTCAACGAGAGCATGATCGCCACCATCGGCTGGGAGTACTTCCTGGTGCACGACGTCACACTCTTTGCGAGCACGCACACCGTGCGCTGGCACCTCGATCCGCCGGCCGGCGGCGCCGGCCAGCACCATATCGACCAGGAGCTGGGTCCGGAAAGGTTCCGGATGCTGAAGGACGCCGGCGTCCGTTCCAGCCTGCGGGTGCCGGTGCGGCTGCACGGCGAGGTGGTGGGCGGGCTCAATTTCCTGTCCCGCCAGCCCGGCCGCTTCCGGCCGGAGGAGGCCGACCTGGCGCGCCGCATTGCCGACCACGTGGCGCTCGCCCTGGCCCACGAGCGGCTGGCCGAAGAGCAGCGCCGCGCCGCCGCGGCCGCCGAGCGCGCGCGCCAGCTCGAGACGCGGATCGTGCGGCTCACCGCCGAGCTCGAGTCCGGCGCGAGCCGCCGCGTCGCCGGCCGCTCCCGCGCCTGGCGCGAGGCGCTGGCACAGGCCACCAAGGTCGCCGGCACCGAGACGACAGTGCTCTTGACCGGCGAGTCCGGCACCGGCAAGGAGGTGGTGGCCCGCTTCATCCATCGCGCCTCGCCGCGCGCCGGCGGCCCATTCGTGGCGCTCAACTGCGCGGCCCTCCCCGACCCGCTGCTCGAGTCCGAGCTCTTCGGCTACGAGAAGGGCGCCTTCACCGGCGCCGCCGCGGCGAAGCCGGGAAGCCTCGACCAGGCCGCCGGGGGCGTGCTCTTCCTCGACGAGGTCGGGGAGATGAGCCTCGTGGTGCAGGCGAAGCTCCTGCGCGTGCTCGAGCAGCGTGAGTTCCAGCGCCTGGGCGGCACGCGGCCGCTCCGGGTCGACGTGCGCCTGGTGGCCGCCACCAACCGCGACCTGCCCGCCGCCATCGCGCGCGGCCAGTTCCGGGAAGACCTCTACTACCGGCTGCACGTCTTCGAGATCCGGCTGCCGCCGCTGCGCGAGCGGCCCGAGGACATCCCGGCGCTGGTCGAGGTTTTCCTCGCCGACCTCGGCGCCACCATGGGCCGCCCGGCCGCCGGCCTCTCCCGCGAGGCGAGAGACCGGCTTCTCGCCCATTCCTGGCCCGGCAACGTCCGCGAGCTGCGCAATGCCATCGAGCGCGCGCTCATCCTCTGCGAGGGCGGCCTGATCACCGGCGAGCACCTGCCGATTGCCGTCGCCGCCGACGGCCGCGCCCGCAGCACCTCGGGCGGCGGCGGCGGCAGCCGGGGCGCGGCGGGCGCCGTTGGAGCCATGGAGCTGCCGCCGGGCGGGCTCGCGCTCGACGACCTGGAACGCGACCTGGTGGCCAAGGCGCTCGAGCGTACTCGCGGCAACCGCACCCGGGCCGCCCGTTTGCTGGGCCTGACCCGCGCCCAGCTCTACACCCGGCTCGCCCGCCACGGCCTCGAATAGGGAAGATCCCGTCGCCCCGGTGGCGCCGGGCAGGCGCGGAAGGCCAGCTGTCGATTTTTCGACAGTTCGTCGATTG
>DASZHY010000608.1:0-25422 GCA_035949675.1 Thermoanaerobaculia bacterium
CGCGACGCTGTCACGCATGCCGGGAGCGCCGGCGGACTCGACGCCGACGATCCTTGCCCGCGGCTGGACGCCCTTGACCGCCATCGCCACGCCGGAGATCAGGCCGCCGCCGCCGATCGGCACCACCACGACGTCCACCTCCGGCCAGTCGCTGACGATCTCGAGGCCCAGGGTCCCCTGGCCGGCGATCAGCTGCAGGTCGTCGAAGGGATGGACGTAGGTGAGGCCGCGCTCGCGGACCAGGGCCTGCGCCCGCTCGTTGGCCTCGTCCCAGATCGTGCCGTGCAGCACCACCTCGGCGCCGTAGCCGCGGGTGGCGGCGATCTTCGACGGGGTGGCATTTTCGGCCATGACCACCACGGCATGGATGCCATGGATGCGCGCCGCCAGCGCGACCCCTTGCGCATGGTTGCCGGCGGACGAGCAGACCACGCCGCGGCGGCGTTCCTCCGCGGTCAGGAAGGCGAACTTGTTGAGCGGTCCGCGGATCTTGTACGAGCCGCCGCGCTGGAAGACCTCGGCCTTGAGCCGCACCTCGAAGCCGGTCAGCTCGCTCAAGGTTGCGGATGACAACAGCGGCGTGCGATGGGTGTGCGGCGCAACGCGCGCGTACGCCGCCGCGAAGACCTCCGGCGCCAGCGGCAGCGCCGCATCGCCGGCGACGAGGTCAGCCGCCTCCGAGCGGGTGGGGAGCGTCACCGCAGTACGATAGCAGCATGGCGGCGCCAAGGGGCGCGCCGCCTCGACGGAGCACGGCGCGGCCGGCCGGTGGGGCGACGACCGCTCCGGCGGCGCTGGCTCAGCGCTCGCTCGCGTGGCCGAAGGCGAGGGCGGTCAGATCGCGCACCAGGTTCTCGTTGGAGAGATGGGGCTGGTCGATCTCCAGCCGCCGCCGGTAGTAGGCGCCGACCTCTTCCATCAGGTCGTAGCGGGCGCGGGGGCTCAGACGGTCGGCCCGCAGGCAGAGGTCGAGCAGCAGCTCGCGCTCCTCGAGCGTCAGGCGGTGGCGGATGCGGCGCAGCGTGCCGGGATCGGCGAGGGCGTTGGGGCGCTGCGCGCCGGGCAGGCGAACCGCCCGCTGGGCGGCGGCGGCGGCGCGCGCCGACGGGGCGCTGCGCTCGCGGACGACCAGGGTGTCGGCGAGCACGTCGCCCAGGCGCCGGCGGTCGCGGTCGAGGAGCGCGCAGCAGCCCCCCACGCCGTAGAAGACCGGCAGGAAGTCCAGGGCGCGCACGATGTTGCGCAGGAACGACTGCTCGACGGTGATGGCCAGCCCGCGGCCGTCCACCACCCGCAGCCCGGCGGCGCGCTTGCCCGGCGTGCGCCCCTGCTGGCGCGTCTCGAAGTAGACGTGATAGCCCCAGGTGAGCGCGAAGCCGAGCGTGGTGACGGCGGCGGCGCCGACGCCGCGCGGCAGCGCCAGCTGCAGCAGCTCCGCGGCCATCGCGAGCACCCCCATCAGCAGCAGGAAGTCGACGATGAGCGCCAGGAAGCGGCTGCCCACTCCCGCCGGGACGAGCACGATCGGCACGTGCTCGGGGGTGAGGATGCGGCGCTGGCGGCTCATGGGCCCTTGGTCCCGGCGGCCCCGCCGCCGCCGCCCTCCGTCTCCGTCTGCGCCTGGCGCGGCAGGAAGAGAAAACAGACCAGGGAGGCGAGGAGGATGACCGCCACCGCGATCTTCAGCGGGTAGGGCACCACCTTGGCGGAGAACTGCGAGAAGGAGCCTTCGATCAGGCCGGCGATCACCAGCAGCAGCATGACCGCCGCCATCATCCGCCAGACGCGCGGGAAGGCGAGGCGCACGGCGGCGCCGCGCGACAGCTCGCCCGGCAGCAGCAGCGCGCGTCCGGCCACCATCCCGGCGGCGCCGGCGAAGGCGATGGCGGCGGTCTCGAAGGCCCCGTGCGGCCCCACCCAGGCAAAGAAGAACAGGCCGACCCCGTCGAGCGCGTAGCTGGCGCCGACCACCCCCAGCAGCACGCCGTTGTAGAACAGCAGCGGGATGGCTCCCGCCAGGGTCAGGGCGCCCAGGCTGAAGACCAGGAACGCCACCTGGATGTTGTGGGTGTAGAGCTGCGAGCCGAAGACCGCCGCCTGGGCCACGGTCGAGATCCGCTCCCGGCGGCGCTCGATGCTCTCGACGCGGGCGCGCGGGCTCTGGGTCACGAACTGGTGTGGGATGAGATCCAAGGCGGCGCCCGGGCGGGCGATCATGGCGCCGGCGCCGAACAGCGCGCCGAGCAGGAACGTGCCGGCGGCCAGGGCGACCGCCGCCGCCTCGCGCCTGAAGGCCGCGGGGACCTCGCTGCCCACCACCCGCCCCAGGCGGGAGAGCAGCCGCGGCAGCTCGCGCGCCATGCTCGCGGCGCGCGGCCGGTAGATGAAGCGGTAGCCGCGCCCGACCAGGGCGTTGAGCCGGCCGAGCAGGTCGGGGTTGGCGGTGAGCGAACGCGCGCGATTGAGGTCGGAGGAGACCAGCCGGTAGAGGCCGAGCAGCTCCCGCATGCCGGTGGGCCCCAGCTCGCGCTCGGGGGCGCGGTCGGCCAGGTCGAGCAACTCGGACAGGCGCCGCCAGCGGTCTTCCCGCTCCGCGGCCCAGCGCTCGAGATCGATCATCGTCGTGGCCTCATTGCCGTCACGGTTGCCTCATCGCCGTGACCTCGCTCGCGCCGCAAGGCGTCGCTGCCCTGGCGGTGCGCTCTCGCTGCGTCGCCGGAGCCTGCCGATAGCCGCCCGGCTCGTCACAGCAGCTGCCGCCGCTTGATCTCGAGATAGCCGTTCACCGCCGCCAGGCCCACCTCGCCGGGCGGCGCCTCGATCACCAGGGCGCCGCGGCGCCGCAGGTCGGCGATCACGCGCCGGCGCCCGAGGACGAGGTCGCGGGCGACCAGGTTGCGGCACAGCTCCGGTTTGTCGGCAGGCAGCATCCCGGCTGCCGCGGCGAGCCCCGGATCGGCGAAGACGACGACCAGCGGCAGGTGCTGCGGCAGCAGCATGGCGGCGGCGCGCAGCAGCTCGCCCTCCTCGTCGAGCTCCGGCAGCGCGGTGAGGATGAGGACCAGGGCGCGGCTGCGCAGGCGCCGCCGCAGGTGGCTGGCGAGAGCCAGGTAATCGGTGTGCCGGTATTCCGGCTCGAGGTGGGCCGCGAACCCGGTCACCCGGCCCAGGTGGGCGGCACCCCGCCCCTGGGAGATGCCGGAAGACACGTCGTCGGCGAACGCCAGCAGCCCCATCCGGTCCTCCATGCGGTCGGCGATCGAGGCGATCAGCACCGCGGCGTTGACGGCGTGATCGAGGCGCGTCAGCTGGGCCACCCGCGCCGCCATGCGATGGCCGTGGTCGATGCAGACCAGCACCTCCTGGGAACGGTCGAGCCGGTACTCGCGGGTGATCAGCTTGCCGTGGTGCGCCGAAGCCTTCCACGCCACGTCGCGGAAGTCGTCGCCGGTCACGTACTCGCGCAGGCGGTCGAAGTCCCTGCCCTTGCCGAGGCGTGGCGAGACCCTGGTGCCCAGGCCGCGCAGGTAGAGCTGGTCCAGCCGCGCCCGCAGCCGGCGCACCGCGTCGAGGTCGGGGAGGACGGTGAGCTCGGCGGGCTCCGGCTCGCCTGCCGCGACGACGCGTTCGGCCCAGCCGCCGAGAGAGGCAGCCACCCAGGGCGGCGCGAGCCGGGCGCTGCCGCGCGCCACGGCCCGCACCGGCAGCTCGAAGCGGAGCAGCTCGCCGGGCCGGCAGATGCCCTCGGCGTGACCCGCCGGCCGGTCGAGGAGCTCGGGCCAGACCTGCCGCACGCGCAGCCGCACCGCTCCCGCGGCCGGACCGCCGGCGGCGAGGCCGAAGGCCACGGCCTCCGCCGCGCCGAGCGACAGCACCACGGCGGCGGGCCGCTCGACGCGGAAGTCGAGCCGGGCGAGCCGCCGGGCCTCGACGCCGGCGACCAGCAGCACCGCCGCCAGGCCCAGCGCCAGCAGCGGCGCCGCCTGCGGTGCCAGCGGCACGAGCAGTGCCGCCGCGCCGAGAGCGAGCAAGGCGCGCACGAGACGCGGACCGGGGCGAAACATGGCGCTACCTCGGCACCGCCACGCGCTCGAAGATCTGGCGCAGGATGTCCGTCAGGCCGACCCCCTCCATCTCGGCCTCCGGCGTGAGGATCACCCGGTGCGCGAGCGCCGGCGCCGCCATCTCCTTGACGTCGTCGGGGGTGACGAAGTCGCGGCCGCGCAGCAGGGCCAGCGCCCGGGAGCTCTCGAGCAGCGCCAGCGAGGCGCGCGGGCCGGCGCCGATGTGGACGGCGTCGTGGCCGCGGGTGGCGGTGACGACGCCCAGGATGTAGCCGAGGACGTCGGCTTCGACGCGGATGGTCTCGGCGGCACGCCGGCACTCGAGCAGCTCGGCCGGCTGCAGCAGAGGCGTCAGCTCGGCGACGGCCTGGTCGTGCAGCCGCCGGCCGGCGGCATAGGCGGCGAGCATCCGCCCTTCGTCGTCCCACTGCGGATAGCCGATGGTGATCTTGAGCAGGAAGCGGTCGCGCTGAGCCTCGGGAAGAGGATAGGTGCCCTCGAACTCGATCGGGTTCTGGGTGGCGAAGACGGTGAAGATCGGCGAGATCTCGCGCCGCTCGCCGTCGGTGGTGACCGCCCGCTCCTGCATGGCTTCGAGCAGCGCCGCCTGGGTGCGCGGCGGCGTGCGGTTGACCTCGTCGGCGAGCAGCAGGTCGGCGAAGATGGGTCCGGGACGGAACTCGAAATCCTGGCTCTTCTGATTGAAGATGTTGGTGCCGGTCAGGTCGGCGGGCATCAGGTCGGGCGTGAACTGGATGCGGCGGAAGCGGCAGCCGATCAGCCGCGCCAGCGCCAGGGCGAGCAGGGTCTTGGCCGTGCCGGGGACACCTTCGAGCAGGGCGTGCCCGCCGGCGAGCAAGCACACCAGCAGCTGCTCCTTGACCGGGTCCTGGCCCAGCACGACGCGGTCGAGCCCGCCGCGCACCGCGTGCATCCGCGCCGCCGCTTCACCTGCGCTTGGCATCGTCCAATCTCCTGAAGGCCTGATTGATGGTGTCCAGCATGCGGTCGAAGGCCGGCCGCGAGAGGTCGGGAGCGGCCGGCGGCGGCAGCTCCGCGAGCGACAGCCCCGGGGCCAGCGCGGCCGCCCGCGCCGCGAGCGCCTCGCCGTGCAAGCCGGTGTCGGCGGCGACGGTCCGCACGAAGCTCTCGTGGTACAGGCGGATGGCGTCGCCGCGGCCCAGCGCCCGGCCGTAGAGATCGGCCAGGGAATCGAGCAGCTCGACGGCCTCGGAGCGCGCGTCGCGGTCGTCGCGGTCGGGCGGCCCCACCCGCACGGCGGCGCGCCACCAGGCGGCGCCGGCGGCGGCGACGAGCAGCAGCAGCAGCGGTCCCAGGCCCCAGCTCGCCAGGATCTCCACCACCCCGGCGCTTTGCTCGGCGCCGTGGGTGCGCTCGTCGAAGAACACCGGCCGCGAGCCGCCGCCGCCGGCGGAGCCGGTGGATCCAGCGCCGGCGTCGGAGCCAGCGTCGCCGGCGCGCCCCGCGAGCGCCTCGAGCAGGGCGAGGTGGTCGCCGCGGCCCAGCAGGCGGTTGTGGAGCACCTCCGGGCAGGCGAGCAGGATCACGTCGCCGGCGCCCAGCGCGAGGCGGGCGACGATCGGCGCGTCGCCGGCCAGCCACAGCGCGTGCATTCCGGCCAGCGCCGGGCCGCCGAGAGTGCGCGCCGGATCGGGCAGCAGCTGCCGGACCCCGGGCCAGATCGGGAACGCCTTGCGGGCCGCGCCGAGCCGCGCCGGCCGCCCGACCACCAGGTCGCCCGTGCCGCCGGCGACCGCCAGCACCAGCCGCCCGCCGCCGCGCACCCAATCTTCCTCGGCGGCGCTCCAGAGCGGGAGGCGCGGGACGGCAGGGGCGCGCTTGCCGGCGTCGGCCTTGGCACCGGGCTTGCCGGTTTCGGCTTTGGCGTCGTGCTTGCCGCCGCCGCTCTCCGCGGCATCGTCGTCCTCTTCCTCCCCGGCCTGGAGACGACGCATCATGGCTTCAAGCGAGGTGGTGTCCGGCTCGACGCGCAGCAGCACCGCCCGCGGCGGCAGCGGCGTGGACTCGAGGCGGCGCGTCAGCACCGAGATGCCGGCCGGCTGCCCGGACGCCCGCGCGGAGAGATAGGCGAAGGCAAGCGACAGTCCGTTGTCGCCCGTGTTCCATACCGATCCGGTGGGAAAGACGGCGCGGGCCGCGCGGCGGTCGTTGCCGACCCACACGAGCGCCGCCACCAGGTAAGCCGCGGCGGCCGCCGCGGGCAACGCCCATTGCACCGGCGAGCGACCCGCGGGAAGGGTCGGCGCCCTGCGGCGGAGCGTGCGCTGGCCCAGTTCGCCGGGCGCCGGCCGCGCGGGGGTCAAAGCGGGGAGCTCCGCACCGCGTCGAGGAGGCGCCGCGCCAGGTCCTGCGAGGCGGCCAGCGCCTCGGGAGAGCTGCGGTCCCGGCCATACCACTCCCGCTCGAAATGGCGGGTCATCTCGACCAGGGCCGGCCGCCACAGCGTGGATGGCGGCACCTTGGAGATGTACTCCCAGTTCGTCCGCCCCTTGCGGAACTGCAAGATGCCGCTCTTGTAGAGGGTCACCAGGACGGCGTGGTACCAGGCGCGGATGGCCTCGCGGTAGTGCCCGCCGGCGGCCAACTCGCGCGCGTAGGTCTCCCATTCGCCCGCGGCGCGCGAAAGCGGGTCGTCGTCCCGCGCCGGAGCCGGGTTTGGCGCCGCCGCGGCGGGGCTCCCGCCGCCGCGCTGCCGCCGCCGCGCCGCCTGGAACGCGAGCGCCGCCATGGCGACGGCCAGGAACAAGGCCAGGAGGACGACGCTGCGCAAGCCGAACGGCGCGCGGCGTCCGCGACCGCCAGCAAGGACGCTGCGGACCCACCGCTCCAGCAGGTCGCGGAGGCCGTCCCACAACCTTGCGAACGCGCGGGCCGCCGGACGCAGGAAGTCGCGCAGGGCATCGAGCAGGCCGCCGCTGTCGAGGCCTGGATCGGGAAGGCTGCCGCCGGCCGGGATCTCTGCCAGTGCCTGGCTGCGGCGCAGCCGCTCGAGCAGGGCGCGGTCGGCGCCGCCCGCCGCCGCCGCCCTCGCTCCGGTCAGCGCGGTCGCCGCGGTCGTCGCGGTCGCCTTGGGCGCGTCCGTCCCTCCTGGCGCCGCCGCCGGCGCGCCGGTGGGAAGGGCCCGGATGAGCTGCGCGAGAGGCAGAGCCACCTTGACTGCCGCGGCGCGACCGCGAGCGGCGGCCAGCGGCCCCAGCACCGAGAGGTCGGGCACCAGCTCGTCGCCGCCGAAGGCGATGCGCCGGCCCTCGAGCTCCCGCGCCTGCGCCCGCGCCGCGCCCCAGTCGCCGCGGCCGAGATCGGCCTGCACCTCGAGCAGCCTCGCCCGATAGTCCGCCAGCGAGATGGCGGCGGCGGCCGCGCCCGGCGCCGCCACCCCGGGCGCTGCGGATGCCCTCGCCGCCGCTGGCCCGGGCGCCGCGGGCACCCTCGCCGCCGCCGGCGGCGTCCGGGCGGCGATCACAGCCAGCGCCAGCAGGGCGGCGACTCTCAGGAACAGTCCGCGGTCTCGAGAGCGATCCGACTGAACGCTCATGCCGCCCCCGCGGCGCGCAGCTCGGCGAAGCGGGTGACCAGGTCCTCGCCGCTCTCGTGCGCCCGGGCGGCGCGGACACCCACGACCAGGGAGCCGAGCCAGAACGGCTCGACGAGGGCCACCGCTCCGGCAACCAGCAGCAGCAGGAAATGACGGTTGCCGGCGTCCAGCGCCAGCGACCAGGCGCTGAGCCGCAGGCCCGCCACGCCGCCGGCCAGCCAGAGGCCGATGCGCGCCAAGGCGTAGAGATTGATGAAGGCGACCGCGAGGGCCGCCCCGAAGGTGAGGATGAGCCCCAGGCAGGCCGCCGGCCTGGGCGCTCCGCGCAGCGCCAGCGCCAGGGAGGCGAGCGGCCCCGGGCGCGACGCCGGACGGCTGCCCTGGCCGTCGGCGCTGTCGGCGCCATCCGCGGTCAGCGGCGCGGTGGCCGCGGCGAGGCCGCTGCCGAGGGCGAGCACCGGCAGTGGGAGCAGCATCCAGCCCAGGATCTGGAACAACCCGTCCCAGGCCACTGCCGCATAGAGATAGCCGGCAAAGCCGGCGGCCGGGAGGCGCAGGGCAAGGCCCGGAGGCACCCGCAATCCCGATTGCAGCGCCAGCGTGCAGGCCCGGGCGAAGACGGCTCTTCCCCAGAGCGCCGGCAGCAGCGCGAGAGTGATCAGCCAGGAGATCGAAAGCAGATGATGGAGGTGGCCGGCGGCGTGCGTTCCCAGCTGCAGCAGGCGGTTGGCGTAATGCACCTCGAGCAGCCGCAGCGGCAGGGAGGCCAGCGCGAGCACCGCCGCCCACTCCGGGACCGCGCGTACCACGAGCTCGGCCGCATCGTCGAGCAGCGCCGCGACGGGTGGGCCGCCGCGCCTCAGAGCAACCTCGCGATGGCGGCGCCGGCCAGGGCGCGCAGCAGGGTCACGCCGGCGGCGAGAGCGAGCGCCAGCAGCGCCGTCCCCACCGCGCGGAGGACGGCGCCGCGGTCGCCCGCCGCCGCCCGCCGCGCGGCGAGGCACGCGATGCAATGGTGCATGCCTTCCCAGGTCGTCGAGCAGGCGGCGCAGACCGGCTTGCCGCAGCTGACGCAAATCGCCAGCGCCGGGCGGTCGGGATGGTTGCGGCAGCGGGCGGTGCTGGCCAAGCTCGGCATGGGTTCCGGGGTCCTCTGGCCGCCGGCTCGTCGCTGGTGATGTCCTGGACGGCGGATCTGACCCTCATCTTATCGAACGGTCCGCGCCCCGCGAACGAAGACCGCGGAAATACCGTCGGTGGGCGCCGAAGGTGGTGGTCCCATGGCGGTGGCCCATTCCGGAAGGGGATTGCGCTTCATCTAGCGTACGCGACTGCTGCGCCGGCAGTGTCTGCGGACCGGGCGGGGCGCGCCGCTCTGGTATCATCGAATAAGACCATGCCCTGCAAGAACCATCCGCTGGTCGAAGAGCCGCTGGTGTACTGCGTGCGCTGCGGCGCGGCTTGCTGTCCCAACTGCTTCGTCGAGATCGGCGGCAGCCCGTACTGCGCGGTCTGCAAGAACGAGGTCCTGGGCGACGTGCGCTCCGGCCTGCCGGCGCGCGGGCTCGACGCCGCCTCGATCGGCCGCCGCTTCGGGGCGCTGTTCCTCGACGGCCTGGTCGTCAACCTGCCGCTCAGCATCATCGTCTTCGGCGTCTTCTTCGCGCTCGGCGTCTTCAGGCCCAACGACCCGGCCAACCCGTTGAATCCGGTGCTGTTCTTCTTGATGGAGGGCGTGCTGATCGTGGCGACGATGGGGGGCTGGATCCTCTACGAGGGGCTGATGCTGGCCCGGGACGGCCAGACCCTCGGCAAGAAGGCGCTCCGCATCAAGGTGGTGAGCGCCGCCGGCGGTGAGATCTCGAAAGGCCAGGCGTTCGGCCGGGCTGCCATGCGCAAGGTGTTCGAGTTCGCACCCTGCATCGGCATCGTCGACTATCTGACCGCCTTCGGCGAGCAACGCACCTGCATCCACGACATGGTCGCGCGCACCCGCGTCATCAACTGGGACGCGTGATGCCCCACCGCCCGGGGGCCGTGTGGCGGTGACCGCCAGGGCCTACGGCGGCCCCGCCTGCCCGCACTGCGGCGCCCCTCTCCTCGTCGAGCTGATCGCTGCCGGCGAGCAGCGCTGCGTCGCCTGCACCCGCGCTTTCGAGGCGACGCCGTTCTCGCCGCCCGACGTGCTGGTGGTGGTGCAGGGGATCGCCGAGGCCGGCCCCGCGGGCGCCGTGCCCTGCGCCCAGCACTCCGGCAACGCGGCGGTCGCCAACTGCTCGCGCTGCGGCGTCTTCATGTGCGACCTCTGCCGCGTGCAAATCGACGGCCGCGAGCTGTGCCCAGCGTGCTTCGACCGCCTGGCGGCGGAAGGAGCGCTCCCCTCGGCCCGCAGCCGCGTCCGCAACTATCGCGGGCTGGCACTCCTCGCCGGGCTGGGAGGTTGCTGGATGTACTTCCTTGGCCTGCTCACCGGGCCGCTCACCATCTACCTGGCGATCCAGGCGCAGCGCCAGCGGCGGCGCCTGCAGGAGAGCGACGGCCTGTTGACGGTGATCGCCGCGTTCCTCCTCGGCGTGATGCAGATCTGCGGCGGGCTCTGGCTGGTTCTCATGCTGCTCGGCGTCGCCTCGGCGAGCTTAAAGATCAAATGAACGGACCGGCGAGGCGGGTGTTTCTCGCGCGCGACGCCGCCTGGATGGAGCGCGTGCGCGTGTATCGCACCGACGAGGCGCTCGAGGTTGCGCACATCAGCTACGTCGAGGTCAGCCTGACGCGGGTGTTCTTCGACGAGGTGCGGCTGCTGACCCTGCACCGTTACCACGGCGGCCGGATCCTGTGGCTGCTGATGGCGCTGACCGCCCTGTGCGGGCTGGGACTGCTGGCGGGCAACTCGGTGCCGGAGATCTACAACTTCTTCCTGGTGGTCACGCTGGCCGTCGCCGCCTGGACGCTGGTCACCGCGTTGCTGCCGCGGTCCATCGTCACCGTCTACGGCAAGCGCGCCCGCGCCCGCATGCGCTTTCCCTACCGCGCGGGCAAGGCGCGCCGGGTGTATGACGATCTCTGCCGGCGGGTGGGCGAGGCGCAAGCCAGGGTCCGTGCCGCGGCGGCGCCGGCGGTCCCTTCGCCGCCCGAGGAGCCGTGGCCTTTTCCGGCGGCGGCGGCCGCGCCGCCAGAGGCGCTCTCGTCGCCGGAGCCGACGGCGCCGCTGGAGCCGCCCTCGTCGCCGGAGCCGCCCTCGCCGCTGGAGCCGCCCGCGCCCTCAGCGCCTGCTAACGGCACTGCTCCCGGACCCGGCACGCTGCTCTCTTAGTAGTCCTGGCCAGAAAATCCGGCAGCGGCGTTGCCGCATGCTATCCTGCCGCATAAAATCGGTGGCGGGTCCGCGAGCGTGGGTCTAACGGCAGAGCCGATTTGCACCCGAGGTTCAGGCGATGCGCAGCACCGCAGTCCGTGGTTTCCTTGCATTCCTCGCGGCAGCGACCCCGGCCTTTCTCGCAGCGGCTCCGGCTCTTGCCGGCCAGGTGTTCGTCCCGGTGGCCGGTCATCATGCGTTCGACGGCCGCATCGCCTATCGCACCCTGGTCTGGGTCACCAACGCCGGGCAGGCTGACGAGGAGGCGGTCAGCCGCTTCGTCGAGCAGGGCGCCGACGGCACGGCTCCGCCATCGGGGGCCGGCGACGCGGCGAGCGTCCTGGTGCCGCCGGGCGCGACCGTGCTGCTGGCGAACGCCGCTCCGGAAGGCAAGAGCGGCATGATCGAGATCTCCGGCGGGGCAGACCTCGAGGTGCGCGCGCGCCTCGAGGCGCTGGGCGAGGTCGAGCGGGGCGGGCAGACGCTGTCGAGCGCCGCCGTGCAGGCGGTGTCGGCGGCGAGCGCGCTGGCTCCGGGCCAGGTGGCGCACCTGCAGGGCCTCGGCCGCAACGCCGGCATCGGCGGCGGGGTGACGGACCTCCTGCTGCTCAATCTCGCGGACCAGGCCGCGGTGTGCCAGGTGACCGCCTTCCGCGCCGACGGCGGCCGGATCGCGCCCGCGGCCGCCGTCAGCCTGCCGCCGCTCGGCGCGCGCGCCTTCGAGGACGCCTTCGGCCTACTCGGGGAGCGGCAGCTCGCCGGCGGCCGCTTCGAGGTGAGCTGCGACCAGCAGTTCTATGCCTACGCCGCCCTGTTCGCGGCCGGCGGGACGGTGAGCGAGGCCGTGACGCCGTCCCAGGGGACCGCGGACAACCCGCTGAACGGGGCGCTGCCGCCGATCGTGGCGATCGACGCGTCGGCGCCGTCCGTGCCCGTGGCGCCCTTGGCGGCAGCGCCAGAGGGCGGGGACGGCGCGGCGGTGCCGTCGTTCTCGACGTCTGCCGCCGGCGTGGTGACCCTGGTGGTGCCCGGCACGTTCCTGCAGGCGACGAACAGCAACTCCTTCGTCAGCTACGTCCTGCCGGCGTTACCGGGGCTGGCCTACCATCGCGCCACCGTCGACTTCGACCTGACCATCAAGGATTTCAACAAGGTCCTGCTGTTTACCGGCGTGACCTCCTTCAGGCGTCCCCACAAGAACCGCAAGGATCGCGTCCTCTACTACGCCATGCAGCTGGTCAACCGCAATCAGAAGACCATTCTCGACCTCGGCGTGCAGGACAGACTGGTCAGGACCGTGGGCCCGTGGCAGGCCGGGCACACCTATCACCTGATGTTCACCTACGATCTGCGCGGCCGCCAGGTGAAGCTCGACGTCTTCGAGCACGGGCAGCACATCTATCAGATTTCGGGACCGCCGCTGCATCCCGACCTGTCGGCCAACGCCAATCCGCTGACGGTCGACTTCGGCCAGACGGGCATCGGCGATGGCGCCTACGGTCCGCCTATCGGCTGGACCTACGCCAACCTGGCCGTGCAGATGCAGCCCTGAGGTTGGTTGCCGTAGGGGAGGAGGCAGGGCCGCGGGAGGTGGTCCCCGGAGGCGTTCACGTCTCCCGCAGCGCCGTGGCGACCGGCAGGGTGCCGGCGCGGATGGCGGGGAAGAGGCCGCCGAGCAATCCCATCGGCATGGTGACGACGATCGCCGTCAGCAGCAGGCGAGGAGTGACCCTGAAAGCGAAGGCCACCTGGCTGAAGCTCTGCCAGTTGAGCGTCGAGGTGTGGTAGCCGTCGAAGATCAGGTAGGCGAGCAGGCCGCCGATGATGCCGCCGGCGAGCGCCAGGACCAGCGCCTCGGCGAGCACCGAGATCTGCACCGGACCGCTGCCGAAGCCCAGGGCGCGCAGGGTGGCGATCTCGCGGGTGCGCGAGGCCACCGCCGAGTACATCGTGAGCACCGCCCCGAAGACCGCGCCGATCGCCATCAGCACGGTGATGCCGTACCCCAGGCCGGTGATGAGCTGGGTCAGCCTCTGCGACTGCTCGGCATAGTAGTCGGCCTCGCGCTCGACCTTGACGTCGAGGCGCGGATCCGTGGTCAGCGCGTCCTTGAAGCGGTCGAAGGCCGCGGGCGACTCCAGGTCGAGGTGCACCGACTGGAACATGGTGCGGCGGTAGGCCGGCATCAGCAGGTCCACGTCGGTCCAGATCTCGGACTCGGAGACCGAGCCGCCGCTCGAGAACAGGCCCACCACCGTCCACACGTTCTCGCCCAGGTGCAGGGTGGAGCCGAGGTCGAGGCCGACGAACTGCCGGGCCGCTCCGATGCCGGCGATGACCTCGTTGCGCCCCCACTCGAAGCGCCGGCCGGCGACCAGGCGGACGTCCTTGCGCACCTCGAAGGCGGCCGGCTGCACGCCGCGCAGCGGCACGTTGGCGTCGGTCAGGGTGGTGCGCTTGGGCAGGCTGACCACGACGTAGAGCTCGGACGAGGCGGCTTCGCCCTGCACCGTGCGCCGCACCCCGGGAGCGCCGGCGATGATGCGCGTGCTGTCCCGCGCGATGCCGCTCATCATCTCGGCGTCGCTGCCGCCGCGCAACACGATGACGGCGCCGGGCGCGCCGGTCGCGGCCAGGGTGGCGCGAAAGCCTTCGGCGATCGACAGCACCGCCACGAAGACCATGACCACGCCCGCCACCCCGAACACCGTCGCCGCCGACGACCCGCGGCGCTGGCCGAGCGTGCGCAGATTGAGCATGGTCACCGCCCCTACCTGTGAGAGCCATCGCCAGAGCCCCATCGTCACACCCTCCGCAGCGCGTCGACGATGCGCAGCCGCATGGCCTGCCAGGCCGGCAGCGCGCCGGTGGCCAGGCCGAGCGCGGCGGCGAGCGCGAACCCCAGCGCCAGGTCCCGCGCCGGCAGGTAGAAGACCGGCAGGTAGCCGCCGGTCGGGTCGCCCCGCGAGTCGATCACCCACGCCAGGCCAAGCCCCAGGCCGCCTGCCACCAGCGCCAGCAGGCAGGACTCGAGCAGCACCAGGCCCATCACCAGGCCGTCGGCGTAACCGAGCGTCTTGAGCACCGCCAGCTCGCTGGTGCGCTCGCGCACCGACTGCGCCATGGTGTTGCCGGCGACCAGCAGCAGGGTGAAGAACACCGCCGAGACGATGCCGGTGATGATCGCGCCGATGTCGCCCGCCTGCTTCGCAAAGCCCTCCAGGAAAGCCTTCTCGGTCGAGGTCTTGGTCTCGGCGTGGGAGTTGGCGAACATCTTGTCGATGCGGTCCACCACCTGCTGGGCGTGCTGCGGGTCGGCGATGCGGATGATGTACCAGCCGACCCGGTCGCTGGCGAAGCTCGCTTCCTTCAGGAAGTCGTACTGAAACAGCAGGGCGCTGGTGTCGATCCCCTTGGCGGCGTCGTAGATGCCGTCGACGGTGAACTCCCAGGTGCGGCCGCCGTCGCGCTTGGTGTAGATGGTGGCCAGGATCGGGATGCGGTCGCCCACCTTGAAGCCGAAGCGGTCGGCGGTGAAGCGGCCGACGATGGCGCCGGTGCGGTCGGCGAGCCAGGCGCGTTTCGCCGCCTCCGGCAGCTTGATCTCGGGGTAGATGTCCAGGTAGGTGGCCGGATCGACAGCGAGGCGCGGGAAGACGTTCTTGGGGTCCTTGTAGACGCCGGCGAACCAGTTGACGTGGGTCACCTCGCGCACCCCCGGCACGTGGGCGATCTGGTCGCGGTAGGCGATGGGCAGCGGCTGGATGATCGAGACCTTGTGGCTGACCATCAACCGGTCGGCGCCGGTGACGTCGACGCCGGCGCGAAACGCGACGCGGATGGCCGAGAGGATCCCGAAGAGCAAGAACGCGACCACGATCGCGAGCGACGTGAAGGTGGTCCGCACCTTGCGGCGCCCGAGGTTCTTCCACACCAGGGACAGGAATTTCATGCGACCGGCTCCTTGGTGAGCGTGCCCTTGTCGAGATACAGGATGTGGCGGGCCCGCCCGGCGGCGTGCGGGTCGTGCGTGACCATGACGATCGTCTTGCCGTGCGCCGTGTTGAGCGCGGCCAGCAGGTCGAGGATCTCGTCGCCGGACTTGCGGTCGAGGTCGCCGGTGGGCTCGTCGCAGAGCAGCAGCGTCGGGTCGGTGACGATCGCGCGGGCGATGCCGACGCGCTGCTCCTGGCCGCCCGAGAGCTGGCGCGGGTAGTGCTCCGCGCGGTCCGTGAGGCCGACCACGCCGAGGGCGGTGGCGACGTGGCGCCGGCGCTCCGCCTTCGACAGCGGGGTGAGCAGCAGCGGCAGCTCGACGTTGCGCTCGGCGGTCAGCACCGGCAGCAGGTTGTAGAACTGGAAGATGAAGCCGACGTGACGCGCCCGCCAGCGCGCCAGCTGGTTGTTGGAGAGGCGGCCGATCTCGTCGCCGCCGACCTCGACCGTGCCGGAGCTCGGGCGGTCGAGGCCGCCGAGCAGGTTGAGCAGGGTGGTCTTGCCGGAGCCCGAAGGCCCCATCAGGGCGAGGAAATCGCCCTGCGGGATGTCCAGGCTCAGCCCGTCCAGGATGTCCAGCCGCTCGGCGCCACGCTGGTAGAACTTGTGGACGTCGCGCACCCGCACCAGGTTCTCGGCCATTCGCTTCCCTCTCGCCGCCGTCCGGCTGTCGCCTTGTTTTCTTCCGCTCTCGAGACCGCGCCCGGGTGACAGGTCAGCGCACGACCACCTTGCGCCCGTCGGCGAGGTCGGGCGGACCGTCCACGACCACCTGCTCGCCGGGCGTCAGGCCGGCGACGACCGCCGCCTCGTCGCCCGGCGCCGGGGTGATCCGCACCGCGCGCCGCTCGACGCGGTCGCCGCGCAGCACGAACGCCACCAGCTGGCCGCGGTCCTGGCGCAGCGCGGCGCGCGGCACCAGAGCCTGGGCGCGCGCCGCCTGCTCCTGCGCCGCCGCCGGGGCCTCGGCCAGGAAGGCGACCTTGACCCCCATGTCGGGCAGGATGCGCGGGTCGAGGCGATCGAACCCCAGGCGGACCTTGACCGTCGCCTTCTGGCGGTCGGCCGAAGGCACCACCGCGATCACCGTCGCCGGGAGGCGCCAGTCGGGGTAGGCGTCGAGCACCGCCTCGGCGTGCTGGCCTGACCTGACGCGGTTGATGTAGCTCTCGTTGACGTCGACGTCGATCTCGAGCGAGGCCATGTCCACCAGCGTGCCGATGCCCGTGCGGGTGAAGCCGCCGCCCGCCGAGATCGGCGAGATCATCTCGCCCGGTTGCGCGTCCTTGGTGGTGATCACGCCCGCGAACGGCGCGCGGATGAAGGTGTCGTCGACGTCCTGCCGGCGCGCCGCCACCTCGCGCGCCGCCACCTCCACCTGCTGGCGGCCGAGCGCCAGCCGCGCTGCGAAGGAGTCGGCGTCGGCGTCCGCGGCCTCGACGTCGTTCTGGGTGGTGGCGCCGCCGGCGAGCAGGCGGTGCTGGCGCTGGCGGGTGATGCCGGCCTGGCGCAGGCGCACCTCGTTCTCCTCGAGGGCGCGGCGGGCCTGGACGAGCTGCGCCTCGGCGAGCGCCAGCGCGGCGTCCTGGGTCTTGGCGTCGAGGCGTGCCAGCAGCTGACTCTGCTTCACTTCCATTCCTTCCTCGATCAGCACCTCGACGACCTTGCCGGTCACCTTCGAGGAAACGGTGGCCTGGCGGCGAGCCGTGACGTAGCCGCTGGCGTTGAGCACGGCGCCCGCCGCGGTGCCGCCCGCCTGGTGGACGGCCGCCACCCGCACCGGAGCGGCCGCCGGCCGCGCCAGCCAGCCGCCGAGCGCCAGCACCAGGACCAGCAGCCCGGCGGCGGCCGCGAGCCAGCGGCCGCGCCGCGACGCCGGCGCCGTCTCGCTCTGGCGCTCGATGCGCAATCCGTCCAAGGCGTCGCGGTCGGTCGTCATGATCGATCTCCAGCTCGGAGTCTGCTCCTCCGTCTATCGTTGCCGGCCCCCGTGCGCGGGCGGTGCCTGCGGCCGTCTCCAGTCCGTACCCAGATGTCACTACGTGCGGACCAGGGGGAGGTTTAGCCGCTGGATGGCGGGCCAGCCGGGGCGGACCGTGGAGGGCGCTATTGTCGCACACCCGGCGGCGCAGCCGGGGGGGCCGGCTCGTCCGCCCCGGGTTCATCCGGAACGGGTCGAGGAGGGACCTGGCTCAGAACGACCGGCCCTGGCAGCCGTCGACCGGCACGCAGGCGCCGGTGACCCAGGCGGCGCGGGGCGAGCAGAGGAAGGCCACGACCGCGGCCACCTCCTCGGGCCGGCCGAAGCGGCCCATCGGGATCTCGCGCCGCACGAAGTCGGCGATGCCTTGCGGGTCGGCCTGCTGGCGCCGGTCCCAGCCGCCGCCGGGAAACCAGATCGAGCCCGGTGCGACGCTGTTGACGCGGATGTTGTCCTTGGCGAGGTCGCGCGCCATGGCCTTGGCGAGGCTGATCTCGGCAGCTTTCGCCACGTTGTAGGAGGCGGCACCGCCGCCCTCTTTTCCCCAGATGGACGCGATGAAGACGATGGCGCCGCCGCCGCGGGCGCGCAGCTCGGGCAGGGCGCGGCGGCTGAGGCGCACGGCCGGCCAGAAATTGAGGTCGAGCACGGTACGGAAATCGTCCTCGCCGGCGTCGACGAAGCTCCAGGTGCGCGAGCCGCCGACGTTGTGCACCAGGACGTCGACGCCGCCCAGCTCGGCGGCGGTGCGCGCCACCAGGGCCTCGACGCCGTCCGGGGAGGTGACGTCGAGCGCCAGCGCCAGGTGGGGCCCGGGGCCGGCGCCGTGGAGGTCCCGCTCTGCCGCGCGCAAGCCCTCCTCGCCGCGGGCACAGATCGCCACCCGCGCCCCCTCGGCGGCCAGCGCCAAGGCGATGGCTCGCCCCAATCCCCTGCTGCCGCCGGTGACGATCGCGGCTTTGCCTGCAAGGCCCAGGTCCATAGGGGGATTCTAGTGTCCCGGGCTGACGGAGCGCCCGGCCAGCGCGCGGCCGAGGGCCTCGAGGCTGTCGAGATCGTGAACCGGGCGGTGCTCGTCGACATGGGGGAGGAGGGCGCGCACCCCCTGGGCGCGCGGCGAGAACCCCGACCAGCGCAGCAGCGGGTTGAGCCACACCAGCCGCCGGCAGGAGCGATGGAGACGGTCGGCCTCGGCCGCCAGGCCCGGCTCGGGATCGCGGTCGAGGCCGTCGGTGACCAGCAGCACCACCGCGCCGTGGCCGAGGACGCGGCGCGACCAGGCGCGGTTGAACTGGTGCAGGCAGGCGCGCAGGCGGGTGCCTCCCGCCCAGTCGGCGACCTGGCGGCCGCAGCGCGCCAGCGCTTCGTCGGGATCGCGGCGGCGGAGCAGCCGGGTCACCGGCGTCAGACGGGTGGCGAACAGGAAGACGTGGACGTCGGCGCGAACCGCCAGCAGCGCGTGCAGGAAGTGCAGCAGCATCTCCGAGTAGCGCCCCATCGATCCCGAGACGTCGCACAGGACCACCAGCGGCGGCGGCCGCAGCAGGCGCGAACGGAAGCGCAGCGGCGCGAGGTCGCCCAGGGTCTTCCTGCTGTCGCGAGCGGAGCGCGCGAGATCGATCTGGGTGCCGTGCGGGTCGGGCGCGAACCGCCGGGTGCGCACCGGCCGCAGCGCCGCCGTCATGCCGGCGACGATGCGGCGGGCGCGGGCGAGCTCGGCGGCGCTCATCTGCTCGAAGTCGCGGTGGCGCAGGACCTCGTCGGCCGAGAAGCTGAACGCTGCGTCGATCTCGGCGCGCTCGCCAGCTGCCGGCGCGCCGGGCGGCGGCGGCCGCCAGGCCTCGGCGAGGCGCCGCGACAGCACGCGCGCCCGCGGCAGGCGCACGTACGGCAGCAGCTGCGCCAGGGCGGGATCGGCGCCCAGCGGGTCGCGCCAGAACAGCCGGAACGCCTGGTCGAAGAGCGCGAAGTCCTCGGGCCGCTTGACCAGCACGGCGTGCAGCGCCCAGTAGAGCTCGCCGCGATGCATCACGTCCACGGCGGCGGCGGCGGCCAGGGCGTCGAGCGCGCTCGCCGGCCCGAGGCGCAGGCCGGCGCCGCGCAACAGCCGGGTGAAGGCAACGACGTGGTCGGCCAGTTTCCCGGCCGGGGCCGGCGCCGCGGCTTGGGACGTCATCGCGTCATCGGCTATCCGGCCAGCATCTCGCGCACCGCCCGGCCCGCCGTCTTCTCGATGTCGTCCTGGTACTTGAGCAGCACGCCGAGCGTCGCGTCGACGGTCTCGGGGTCCAGGCCGGCGCGGTCGAGGGCGGCCAGGGCGCGCGCCCAGTCGATGGTCTCGGCGACCCCCGGCAGCTTGAACAGGTCCGCGCAGCGCAGGCGCTGCACGAAGCCGACGACCTGCTCGGCGAGCGCCAGGGCCAGCTCGGGGGCGCGCAGGCGCAGGATCGCCAGCTCGCGCGGCGCGTCCGGGTAGCCGATCCAGTGGTACAGGCAGCGCCGCTTGAGCGCGTCGTGGATCTCGCGCGTGCGGTTGGAGGTGAGCACGACGATGGGCGGCGACGGCGCCCGCACCGTGCCGATCTCCGGGATGGTCACCTGGAAGTCGCTGAGGATCTCGAGCAGGAACGCCTCGAACGGCTCGTCGGTGCGGTCGAGCTCGTCGATCAGCAGCACCGGCGGACCCGCGGCCGCCGGCTCGAGCGCCAGCAGCAGCGGCCGCTTGAGCAGGAAGCGCTCGTCGAAGATGTCGTGCGCCAGCCGCGCCCGTCCCTCGGCCCCCGCCTCGCCGCCCAGCTCCGCCAGCCGGATCTCGAGCATCTGGCGCGGGTAGTTCCACTCGTAGAGCGCCGCCGCGGCGTCCAGCCCCTCGTAGCACTGCAGGCGGATGAGTTGCCGTCCGAGCGTCTCGGCGAGCACCTTGGCGACCTCGGTCTTGCCCACGCCGGCCTCGCCCTCGAGCAGCAACGGGCGGCCCAGCTTGAGCGCCAGGAAGACCGCGGTGGCCAGGCTCTCGTCGGCAACGTAGCGCCCGGCGGCGAGGAGCCGGCGGGTGTCCTCGACGGTCGGCGGCAGGTCCAAGTTAAAGGCAGGCCTGGATGGCGCGCTTCGCCATCACCGTGACGAGATGCGCGCGGTATTCGGCGCTTGCCTCGCTGTCGGAGCGCAGGGCGGCGGGCAGGGCGCCGTCCAGAGCGCCGTCCAGAGATCGGGGGCCGGCGGCCTCGGGCGTGAACCGCGCCGCCAGCGCCGCCTCGAGCGCCGGCAGCCGGAACGCCTTCTGGCCGGCACCGGTCACGGCGACGCGCACGGTGCCGGCCGCCGCCGCTCCCTGGGGCCGGGATGGCGCGAACCTCGCGACCATGACCCCGACCACCGCGAACTTCGACGCCCGGTGCGGGAACTTGGCGTAGGCGCAGCGCTCCGGCGCCGGGAAGCGCACGGCGGTGATGATCTCGTCGGCCGCCAGGGCCGTGCTGAAGAGACCGATGAAGAAGTCGTCGGCGGCGAGCTGGCGGCGGTCGGTCTCGATCGTCGCCCCGAGCGCCAGCACGGCGGCGGGATAGTCGGCGGCCGGGTCGGCATGCGCGAGCGAGCCGCCGAGCGTGCCGCGGTTGCGGACCTGCGCGTCGCCGATGCCGCCGGCAAGCTCGGCGAGACCGGGGATCAGTCGCCGCACCTCGGCCGAGGCGCTCACCTCGTCATGAGTGGCCATGGCGCCGATCGTCAGCCAGCCGGCACCGCCGCCGGACCCGGCCTCGGCGCGGATCTGCCGCAACCCGGCGTCCTCTTGAGCCAGCGCGAGCGACACCAGGTCCTCAGGCTCCGCCAGCCCCAGCTTCATCATCGGCAGCAGGCTCTGCCCACCGGCGAGGAGCCGCGCCGACTCCTTGCCGCGCAGCAGCGCAACCGCCTCGGCCACCGACCGCGGGCGATGAAACGCGAAGTCCCTCATGCCGCACCTCCGGTGGCGTTTGCCGGGGCCGCCGGAGCCGCCGCGGCGATCGCCCGCCAGACCTTCTCCGGCGTCGCCGGCATCTCGATGTCGGTGACGCCGAGCGGGGCCAGGGCGTCGAGCACGGCGTTGATCACCGCCGGCGGGACGCCGATGGCGCCGACCTCGCCGACGCCCTTGACCCCCGTCGGGTTGTGCGTGCAGGGCGTGGCGTGGTTGCCGACGCGGAACATCGGCAGGTCCGCGGCGCGCGGCATGCAATAGCTCATGAACGAGCCGGACAGCAGCTGGCCAGCGTCGTCGTAGACGCATTCTTCGTACAGCGCCTGGCCGATGCCGTGCGCGAGGCCGCCGTGCGCCTGGCCGTCGACGATCATCGGGTTGATGACCACGCCGACGTCGTCGGCGATGGCGACGTCCACGACCTCGACGACGCCGGTCTCCGGATCGACCTCGACCTCGACGGCGTGGCAGCCGGCCGGGAAGGTGAAATTCTTGGGGTCGTAGAAGGCCGAATCCTCGAGGCCCGGCTCCACGGTCTCGATGGGGTAGTTGTGCGGCACGTAGGCGGCGAAGGCGACCTCGCCGAACGTCTTCTCGCGGTCGGTGCCGGCGATGCGGAACTTGCCGCCGGCGAACTCGACGTCGGCGACGCTCGCCTCGAGCAGATGGGCCGCCACCTTCTTGCCCTTCTCGACGATCTTGTCCATCGCCTTGACGATCGCCGAGCCGCCGACGGCGGCCGACCGCGAGCCGTAGGTGCCCATGCCGAAGGGGATGCGGTCGGTGTCGCCGTGCACCACCTCGACGCTCGCGAGCGGTACGCCGAGCTGCTCGGCCACCAGCTGGGCAAAGGTGGTCTCGTGTCCTTGCCCATGGCTGTGGGAGCCGGTGAAGACGGTCACGCTGCCGGTCGGATGGACCCGAACCGTGGCCGCCTCGTAGAGCCCGGCGCGCGCACCCAGCGCGCCCACCAGGGCGGACGGGGCGATGCCGCAGGCCTCGAGGTACGTCGAGATGCCGAAGCCGCGCAGCTTGCCGCGCGCCCGCGCCGCGGCCTTGCGCTCCTCGAGCCCCGCGTAGTCGATCGCGGCGAGGGCGAGGTCGAGCGTGGCCTCGTAATCGCCGGTGTCGTATTGCAGGGCGACGGCGGTCTGGTAGGGGAACTGGTCCGGCTGGATGAAGTTGCGCCGCCGCAGCTCGACGCGATCGGCGCCGATCGCCAGCGCCGCCTTGTCCACCAGCCGCTCGAGCAGGTAAGACGCCTCGGGGCGGCCGGCGCCGCGCACCGCGTCGACCGGGACGGTATGGGTGAAGAGCGCCTTGACCTCCGCATAGATGGCGGGAATGGCGTACGGCCCGGAGAGCAGGGTGGCATAAAGGTAGGTGGGAATGGCCGGCGCGAAGGTCGACAGGTACGCCCCGAGGTTGGCCAGGGTGCTGACCCGCAACGCCAGGAACTTGCCGGCGGCGTCGAGCGCCAGCTCGGCGTGCGAAAGGTGGTCGCGGCCGTGGGCGTCGGAGAGGAAGGACTCGCTGCGCTCGGCGGTCCATTTCACCGGCCGGCCCACCCGCCTCGAGGCCCACAGCACCAGCAGCTCCTCTGCGTAGTGGAAGATCTTCGAACCGAAACCGCCCCCCACGTCGGGAGCCACGACGCGCAGCTTGTGCTCCGGCACCTTGAGGGTGAAGGCGCCGAGCAGCAGGCGCGTCAGGTGCGGGTTCTGCGACGTCGTGTAGAGCGTGTAGCGGTCCTCCACCGGGTCGAAGTGGCCGTTGGCGGCGCGGGGCTCGATGGCGTTCGGGGCGACACGGTTGTTGACCAGGTCGATGGCGACCACGCGGTGGGCGGCGGCGAACGCCGCATCGACCGCGGCGGCATCGCCCAGGTGCCAGTCGAAGCAGACGTTGCCGGGGGCCTCGTCCCACACCTGGGCGGCGCCCTGGGCGGCGGCGTTGCGCAGGTGGGCGACCGCCGGCAGCGGCTCGTAGCCGACGTCCACGAGCTTGGCGGCTTCCTTGGCCTGCGCCCGGGTCTCGGCGATCACCATGACCACCGGATCGCCGGCGTGTCGGACCTTGCCCTGCGCCAGGGCGGGGTGCGGCGGCTCGACCATCTTCGAGCCGTCCTTGTTGGTGATCTGCCAGCCGCAGGGGATGCCGCCCAGTCCGTCGGCGGCGACGTCGGCGCCGGTCAGCACGGCGAGCACGCCCGGCGCCGCGAGCGCGCGCGAGGCGTCGATCGAGCGGATGGCCGCGTGGGCGTGGGGCGAGCGCACGAACACCGCCCAGGTCTGTTCCGGCAGCAGGATGTCGTCGGTGTACCTGCCCTTGCCGAGCAGGAAGCGGCGGTCCTCGCGGCGCGCCACCGAGGCGCCGATGCCTTCCCCTGGCGCGGCGGCGCTCATCGGGCACCTCCGCCGGGTCCCTGCCCGAGCTCGATTTTGGCGCCGGGTCCCTGCCCGGCTACGGACGCGCCGGGTCCCTGCCCGGCTATGGAAGCGCCGGGTCCCTGCCCGGCGCCGGCGCCGAGCGCCGCGGCCGCCTCGATCACCGCCCTGACGATGTTGTGATAGCCGGTGCAGCGGCAGAGATTGCCCTCGAGCCAGTGCCTGACGTCGTCCTCGCTCGGCCGCGGATTGCGCCGCACCAGCTCGGTGGCGCTCATCACCATCCCGGGTGTGCAGAAACCGCACTGCAGCCCGTGGCAGGCGTTGAACGCCGCCTGCATCGGGTGCAGCCGGGGGCTGCCGCCGGGGGGCGCCGGCTCCGCCAGGCCCTCGATCGTGGTCACCGCCGCGCCTGCGGCCTCCAGCGCCAGCATGGCGCAGCTCTTGATGGACTTGCCGTCGACCCAGACCGTGCAGGCGCCGCACTGGCTGGTGTCGCAGCCCACGTGCGTGCCGGTGAGCCGCAGCTGCTCGCGCAGCAGCTCGACCAGCAGCGTCCGGGGCTCCACGTCGACGACGTGGGCCCGCTCGTTGACCGTCAAGGAGATCGTGGCCATAAGCCTCCCGTGCAAGTGGGCAGCGGGCCGCCCGCTGGCCGCGAGGATGGTTCGCGGCTTAGAGTACCGCCCGGTCTTCGCCCGGCGCAAGCCGCCCGCCGCCACCCCGCCCCGGCCGGTGCCCGGTTACGCGGCCGGCGAGGGGTCGCCCCTGGCGCCGGCGGGGTCCCGGAGCTTGCCGGGAGATGGCGCCGCCGGGGGGGCGGCGGGCCGGAGCTTGCCGGGAGAGCCCCTTACGTCGTATCCTTCGCACTACGGAAGTCGTTGAGCCGGTTCTGCTGTCTCGTGTCGGAGCTTCGCCGTTGGAGAAGGATCCCAGTTACGGGTGTAACCAAAATGGGGAGGTCCAGGCCATGGTTCGAGCGACTCTCGGTCTGATGTTGGTGGGACTGCTGGCGATCGCGGCGCCCGCGGCGGCGGTGATCTGCACCATCGATGCGGTGCCGGCGGCGACGCTGCTGCTGCCCTACTTCGAGGTGGACCTCAACAACCCCAACGGGTTGACCACGCTGTTCTCGGTCGACAACGCCTCGGCCACCGCGATCCTGGTCCACGTCGTGGTGTGGTCCGACCTGTCGGTGCCGGTGCTCGACTTCAACATCTACCTGACCGGCTACGACGTGCAGTCGGTGAACCTGCGCGACATCATCGTCAACGGCAACATGCCGCAGACGGCGTCGGCGGGCCAGGACCCGAGCGACACCATCAGCCCCAAGGGCCAGCTCTCGCAGGACATCAACTTCGCGAGCTGCACCGGCGTGCTGCCGCCGCCGGCGCTGCCGTCGTTCTTCATCGCCCACCTGCAGGCGGCGCTGACCGGCAAGCCGTCGGCGGTCCTCAAGGGCCTGTGCGCCGGCCAGGCGCTCGGCGACAACATCGCCCGCGGCTACATCACCATGGACACGGTCAACAACTGCACGCTGCGCTTCCCGGGCGACGCCGGCTACTTCGCATCCGGCGGCACCGGCGACGCCACCAACCAGGACGTGATCTGGGGCGACTGGTTCATCGTCAACTCGGTGCAGAACTTCGCCGAGGGCGGCGACCTGGTGCACATCGAGGCGGCGCCGGGGACGGGCACCAACGGCCAGATCCCCACCAACCCGGCGACGACGACCTCGGGCCGCTACACCTTCTACGGCCGCTACGTCAACTGGACCGCGGTGGACAACCGCGAGCCGACGGCGACCGAGTTCGCCGCCCGCTATCTGAACGGCGGACCGTTCTCGGGCGGCACCAGCCTGCTGTGCTGGCGCGACTCGAAGGTCAACCAGGGTCCGTTCACCTGCCCGGCGACGCTCGGCGTGCGGCCGGCCTGGTACCCGCTCGGTCAGGAAGGCATCGTGATCTTCGACGAGCAGGAGCATCCGGTGGTGCCGCAGACCTTCCCGTTCTCGCCGCAGCCGCCGACCGGGTCGTTGACTCCGTGCCCGGCCGAGACGCAGCGGGTGCAGATCAACGGCGCCGCCTTCCCGGTGCCCTTCAGC
>DASZHY010000609.1:0-1893 GCA_035949675.1 Thermoanaerobaculia bacterium
CCCCGAGGACCGCCTCGTAGAGCGCACCCAGGAGCAGGTTGTCGTAGGCGCCCATGGCGAAGTAGCGCCTTTCTCCCACCAGCGCCTCGAAGCGGCGCTCGCCGATCAGCCCGGCGAAGACCTCGCGCGCGGCGCGCAGCACGGTGGTGCCATGGAAATCGGCCAGGTGCGCCGCCGGATCGGCGGCCTCGACGATCTCGCGGCCGGCGGCGCGCAGGGCGAGGGCGGCGCGCTCGCCGGGGTTGCGGTTGAGCGAATTGGGCCAGTCGGCGACCCCCTCGTAGGCGGCGGCGAAGACCGGCGCGGGGAGGGCGCGGTAGGCCGAGGTCCGGCAAAGCAGGGCGTACACCCCGGGCAGCGCGGAGCGCCGCAGGAAGGAGACGGCGGCCACCTCGGGGCGGTCGAAGGCGGCGAGGTGAGAAAGCAGCCAGCCGCCGTCGACGAAGAAGACGTCGGCGTCCAGCAGGAAGAGGAGCTCGCCGCTCGCCGCGAGGGCGGCGTCGTAGAACTCGACGAAGTCCCGTGCCCCCGGGCCGGGCGCCGCGAGGACGGCCCCGGGGAAGTCGCGCGGCGTGAACTCGGCGACGTGACCGTCACGGAAGATCCGCACCGTTACGGCGAATCCCGCGCTTTCGAGGGCAGGGATCAGGTCGCGGCAAACGGCGCGGTACCAGAAGCGGGCGAGGTCCGGGTAGCGGTGCGGAGAGGCGATGAGGAGCGAGCTCGCCACTCAGTCCCTCCGGCGGCGCGTCGGCTCACGCATACTCGGGCTGGTCGGTGCGCGGCCGGTAGCGCCCCTCGCGGTCGAAGCCGCTCTCCCAGGTGCCGCCGCGCCAGCTCCCGGCCCAGAAGATGCCCCCCCAGAAGGTGCCGCCGCGGAACTCGCCGCTGCGGAAGAAGCCGCCCAGCATCACGCCGGACTCGAACACGCCGCCGTCCCACTCGCACTCGAGGAGCACCGCGCCGCGGTTGACCGTGGCCGGCCCGAAGCGCTCCTTGTGGAAGAACTCGCCGGCCTCGAGGACCCGGGCTTCTGACGTCATGGTTCGGAATGCCGCTCCTGGTGTCCTGCTGCCTGGTAACTGCCACCCGTCGATTCGGCTCGGCAAGCTATCACAGGGTCGGCAGGGTCGGCGGCGCGTGGCCGGGGCTCACGGCGTCCCCGGGCCCATCTCGCGCCACTCCGGCAGCCGCCAGCAGGTCCTCGATCAAGGCCAGCGCGGCGTCGAGGTTGCTTCCGAGCTCGAGCTTCCAGGCGTTGCCGGCCAGCAGCCGCCGCACGCGCTGGTGGTAGCCCGGGACGTCCGCCTCCGTTCCGGCGCCGCCGGCGGCCCAGAGATCGAGGGCGGCGGGCAGGGCGAGCGCGGTGAGCCGGCTCGCCGCGGCGCGCGGCCGGCGCTGGACCAGCAGCACCGGGCCCGGAATGGCGCTCGGCACCGCGCTCCCGGGGCGGATCGATTCGACCTCGACGGCGAGCTTGGGGCTGCCGCCGCGCCGCAGCGCGGGCGCCCTGCCGGCGAGCTCCGGGAACAGCTCGCAACCCTCCGGCCGCGGGTGCAGCCACCACGGGAGCCCCCACCAGATCCCACGGGCAGCGTCGATCCAGACCACGTCCTCGGCCAGGACCCGCAGGCGGCCGCGGGCGGCGGCGGCATAGGCGAGGGTGGTCTTGCCGCCGCCGCCGCCGGCGCGCAGCAGGGCGGCGCGCCGGCCGCGGACGACCGCCGCGCCGTGCACCCCGAAGAAGCCGCGGGCGGGAAGCATGAGCTGCAGGGCAAGCTCGAGGATCTCGAGCCGCAGCCCTGCCGGGTCGGCAAGGAGAGCCGGGGTGAGTCGACCCCGGGCGCTGCCCCGGGCACGGTCGACGATCAGGGCCGAGCCGCGCCAGCGCAC
>DASZHY010000610.1:0-34130 GCA_035949675.1 Thermoanaerobaculia bacterium
CGTCGCCGGCCTCCAGTCCCTCCTCGTGCCCGCCCCTGACGCCGGCTGGCAAACGACGCCGGTCAGCAGGGCGGTCAACCACGCGGACCACGATGCCCCCGACTGCATCGAGCCGCTGGTCGCCGAGGCGTAGGAGCGCCGGAGATCCTCGAACAACCGCCGCAGACCTCCACGCGAGTGCTGACCTTTTTCTGTGCGCTTGCGGCCACCGGCTTCCTGATCAGCCTGGTTCCCCACGCGGCCTCGATTTTCGGCGCGCTCCCTCTCGGGTATCTGATCTGCGCTTTGATCCCCGGCATCGTCATCGTCTTTCCGCCGGCGATCCTTACGGCGCGGATCCCACGGCACCGAGCCAAAGGATCTGGAAGTTTCTGTTGCTAGGCTGTCCGTTCTAGATGAAGGCTGTCGCCTATGGCCTGTTCTTCTATGCTGCTGACCGGCATCATCGTCGCCAGAGCGGATACGACTCCTGCGGAGGTGCGAGGATTCTCGAGCTTCTCGATGGTGGGCTACTTCACCTCCTTCGCGATGCTTTACTCCGCGGTCGAAATGCTCCAAGAACCCCCGAGCCGCTGACGCGCGAGGCATGAGGTGGGGCCCCGCAAGGAGCACTGGCTTTCGCCTATGTGCATATGCCTCTTCGCCGCACTGCTTGTCTTGCCTTGTGCTTGTAGCTATGCTCCGAGCCTGTTGCCAACTACAGTAGCCAGCCCTCTTCCTACTGCGCGTGCCATACAAGATGACCACTTGGGGAGAACAGTATCGCCTCCTCCTGATCTACAAGGATCTGCTTGCCGACGAGTCGATCGCCGGATCTCCGCTGGTCTCGACAAGTCGTACCATCGCACTACACGCATGGGCAGCCAATCCCAATCGCTCGCGTCATGAGCTCGGCCTTGATATAGAAACGTCCGGATCCCTAGAACTTACACCTTTAGCCTTCCCTACGCAGCTAACGCTCTTCCCTGCTCAATATGGCAACCCCTGCTGTACGCGTCCAGTTTCAAGCGGGAAAGCGGTCTGGGGGTGGTGGCGCAAGCCCTGGGAGAGCCATAGGCAGCTTCTCGATCGTCTAGCAACTGCAACTCAACAAGGAGCGCACCCCAAGGTTCTTCTCTACAACCAATATCTTAGACGTCTCTACCACGCATCTCTTCATGATCTCTATTTTGAACCTGGCTTGACAACAGTAGTCATTCCAGAGGCATGGATAGACGCCTGCCCTCCATATTATCGAGATCGCCCGCATCTTTGTGGCGCCTTCTTCGTGTTGGACATCGACGATCAGGAGAAGGACGCGTCGGAGATCTCCAGTCTCTTTATAGACTCCTCCAGCTTCGACTCACAGGACTCGACCTCACCCTCCGTTATTCCAGCTCCCGGCGACGTTGCTACAAAGTTCAAATCGATGATTGATCGGCCACCTACACGAGCAAATCTCAGGACGGTCGAACTCACAATGTTTCTCTTGCGCTCCATCCCAAAGCGCGAGGAGACTGCCGCCCTGCTAACGACGCCTAGCACAACGGACGAGATGCTCGCCAAGGCTTTCTCGGAGACCGCATGGAGCGATCTCCTCCATGTCTTACGGGCCGCGCATGCCGATGCCTGGTCCAGGCTTATGACCTGCACGCTGGCTTTGAGCGCAATCGGCGACAAGGCGCGAGACGATAGGTCTAGGCTCACGCGATTCGACTTCGAGCTCTTTGCCTCTGCAGTCTCGTCCGAAGGTCTCGGGTTTATAATCACCAGTACCCAGTCTCCCACTGGTTTCTCCGATCTCGGTGCGAAGCTCCTCGCGTGGCTCACGGAGCCACGAGAGCGCGAGGCAAGGATCGCTGCCGCCGAGGTCTTCAAAGCGGCATGGAAAGTAGCTGGTGTGCGTTTCTCACTAGCGCAGCTGCCAGAAGGCTATTTCGATGCTCTTCCCGCTCTAGAAGCCATATCCAACGCCGTTAAACATGAGCTTGGCAAGAAATTCTATCGTGACCACCTTAGTCATAACGTCCGCGCCGCTCTGTTAGCGGCCCATCTAGTCGCGCACTACCCAAGCCCCGACAAACTCGGCGGTACAAGCTCGCTCGTTGGCTTCTTTGCCGGTCTCTTTCACGACCTAGCGCTCCCCGTGACTGCCTTTCCGGATACCATCGGCGGCATAGCAACTGCATTATCGCAGGCTCAAAAACCAGGGCTACAACCCGCATCGTCACGCGGTCTTCCTGCGATCATCGATAGGTCGGAGTTGAAGAAGAGCCTCAGTTATGTCGCAATGCTGGCATCGGTCAAGAATCTCCCTGAAGCGCTTCTTACCGAGTCCTTTCGGCCATGGGAAGGTACCGCAAAGGTGCTCGACTTGGTGGACGGTGAGATCCTGCTCGAGGAGATGCTCTGCGCCACCTCAGACGAGCACGCACTTGTAAGCAGCGCACTCATGTTCGACTATGCCGTACGTGGTATAGGCAGTACGGCAGGGTACGATTTCGATACGGGGGTCCGCTCCCTTCTATCCAACCTAACCGGTTCGGCCGCCACTGCCAGCGGTCGGGAGTTTGCAAGCATCTTGCAGGCTATGGCACTGCACGATCGCCGAGCAGCTGCAGAACATCATGGGGTGACCGAGCCCCCAGTCGGGACGCCTAAGGCTCTATACTTTGGGGGCTTCGCGCTTCCCGCTTTGGTTTCCATTGCAGATGAGCTTCAGGAGTGGGGCCGGACAATAGGGAAGCTCAATGAAGTTGGAGCGACGGACGCGCACATCTCAATCGAGAGACCCGAGATCAGGACAGAGTTTCAGCTCTCGGAAAGCGCTGAGATATTTGCGGAAGTCCCATTCAGCATGCTCGAATACTGCATCGGAAAATTACGTACAATCGGAAGGTTCAAATGGGAAGACGGCAGATCGCTCGACCTCAGACTGACGCTCTCCCACTTAACTGCATTTGAGGCACGATATCTATTATCTGGGCCCGACTTCAGAATTCATTTCATCGGACCTTTCGAGCAACTCTCTCTCGGAGCTGACGACCATCACGAGGAGCGCCGCGAGACGGTTGCGGGCCTGCGTGGCATGGAAGTGATCGCACTGGGGGCCACCGGAACTCTGCGGAAGCGTGACATCCTCTTGGTTCGCGGTGGTGAGGCCGAGCTAACCAGACTCCGTCAGCGTTGTCAGGTTGGTCTTACACTGAAAACACTTTCAGTAAGCCGGGGGCATTTCGCTTTGACCTTCGCTTGCGGTTATGAGCTCAGCGGTAAGCCAGGCGTATATTACTTTGGAGAAGTGGGTGACACGAGTACTCCTACCGATCGGCTTCCGATAAGACAGCGGGCCGCTGTCATCGAGATCAGCGATGCTGTTGACAACGCGCAACTTATCGGCAGCGACCTAAAGAACGAAGCGGAACCTCAGGGACAGCCATACGGTCATTTCTTGGACTTTGACTGGCGCTTTACCGCCAGAACCTGTAGGGCCTTGGTGCAATTCGCGCATGAGCGCGCTGTTGAGACAAGACGCGAGATTTGCTACTTGGGATGCCCGAGCCTCGCGCTGTGGCACCAAAAGATCTTCCCGGATGACAAGAATTGGTTGTTGCTCGATCGCGGCCACTTTGCTGTCGATCGCTGGCTAAATGCCGCCGATATTCCCAAGGCGCGCTTCAAAACGTACAACGTCTTTGATACCCCAGCCGCCACATTCAGAAGGCGCTTTGGCTTGGTGCTAACAGACCCCCCTTGGTACGACCCACATTACGAGACTTTTTGCCGACGGGCAGACGCGCTGCTTGCGCCGGGAGGAATTCTTGGGGTTACTTATTATCCACGTTCGTTAGACGAGAGCAAGTTCGAGAGGTTTCAGGCAATAGTCTTCAGAGGGGCCATCCGATACCTGAGGCCATTTGGCGCTGTTGAGATCGATTACCTGGCGCCCGAGTTCGAGAAACCAACTGACATCTATCGGCGATACGAACACCCTTCGCTCGGCATCTACAGGCCAGGTTTCATGGATTTCTATTTGGCGCCGTCGGACCGGAACGAACCAGAGGACGATCAGGCTGTCGCTAGAGAAGGCAACACTGGATTTGAGGATCGCATCGAGATGAGTCATGGGCACCATATACTGACTCGCTCTGAGGCGGAGCTTTCCTCGCTGCTTCCTGCATTTGTGAAGCCCGTGCGCCGCGGCATCAAGCGATTGCGGCAGGTGTCCGGTAACTACGTGGCTTGGACGACCAGAAACTTAGTGCTGAAGGTGTCACCTGAGACAACAGCTTGGCGTGTCGATAGCGCTAAGGACCTTGCTGCGACTGCCCAAGCTGTAGAGGATTCCGGGGAGCCTTTGGTTTTCGAGGGGGACGAATAACCGGCATCCACTCATGATGCCGGTACAGCCTTAGATTGCTCAGTCACCCGATCTTTCGAGGTCGCTCTGAATCTCGGTCTTACCACCTGTCGCTATAATAAGTTGATTACCGCGACGCGGAAGCAATCAGGGCGCGGAGTTCGGTGCATCTGCTCGACAAACCCGGTTCGAGCTGGCTGACCGCACCAATGGCTCGCCGTTCAGGGAGCGGCGGACGGCGGCGGCGTGATCTGCGGCGGCACCGTCTCAGGCGGCGGCGGCGGCGGGGGCTGGCCGCTGAAGAGGCGTTCCACCGAAGGACGCAGCAGGACGATGAGCGTGGCGATGCCCAGGGCGGCGCCGAGCGGGATCTGGAGGCTGGTGAGGCCGGCGGCGACCAGACAGAGGATGTAGTAGCGGTGGCGGCGCAGGGCGAAGCCGACCAGGATCCTGACCACCGCCGTCGCCCCGAGTAACACGAAGAAGCCGCTGCCCACCGCGGCGAGGATGCAGCCGGCGATCGCCGCGCCGGCCTGCTGCTCCGGCGGGCCCCACCAGACGGCGCCGCTGGCTCCCAGGATCAGGCCGGCGATCATGAAGCACACGGCGACGAGGCTGAAGGCGCCGGCGAGACCGCCATAGATGATGTAGAGGATCGACAGCAGCCGCAGCTGCTCCTCGTCCGCTGCCGCCTGCTGCCTTGGATCCAGGGTCATGATCGCCGGCCCGCCCCTCGCAAGAAACGATAGCAGAGGGCGTCCCCGACAGCTTGGAGCGCCCGCTCAGGCGTGGAGCAGGTACACCGCGGCGAAGATGCCCAGCATCATGAACACCAGGGCGAGGCGGCCGGCCGCGGCGAGCACCAGACCGAGCCAGGTACCGAGACCGGCGCGCCCAGCCTGGCGAAGGTTGCGGCGCGCCAGGTACTCGCCGGCGACGGCGCCGACGAAGGGCCCGAGCACCACCCCGGGGAGTGAGAAGAACAGCCCGACGACGCTGCCCAGGACGGCGCCGAAGACGGCCAGGCCGCTCGCTCCCACCCGGCGGGCACCGTGGCGCGCGGCCCAGAACTCGATCGCAAACGAGCCCAGCGTCAGCAGGGCGAGAACCGTGAGCGTCACCGCTCCCACCTTCTGGTAGTCGTCGATCCAGGCGGCAAGCAGCAGGCCGAGGAAGACCAGCGGCGCTCCCGGCACCAGCGGCAGCACGGTGCCAACGATGCCAGCCGCCACCAGCAGGGCGGCGAGGAACCACAGCGGCGCCCGCTCGTCGGCACCCGGCGGCGCGGCGGCGCCGGCCGCGCCGGCCGCACCGGCCGCGACAGCGAAAACGAGCCAGGTTACAGCTGCCACGTCAGCGCCGCGCATCGCCCGGCTCTGCCGCCGCGGACCCGGCGGCGGCCTCCTGCCGGACGAGCCTGCCGTAGAGGCGGTCGAACCGGCGCCGGTGCAGCCGCCCGTCCGGGAAGTCGTAGTGGTTGGGCACGATGCGCCCGGGAGCCATTTCGCTCACCCGCCTCAAGCTGCCGGGAATCAGCTGCGGCGCGCTGTTGAGGATCGGCGCCGGCAGGTGGAGGTTGAAGAAGTAACTGGCGAACAGGTCGCCGGTGAACAGCAGGTCGTGCGCCACGCTGTAGAAGCCGCAGTGACCCTCGGTGTGCCCGGGCAGGTGCACCACCCGCAGACCGCCCCAGAACGGCAGCAGGTCGCCTTCGGCGAACCAGGCGTCGATCGGCGCGGCGCGGTAACGGAGCACGCCGCGGCCGAAGGCCTCGATCCGGCCGCACCAGCGGCTGACGCCCTGGTACGGGTAGGTGCCGCGGACGTGCAGCTCCTCCTTGGCGTGCGCGAACACCTTGGCGCCGGTCCACTGCCGGATCGCCCACAGGTTGCCGGTGTGGTCGAGATGACCGTGGGTGAGCAGGATGGCTTTCACCGACTCGGGTCCGAGGCCGAGGCGGCGCAGGCGGCGGCGCACCAGCGGCAGCTCGCCATAGAGCCCGGTATCGATCAGGCAGGCCGAGCGGTCGCCCTCCTGGTCGACGAGCAGGTGGCAGACGCTCATCACCCCGCGCAGCGGATGCACGCCGGCGGGCAGACCCGGTGTCGCCGCATCGTGGTCAGCGTCCGGCACGATCAGGGCTCCTGGCCCGGGGACACCGCCCCGGACGGAGACGCCGCGCGCTTATTGGGCGGCGGCGACGCCTGAAGCGGGGACCCCGGCGAGATGGCTGGCGGCGGCGATCCCGGCGAACCCGCCGGCGGCGGCGATCCGGGCGGCGGACCCGGCGCCGGCGGAGTTGTCGCCGGCGGACCCGGCGCCGCCGCGCTGCCGCCCGGCGGCACCAGCGTGTAGCCGAGCTGGCGCAGCAAACCGAGCTGGTCGTTGAGGACGAAGACCTCCTGGATCCTGCCGGCGCGGACGCGGAACAGGGCGATGCCGTTGAGCAGCAGCGGCGGCGCCGCCGGCGCGCCTCGCTCCGGTTTCAGGGTGGCCAGCAACACGTACCTCGCCGCCACCTGGTCGCCCTCGGCGATCAACGCCTGGGGCGAGTATTCGACCTTCGTGAACAGCTCGCGGAGTCTCTTCTGGGCCTGGCGCGCGGCGGCGAGCCCGCGCAGGTTGGCGGCGGCGCTCGGCGAGCGGTCGACGAAGGAGCTGGCGACGATCTCGTCGAGCTTGTCCAGCTTCCCGGCGGCGAGCACCTCGGTCAGGTAGCGCCGCACCACGGTCTTGTTCTCCTGACGGTGGTCGGCCGCCGCGGCGGACGGCGGCGGCTGCTGCTGCGACGGCTGCGGCTGCGGCGCCGGTGTCGAAGCGGGAGGCGCAGCGCGGACTCCACCAGCGGCCGCGACGGCCGCGGCGGCCGGCGCGGGCAGCGCCAGCATGGCCGCCTGCGCCGGCACCGGCACCGCCGCCAGCACCGGCACCGCCACCACCACCCACCGTGTGAGAAGCGCCATCTTCGCCCTGACCCTTGCCGTCATCACTGCCACCAGCGCCGTGAGTCCGGAGCGTTCGCCGCCCGCTCAGCCGAGCGCCGCGGCCAGCCGCTCGAGGCCGTCGAGCAGCTGCTCGCGCGAGCAGGCGAACGAGATGCGGATGTGCGCGTCGGCGCCGAATGCGGCCCCCGGCACCACCGCCACGCGCGCCTGCTCGAGCAGGAACTCGGCGAACTCGACCGACCCCTGGCGGCCGGGCCGGTAGGCCGCCGACACGTCGGGAAAAGCATAGAACGCGCCAGCGGGCGGCCGGCAACAGAACCCCGGCAGCTGGTTGAGGCGGGGGACCAACAGCTCGCGCCGCGCCCGGTACTCGGCGATCATCTCCTCGACCGCCGGCTCGGCGCCGGTGAGCGCCGCCAGCGCCCCCACCATGGCGAACGAGGTGGGGTTCGAGGTGGCGTGACTCTGGATGTTCTCGACCGCCTGCACCACGGCCCGCGGCCCCATCAGGTAGCCGATGCGCCAGCCGGTCATGGCGTAGGTCTTCGAGAACGAGCCGACCAGCACCACCGTCTCCGGGAACTCGGCGGCGAGCACGGCGGCGCTCGCGTGCTCGTGGTCGTAGACGAAGCGCTCGTAGGTCTCGTCCGAGATCACGAGCAGCCCCCGCCCGGCGGCGAAGGCGACGATCTCGCGCAAGTCGGCCGCCGCGATGACGCCGCCGGTCGGATTGCAGGGGGAGTTGAGCAGGATGGCGCGCGTCCGGTCGGTCACGGCCTCGAGGATCGGGCCGGCATGGAGGCGAAAGCCGTCCTCGCCGGCGGTCGGCACGGGCACCGGCCGCGCCCCGGCGAAACGGATCTGCTCGTCGAAGCTGACCCAGCTGGGGGCCGGCAGGACCACCTCCTGGCCCGCCTCGAACACTGCCAGGGCAAGCTGGAACAGGGCGGCCTTGGCACCCACCGTCACCACCGATTGCTGCGGTGTCCAGGGTGCGCCGTAGCGCATCCGGGCGCGCTCCGTGAGCGCCCGGCGCAGCTCGGGCGTGCCGCTGCCCGCGGTGTAGCGGGTGAAGCCGTCGGCCAGCGCCTGGCGCGCGGCCTCGACCGCCACCGCGGGGGAGGCGAAGTCGGGCTCGCCGGCGCCAAAGTCGACCAGCGACACGCCCCGTGCCTTCAGCTCCAGGGCGCGGCGGGCCACCCGCAGCGTGGCCGACTCTTCGATTGCCGCGGCTCTGGCCGAAAGGTGCACCGGCGGATGCTATCACCGGCCCGTGGGCGGCCAGGGCGGCGGCGCCGGTGCCTCCGGCTGGTTCCCTTGGAGCTCGGGAGCATGAGGCGGTAGTGAGCGGCACGGCCCCACCGCCCCGGCGGGCCCGGGGCCGCCAGGGCCATGGGCGGTGCGGGCGCGGTGGTGCGGATGCTATTCTGAAAGGCCATGTGTCGCTTGCCACAGCTGCCGCTCCGCCTCCGCCCTCTCGCCGGCGCCACCGCGCTCGCGCTCGCCAAGGGCGCCAAACACGCCGTTTTGCTCGCCGCCCTGTTCGCCGCCCTGTTCGCCGGCATGGCAGCCCCGGCGCGCGCCGCGATCCCGCGTCCCGAGAAGGCCAAGCTGGCGCTGCAGGCCGACCGTCCCACCTATGCCGCGGGCGCCACCGCGCGGCTGTCGGCACTGGTCGCCATCGAGCCCGGCTGGCACGTCAACAGCCACACGCCGACCTTCGAATATCTCATCCCGACGGAGCTCGAGATTCAGCTGCCCGCCGGCTGGACGCCGGCGGCGGTCGAGTATCCGCCGGCCCAGAAGAAGAGCTTCGCCTTCGCCGACGTTCCGCTCTCGGTCTACGACGGCGACGTGGTGATCCTGGCGCAGGTCACGGTGCCGGCCGGCACAACGCCCGGCGCCTTCCCGCTGCGCGCGCGCCTGCATTACCAGGCCTGCGACCAATCCCAGTGCCTGCCGCCGGTCACCTCCGAGTCGCGGCTCACCTTGACGGTTGGCGCACCGCCGCTCGGCGTTGCATCGCCGGCCGCCGGCGGCGGACCGGCACCCGTCGCCGGCACCGCGTCCGCCGCGGGCACCCGGGGCAACGCCGGGAGCGCGGCCGATACCGGCGCCCATCGTGCGAATGTCGCGAACGGCGCGCCCGCGCCCAGGCCGCTGCCCGGCCATACGCCGGTGAACCTGGACGGCACCGCCGCCGGGAGGTCGCCGGGGGTACCTGCCGGGGGCGCCGACAGCGGCCGCGCCTCGACGAGCGCTCCTGGCGCCGGCGGCACCTCCGCGGGTGCCTCGCCCGCCGCTCCCGCTGGTGCCGGCGCCGCTGCCGCGACCGCGCCCGGCCCGGCGGCCCCTGCCGCCCGCCCAGCGGCGCGCCGGGTCAGCCTGGCCGCCATGCTGCTGATTGCCGTGCTCGGCGGCGTGATCCTCAACGCCATGCCGTGCGTGCTGCCGGTCGTATCGCTGAAGGTCTTCGGCCTGGTGCGCGCCGCCGGTCACGGGCGCCGTGAGGTGGTGCGCGGCGCCCTGGCCACCGCCGCCGGCATCCTGGTCTCGTTCGCGGCTCTTGCCGCACTCGCCGTGGCGGCGGCCGCCGCCGGCGCCGCCGTGGGCTGGGGGGTCCAGTTCCAGCGCCCCGGCTTCGTCGCCTTCCTGACCGTGGTGGTGATCCTCTTCTGCCTCAATCTCTGGGGCCTGTTCGAGATCCCGCTGCCCCGGGCGCTGGCCCACCTGGCGGGCACCGCCACCCGCGAGGGCCTGGCCGGACATTTCGTGTCCGGCCTGTTCGCCACCCTGATGGCGACGCCATGCTCGGCGCCGTTTCTCGGCACCGCCATCGGCTTCGCACTGACCCAGCCGGCGCCCATCGTCTTCGCCATCTTCCTCGCCGCCGGCACCGGGCTCGCCCTCCCCTACCTGGTGCTGGCCGCGGCGCCGGGAGCCGCCCGCTTCCTGCCGCGCCCCGGCGACTGGATGGAGACCCTGCGCGGGATCATGGGCTTCCTGCTCGGCGCCTCGGCGGTCTGGCTCCTCTACGTCCTCTCGGCCCAGGTCAGCCCCGAGCGGGTGGCGACCTTCGAAGTCGGCCTGCTGCTCGTCGCCCTCTTTACCTGGCTCCGCCATCGCACCGTGGTTGGCAGACCGCTGGCCCATCGCGCCGCCGGCGTCGCCCTCGCCGTCTGCGCAGTCGCCGCCGTTGCCCTGGCTGCGGGCGGCGCGAGTGGCGCGGGCGGCGCGAGTGGCGCGGCCGGTCCGGGGCCTGACGCCGCGGGCGCGGAGGGAGGCGCCGCCGGCGCGCGTCTCGCCGCCCAGCCGAAGGCCTCCGGCCTCATCGGCTGGGTCGCCTTCGACCGCGCCAAGGCCGAGTCCCTGGCAGCTGCCGGCCAGCTGGTCTTCGTCGACGTCACCGCGGATTGGTGCTTCACCTGCAAGATCAACGAGCGGCTGGTGCTAAACACGCCGGAGATCGCCGCCGCCTTCGCCGCCCATCACGTCCTCCCGATGCGCGCCGACTGGACCAACCGCAACGACGCGATCACCCACTTCCTCGCCGACAACGGCCGCTACGGCATCCCCTTCTATCTCCTCTACCGCCCCGGCCGCGAGCCCGTCGTCTTCAGCGAGCTGCCCACCAAGAGCGCCATCCTCACCGCCCTCCAGGATGCCGCCGCCCCCGCCGCGCCGGGCAAACAAGCCCACAAGCTCTGACGCCGGGACCGTGCTGGCCGGAGCCTCGGCCCTGACGCCGGCCGAGCGCCGGCCGAGCTCCGGTCGGAGTACGATGCTCCGCATGGTGTCCCTCTTGCGGGAGCTGCTGCCTTTCCTGGCGGCGCTCTATCTCGTCGACTGCCTGACGATCGTGCGGCGCGGCCATTGCCTGTTCGCCACCTGCTTCGGGATGGAACCGCGTGTCAGGCTAGGAGGGCTCGCCCTCGCCGGCCTGCTGCCGCTCGACCAGGCCTTCGCGCTGTCCCGCCGCGGCCTCGCGGCGACCGGCGAGCGGCTCTATCTGCCGCCGGAGGACGCGACCGGGGCGGCTCCCTACCGGGAGGAGAGCTGGACTGCCTTGCCTTACGAGGCGGTGGGCGATCTCTCGGTCGCCGGCAAGACGATCCGCCTTGGCGGCGGCAGGCGCCTGCGCCTCGCCACCGCCGCCGAGGCGCGGGACGTGGCGGCGATGGTTCGCGAGCTGGGGGCGCTGCCTGCGGGCGAGCGGGAGGGCGCCGCCGCTGCCTGGTCGGCGCGAGCGCTCGAGCCCGCGACGGTGTCCGCCCGCCTCGCGGCGTTCGACGTCGTCGCGAGCCCGGTGGCCGCCCTCGGCCTGGCGCTCGCCTGCACGCTGTTCCTGGCGCTGCCGCCGCTGGTCTTCCTCGGGGTTCCACCCGCCAGGCTCACCGGCACTCTCCTTGCCGCCGCCGCCGTCCTGTGGGCGGGGACCGCGGCGGCTTCGGCGTGGGTGGCGCGCCGCCTGCGGCGCGACGGCCTGATCGTGGGCGAGGGCGCGCTGCTGGCCATCTGCCTGTCGCTGCCGAGCGCCGTGCGCGCGCCGCTCCATCTCGGGCATGACCTGCTGCACGGCTGCGATTTTCTCGCCGCCGCCGCGGTCCTGCTGCCGCGCCGGGAGGTGTTCCCGCTGCTGCGCGCCGAGCTGCACGGCGCCGCGTGCGCCGCGGCGGGCGGCGGCAGCGAAAGCTGGAGGCGCATCTGGGCCGAGCGCCGCCAACGGCTGGCCGGCCTCGTGCGCCACCTGGAGGTGAGCGAAGAGGAGATCCTTGCCCCGCCGCCGCGCCGCACGCCGGCGGCATCCGGATACTGTCCCTTCTGCGATTCGGAGCTCCTGCCGGGACCGGCGCTCTGCACCAAGTGCGGCACGCCGCTGCTGAGCTACCCGAGCCAGGGTTAGGAACGGAGCAGCAGTCTGCTCCAACTCAGCCGGCGCGCTGCAGGTGGGCGTAAAGCGAATCGTAGAGGAACGACGCGCGCTCGACGATCTCGGCGTCGTCGCGGGCCACGTCGGTGAAACCCTGGCTGATCGCCCATAAGCCCGCCGATTCCGGCGTGGTTTGGATCTCGGCGGGGAAGTCCGCGCCGTGGACGATCCGCGCCAGGCGCCGTAGCGCCGGGTCCCCGGCAAGCCTCTCCTCCACCAGCTGCTCGAAGGAGCAACGGCCGCTCTCGTCCTCGTGGGGGTAGCGAGCGCCCGGCGCATCGAAGCCGACGGCGCCTGTCAGACGCTGGTGCTCCGCCACCTCGGCGGGCTCGACGAACTCGATCTCGCCCCCGGGATCGAGGAACCGCCGGATGAGCCAGGCGGTGGCGGCGCGATTGACGTGCACGCGGCGGCGAGTGACCCATTTCATCTCGTTTCCTCCTGTTCGACCGCGATCGCGGTGGGCAAGGCGGGCCGGGAGGGCAGCGTCAGGGCCGCCCAGAGAGTTCCCGCCGCGCCGAGCGCGGCGGCGGCCACGAAGGTCAGGGACGGCGCCACCATCCACAGGGCGCCGCCGATCGCCGACGCTCCGGCCACGGCGAAACCGCGGATCGAGTAGTAGAGGCCGACGGTCCTGCCGGGATCGGCCACCGCGAGGTCGACGATCAGCGCCTTGCGCGCCGGCTCGCCGATCTCCCGCAGCCCGCCGACGACGTACGCGGCGGCAAGCGCGCCAAAGGACCGGGACGCGACCACGGCGAGCGGAAAGAGGGTGAAGAAGACGTAGGTCAGGACCACGAAAGGCTTCTTCTCGGCCCGCCCGGCAAGCAGCGCCGCCGGCGCATACGAGGCGATCGCCGTCGCCATCAAGATCGCGGTCAGCAGACCGAAACGCGCCGCCGATACCTTGGCCACCTCGAGCGCCCAGAGCACGAGGAAGACCTCGGGCAGCCCTTCGCACAGCCGGATCAGGCAGTCGGCGACCAGCAGCTGCCGCAGCGCCGGGTGCAGCCGCACCCGGCCCCGGCCCCGGCCTGGCTGCAGCGCCGCCGCGGCGGAGGCGGGCGCGGCGAGGGCGGGCGCGGCGGCAGCAAGCCCGGCCGCAGCGGGCGGGGCCGCAGCGGGTGGGGCGGCACGCCGGAACGCACGCCGCAGCCCGGCGAGCATCAGCAGCGAGGTGGCAACCGACACGGCGAACCCGACCCGCATGCCGCCCGCCATGCCGTAGCGGACGATCAGCCAGCCGCCAATCGGCGGCGCCAGGATGATCGGCAGCCGCTTGACCACCGACTGCACGGTGAAGGCGACCAGCCGCCCGCTGCCGGCGAGCTCCTCGCCGACGAGCGCGAAGGTCGCCGGCAACCCCAGCGACTGCCAGGCCATCACCAGGAACAAGCCCGCGAAGATCACCGGCACGGTGGGATGGGCCAGGTAGAGCGCGAACCCCGCCGTGGTCAGCAATCCGAAGAGCAGCAACGCTCGCCGGCTCGCCATCCGGTCCGCGAGCACGCCCCCGGGGTAGGCATAGCCCGCATCGAGCAGGTCCTTGAGTGTGCCGAAGACCCCGACGGCCAGCGCCGAGGCTCCGAGCGAACGCAGGTACGCCGGGAGATAGCGAAACCACAGCTCCTCGCCGAAGCCGTAAACGAAGAGGCCGGCGGCCAGGGCGCGCACCCCGGGCTTCAGCTGCAACCGCTCTGTCCAGGACCGGCCGGTGGCGCGGATCACGAAGGGAAATGTAGCAGCGGACCGACCCGCCGGCGCGCCGGCGATCCTTCAGCTATGGAAGGCCCAGCTCCCGGCTAGGCCCAGTGGATCGGGACGTCGTACCTGGCCAGCCCGCGGTCGCCGGTGAGCAGCGTCAGTCCTTCGATCCGGGCCTGGGCGATCAGCAGGCGATCGAAAGGATCCCGATGGTGCGGCGGCAGCTCGCCGGCGTGCAGGGCGTGAGCGAGCGAAATGGGCAGGGGCTCAGCCGATCTTCCGCCAGCCACTCCCCGAGGAGGGCGGCAGGCGGCCGTGGCAGGCGCAGCTTTCCTGCCGCGTACTTGATCGCGATCTCCCAGGCGCTGGCCGCCGAAAAGAACAACTCGCTCTCGGGATCGCGCAAGAGCTGGCGGCTCGGCTCCGACAGCCGGTCTGGCTCGCCTACCATCCATAGCCAGCTGTGCGTGTCGAGCAGGACCCTCAATCGCGCCCCTCGAAATCGGCAAGGATGTCGTCGGGGAGCACGTCGAAGTCGTCGGCGATCCAGATGTCGCCGCGGTGCCTGCCCAGCTCGCGCGGGCGCTTCGGCACCGGGACCAGGCGGGCAACCGCGCCCGATTCAGTATCGGTCTTTGGCCAGTTTAGGTAACGCGCCTCCATCGACTCTCCTTCGGTCGGCACTAGCCGAAACGAGACCTCTTCGTCGTCGCGGGCATTTGCAAGCCTCTGTCGGTCATCTGGCGGAATGACGGCTTTCTTACACCGGACTTCCACAGGCCCCAACTCCACGAACTGTCCAAGAATGGGCGCCATTTGGTTTGACTTGGTGATTAAAAAGCTTCCAGGTTGGTCTCCCACATTAGCGAGTATATTCCTGGCTCCTCCCGGATGCGCAACCGCGTTAAGCTCCGACACAAGAGCGCTACCAGTCGTAAGAACGGAGTGAAGGCTATCTATCTCAAGCAATTCCTCCTGTGACAGATGGTCAGGTAGTGTGAAAGTATTCCCCGTCATGTATTGGATAGCCAGAATCTTTTCTACGATGGCCACAAAGCCTCTCGACGGAGCTGCTACTCCACCTTCTGAATGAGCGCCAAGGAGAAGTCGACCCGTTTCCACGTCATGAAACTGGACTTCCGCGGAACCAGCTAGAATCTGCTGCACCTGAATAGCCTGCCACTGTCGGTAAATATTGTGACCTTCCGGCGCGAAACGCAGGTTAAAATGGCCGCCGCGTCGGGTCCTGGGCAGATGAAGCGTAAACTTGAATGGCGTTGCTTGTGGCTCGTTGGTAAGGCTTATCTCCTGAGTACCACCTTGGCCGACCGAAAAAACAACAGCGGGAATGTCAAACGCCCGACTGCCATCTGTCGATCTAACCGTGACATTAACAACCAGAGGATGTGGAATAAGGAAGCGCCCGAACAGTGTTATTTCCGCGATCTCTCGCGGCAACAGAAGTCGGAGAAAATCAGGAAACCTGATATCAGCAATCATCGAAGCGTCTAAAGTTACCTCGGAGCCGAGCGCCTGGTAAGCCTCATAAGCCGTCTTTGCCTCTTGTCCCGCCGGTGTCTCAGGAAAGCGCGGCGTCACTGACACGTCTAGAGGCGGTGGATCGGGGGTTTTCGGGATTACGTTGAAAAACACTTCCTTCCCGCGAATAGAGAGATCTATCGCCCAATCGGGGTTCGCAGAGTTGAGGAATTGTACAGTAGAGTGTATTCGGTGCTGCACCAGCTTAACACTGAGATGTTCCTCTATGAGCTTCCACAATTCGGAGCCGTCGTACGTTGTAATTAGCGCCTGCAAGGGGTCACCGAGTGCCGCGCGGATGGCTGCTTTGCTCTCCTTCGGGAAGCTCCCTGATGCAATTACGAAGCACCGGCTAACTGACCGCCGCTCATGCGTATTTGGATCATTGTATGCAGCACCTAAGGTCTGCCGTATCTGGTTTAGGGTAGTTTGCATTACAGTCGATGCAATACCGCCTTTGATGGCACCCGCCTTCGCGACCACTGAGTAGTATAAGCGCCCGGTTGCTGGATCATCCTTCCACATCACCAAGTCCTTGCCAAGCTCGGTTGCTCCACCATGGTGATGGTACACGCCTTGGTAGCTCATTGACTCGAACAGAGGAATGAGAACATCCGTGCGGAGAGCAGCCTCATCGAGCGTTGCAATTGTATCGGGCGACCAGATCATATCTGTAAACCTAGCCCTCTGCTTCTTAGAGGGCTTTGCACGTGACCTCCTCTTGGAATTCGGCATCCTTGACTCCTCTCGATCTCTACGAGTGCCCACTAAGACGCAAGCGCGAGCGTCTTGCTTGGGGACGCTCCTCGCAATCGCATCAGCGCCTGCCGACTTAGCGGGTCATGCCGGAGCCGGCAGCCGATCAGCGGCGAGTGCTGCACTGCAACAAACTCTAGGGCTTAGGCTTAACCTTCACCCATTCAACCTTCGCGGGGTGCTTCTCGGCGAAAGCTCGACTCGTGATCTCCCCGGTGACTACATGATGCGGCTGCTCTTTGTTCCAATCGTGCTTCTTAGTCATGGCAGCTCCTTATAGGTTTCTTGTGCCCCGTTACCGCTAGAATACCACAAAGACAACGGCCCCTCCGGGAAGAGGGACCGAAGGGTGCAGCTTACGCGGCCCGAAGCAAACCACTGACCCGCCTCTCGAAGGAGACGCGGGTATCGGCATGCGGGATCGAGCGGGCCAGTGCGGTGCCGCCCTTGACGAGCTGCCAGACGGTGCGGGCGTCTCCCTCCTCCACCTTCGCCAGGTTGATGATCCCCTCGCTCTCCTTCCTGGTGAAGTCTCGCCGGCGAAGCCATTCGAGTATCTCCTCGTCCGACTTGCCGACCACCGTTCGGGTGGCCCGGCCAAGCTCGGCCTCGACCTCGGAGACCGACGATTCGGCGTAGGCCCGGAGAAGGGGCCGGGCGTCCCTGGCAAAGCGCTCGGGCGCTCCCTTGGTGTGGCGGATGGCTAGCTCCTTCACCTCCCTCGCGCCGTGGACCATGCGGTTGTCGCAGACGTAATCGTAGAGGAAGGTGAGGATTCCGAGGCGGTGATGACCGACCTCGCTGTTCCAGACCATGAAGCCGCGGAAGAGCGCTCGGACCTCACCTCCAACCTGGACGGTGACCGGGTTCCGCTCGTCCACCAGGAAGATGAAGACATCGCGGTCGGAGGCGTAAAGGGTGGTTGCCCTCTTGGGGTCCTTGGCCTGGTAGCTTGCCGCCGGGATGTGCCAGCGTCCGTCGCCGTTCACCTCCCGGACCGTCTCCACGACCTGGTGATCATAGATTCGGCCGTAGTCGGGACCGACCAGGGCGCGCAGTTGGCGGCCATCTCTTCATCTGAGCGGAGGGTGAGAACCTGGACATCTTCCAGCGCTGTAAGATGGCGGAGTCCCGAGTTCAAGGCGCTTGCGGCGAGGAAGGGGCCACCGGGATTCGCAGCAATCTCCCGGAGCCAGCGGGCCGGAGTGCGGGCGATCGTGGCGAGCTGGCCCAAGGACCAGTCAGTGAGGTGAGGGCACCGAGGTCGCGATGGTGGAGGGAGAGGCGGCCGGCAGCTTGGCTCTCTCCTTCGGCGATGAGGCTCGTGTTCGCTATGACATTGCTTCGAGAGCGACGGGGGCGCTCAAGGGTTGCCGCGTGGAGGTCCGCGAGAGACAGATAGCGCTCATCCGGTGGACGGCGGAACCATTCGGCTGAGGCGCGGGTGAGGGTGGTTGATCCTGTGCTCATCTCTCTTCTCCTTGTTGCCGGAGTGCCGGCGGCTGTGGGTTGCAGAAGAACGACTCCCTGCGGCTCTGTGTTTCGGCGCAACCCGCGAATATCAGCGTGACTCGTCGTCGAAGCTACCGTGGCGACTCTCGTCTGTCGTCTCAGGCTGGTTCATGATCCAGGACCCAAGACCCCCCACCCGGGCGGGCCTTGCCCTTGACAAGGGGTCGTTCCATATCAGTACTCCTCCGGGAGAAGGATGCCGGTCGAAGAACGATCGGCTTCAGTGATGATCCAGACCTTCGCGCCGTCCGAGAGCCGGTAGACGGAGAAAATCCGCGCCCCCTCCGCGAGCGCCTCCTCATTCACGCCACGGTCCTCCCGCTCGATCTCTCTCCAATCGCCCGCTTGGTGACGGTCGAGAAGAGCAGAGTAGTCATCGGCCGACGTCTCCAAGGCACTAAGCGCGCCGGGTGTTGCAACGATCGCTCCCAAGGCAAAGGCAAAAAGCTCTTTCCGTCCCATCTCTCTCCTTTCGTCTGGGTCTTCCCCGTGTTCTCCTCCCAAGATGCGCCCGGAGAGGGAAAGAGACGAGAAGAAGAAAGTTGCCAAACTGGCAGAAAGAGGAAGCGATAAGCAACGCGATGAAGCGCTCATCATCGGAGGATGAAAGACATCACATACTTCGCCCGCACAAACTTTCGAGGTGGCAGAAAGCTCTTCGGCATTCGCCGGGCCGAATCGCCTCTCTCATATATATGTCATCGGCAGACCGGCGCCGGCAAGTCAACGCTCTTCGAGACGCTGATGCGGCAGGATCTTGAGAACGGAGAAGGCTTTGCTCTTCTCGATCCTCATGGCGATCTCTTCGAGAAGGTGAGGACTGCTGTGCCCGAAGCGCGACGAGAGGCTGTCATTGCCTGGAACGTTCCTGATTCATCCTCGCCGATCCGCTTTAACCCGCTTTCAGGTGTAGAGCCGCAGAAGCGGAGCCTTGCGGTCGCCGGTTTGATCGCCGCCTTCGAGCGCCAGTGGCACGACTCCTTGGGCGTGCGGATGGAGCACGTCTTGAGGAACACGCTCTTTGCCCTGCTTGAGGCAGGACGAGCGACCCTCGCGGACATCCCCCGACTCCTCGAAGTGGAGAGCTTCCGCCGAGAGGTCATCGCCCGCGTCGCGAACAAACAGGCCCGGGCTTTCTTTGAGCGCGAGTACGAGAGCTTCGCCCCGTCGATGCGCGCCCAGGTCATCGGCCCGATCTTGAACAAGGTGGGGGCTTTCCTTTCCGACCCGACCCTCTGCCGCATCCTGGTCTCTTCCGAGAGTTCCTTCGACTTCCGGCGCCTCATGGACTCGGGCGGCGTCCTCCTCGTCAACCTCTCCAAGGGAAAGATCGGGGAGGGACCGGCAAGCCTCCTCGGCGCCCTCCTCGTTGCCTCGATCGGTCTCTCAGAACTTTCGCGCGCCGACCTCCCGGCCGACGGGCGCCGGCCCTTCTTCGTCTACCTCGAGGAGTTCCAGAGCTTCGCCACCCTCTCCCTCGCAGGCATGCTCTCGGAGCTGCGCAAGTACGGAGTGGGCCTAGTCCTCGCCAATCAGTACCTTGCCAGCTCTCGCCTGAGATCCGGGATGCTGTCTTGGGGAACATCGGCACCTTGATCGCTCCCGTGTGGGAGCGGCGGATGCGCCGCTTCTTGCTCGCGAGTTCACCCCGGTCTTCGGAGCGGAGGATCTCCTCTCCCTTCCTAACCGCTCGATCTACCTGAAGCTCTTGGTTGACGATATAGTGTCGCGGCCCTTCTCGGCAGAGACCATTCGGCTGTGATGATGGCGCCGGCTTGTGCGGTGGCCTTCCGGCGCATCGGGCAGAGAATCCCGTCCGAGCCTGCTCGCTGCCAGGCCCGGACGGTACTAAAGGTGAACCTACTCTCTCGGAGGGAGGCGCGAGTCCGCTGACCTTCCTCCGGTCACCACGAGTCGCGGGTCCACAGGACGCCGCGCCCCAGGCAACGGTAACTGTCGCCGACCTCCTCGACGATCGGGTCTAGCGCCTCAAGGCGCCCGTGGGTGAAGACAGCCATGAACTCGGCGCCATCCTCGCCGTGGAGGTGTAGCAGCCCGTGGTGGGCGATCACCACGCCGAACGGCGCCACGAGTTGCCCCTCGGCGGTCAGCCGGTAGGTGAAAACGAGCGGCCCGAAAAGCGCACCGGACGGCCGGCTCTACCTGGCCTGTAGCGGCGTCAACAAGGTGGCCGTGGCGACCCCGACGCGGGCGGGACACTAGTGTCTGTACAGCGCTCCTGACGGCATGGCCTCGAGCCGTCCGTGGCGCTGACCCCTGTGAGCTCGCTCACCGAGCCGTCCGGGAACTCCTCGCGAATCATCAGGTGCGGCTCATCCTTGCTCACCATCAGCTGATAGAGCTCCCAGCCCTTCGGTTTCTTCACTCGATAGCTGACGCGGTAGGCGTCCCAGGCTCCTGCCGGAACGCTCGCGCGCTCGAGCTTCGTCGCCTGGCCGGAGACCTGACTGGCGCCTGTCCAGGGGTCGTAGACGTTGAAGCTGAGCTCCGCTCCCAGCTGCACGCGACTCGCGAGGACGGCCGCCCAATCGATCCGCTGGTCGATGGTGACCGGAGGCAGCGTGGCCCGGATCGCCGGCGCCTTGGCTCCCGCCGCGAGGTCCCTGGCTGCCGTTCCCGTCACCTGGTCGCCGCGGTAGATCAGATTCATGGAGACGGCGTGCGCGCCCTGTGTGAAGCAGAGCGCCGCCGTCAGCGGCGCCAGGGAAGCAGTCGCCCTCGCTTCCCAGTGCTGCGCAAACGCCCCCGTTTCGTCGTCCGTGAACGCCACGGTGCCATCGCCCAGGCGGCGAATCGTGAGGCACCCTTTCCCGACGACCTTGCCGTGGTCCAGCGTCAGGTATTCGAAGCGCCCCGTGCGCAAGCGGCGAGCGTCGAACCTGGATCCCGATTGCACCGCGGCCGCGTTCGGCGGTTTGCCCGAGGGATCCCTCGCGGGACTCGCCCCTTGGGCAGCCGCCGCCACGGCGAGAGTAAGCGCCGCTCCCCACTTGGCTGCCGCCGTCCGCCGTTTCGTGTTCGCCATGAGCTGATGCGCCTGAACCATCGAGGACAGGAGACTCCGCAGCCGTCCCGGGGAACTTGAACGCAGCTTAGCCGGGCAGGCGCGTGAACAACTCCACGATCATGCTCTCACCCGGAAGCCGGGGACGCAAAGGACCGCTCCTCAGTGATTCGGTGAGGCCACTCGATAGCCCAGGAACGCGGGGCAGTGCAGTGGCCGGCCCGCGCCGCGGCTTCAGCGTCCGCTGCTCGCGGCGCGCCGTCGCGGGGCGGCGCTCTTCATGGGCCGCCCCAGGCTCGGCTTGGGCGGCAAGGGCTGCCAGCATCGCGCGCGGCCCTCGGCGCGCAGGAAGGTGCCGAGCGCAAGGGCCAGCACCGCGTCGGACGCTGCATTGAACGACCTGAGATGCGTCGCTCCCTCGACCACGAGATGGCGGGCGCGCGCAAGGCCGGCCAGCTGGCGCGTCTCGGCCGGGAGGACCCCAGGATCGCACATCCCGCTGACGTAGGCGGAGGCGGCGACGCGCATGCCGGCGACCTGGCAGCGGAGGTCGAGATAACGGTAGGAGCGGGGAAAGCAGCACCGGACGAAGAGATAGCCAGGGCGGCGCCTTGGAACCATGCGCCAGGACCACTCGACGAGGTGCGGCGGGACGTCCTCGAAGAAGGCGCCGGCCACGTCTTCCGTCCGCGTCAGGGCCAGATGGGCCCAGAAGCCGCCGCTGCTGACCCCCCAGACATGCAGGGGCAGCGTCCCGGCTTGGCGCCGCAAGAAGGCAAGGCCGGCGGCCACGTCGCGATCGTAGAAGCCCGCGGCCGGCGAGCTGCCGCCGAAACCGCCGAGGTCGAGGGTCAGGGCATGGTATCCGGCCGCCCGCAGTGCCTCGATCCGCCCGTGGCGATGGAAGAAGGCCTTACCCCACTTGACCCAGGGGTGCAGCAGCAAGACGGCGCCGCGCGCCGCCGCGGGCGCCTCGAACCAGGTCGCGGTCAAGGCCCCCTTGCCTTCAAGGCGCGGCACCGACACCGTCTGCCAGGGGGCGAGGCTGGGCGGCGGATCGGACTGCAAGAGTGAGGGCAAGCGCGGTGACAGAGCGCGGAAGACGCAGCTGGCCAACCGCTCCTCCCAGGCCGGGGGACGCTCTGGCAACCTTTTCGCAGTCACAGTGATCCTCCCTTGGTGATGAGCTTCGCCGGCTCGAATAGGCGTCCGGCGTCGAGCCGGCGTTACCGCGGCCCGGTTGAGAAAATGCGCTCGCGGCGCAGGGTCTTCGCGCGACGGGCCCGACGGGCGCGACGGACGCGACGGGCCCGACGGGCGCGACGGGAGGGGTGCCGGGAGGCCGCGACGGGAAGGGACGCCGGGAGACCCGCGCCCGGCGACGGGCTTCAGCGGTGGGGTTTCAGCGGTGGGGCTTCAGGGAACGATCCAATCGCCCTCGGCCACGAGCGCCGGCTCGACGGCGGTGCCGCCGGCAGCCAGCCTGACGACGTAGCAGCCCTTGGCAGCGAAGCGCTGCCCGGCGCCGAGACCCAGACGGGGGAAGACTCCCGGGTTGGCGGCCCTTTCCGTCTCGCGCTCGATGGTCTCGACGAAGTACTCGCGGGAGAAGCGACCTGCCAGCCGCTCGAGCGCGTCGCCGGCCATGGCGAGGGCGAAGTAGGTGTCGAGACGGATCCTCTCGTGCGCACCGGCGGCGGTGCGCGACCGCAGCCAGGCGCGGACCCGGTAGCCCTCGGGAGCGGGGCGCCCGGGCAAGGCGAAACGGTAGGTGAGCCGCGTCCGCACGCCGAGGGCGGCCGGCAGCGGCGAGACCTCTTCCCCGAGCAGGCTGTAGGAGAGATAGAGCCGGCGCACGCCCCGCCGGTCGGCGGCGAGGTCGGCGCCTGCGGCGAGGGCGGTGCCGGCTGGGCCGGCGAGTCCGGGGGCTCCGGCGGGGCCGGCGGGTCCGGCGGTGCCGGCGGTGCCGGCGGTGCCGGCAGTGACGCCGGCGACAGCCGGCTCGCCGCCGAGGGCCGGCAGCAAGGCCGCCACGTCACGCCGGTCGAGCCATAGCACCAGGTCCGCCGGCCGCTTGCCGTCCAGGCGGGCCGCAAGGACCGCGGGGTCGACCGCCGCGCCCACGGCGATCGGCACCTCCTCGAGACGCGCCGGCGCCGTCCCGGCTGCCATCGCCTCGCGGAGCGCCGCCGCCGCCGTGCGCCCCGCTGCCGTCTCGCGGTACACCTGGATCACCCGCTCCGCCGCTTGCCCCGCTTCGCTGGCGCCGCCGAGGTGCCGGGCGAGGGTGCGGCCCTCGAGCGCCAGACCCGCGGACAGGTACAGCGTCCAGGCGCCGGCAGGCGAGACGACCGGCAGATCGGTGTTGGGGAAGAGGCAGGGCACCTCGCGGCGCTCGCAGAGCTCGTGCACCGGCTGCCATTCGGCGGCGCGGGCGGCAATCCCGCTCAGCAGCGCGAAGACCGGCTGGGCGGCATAGCGCCGTTCGAGCTGGGCGCTCCAGGTCGCCTGCGGCCCCCGCAGCTCCCAGACGTGGAGCACCCATTCGCGCCAGCTCTGCCGCAGCTCGTCACGGTACCCCGGCGAGACCGGCGGCCGCGACAGCTGCCGCCGAGTGTCGTCGTTCTTGGCGCGGAAGAACGCCCGGGCGACGTCCAGCATCGCGCAGCGCCGCCCGGGCTCGACCTCGCCGGCCACGACCATCGCGAAATGAATCGCGGCCGCATCCACTCCCGGCGCCGGTGCCGCTGACAGCGTCCGCAGGTAAGCGGCGAGGTCCGCCATGGCGCCGTCATCCAGCGCATAGCGCGGCATCAAGGGATCGAGCGCCCGCCCGCGCGGGTCCATCCCGCGCCGCACCGCCGCGGCCAGGGTCTCGCCGGTGTAGGCCGGCCGCTGCGCCGCCGCCGCCGACCGCAGCCTGGTCCAGGAAGCCTGCGCGAGCTCCTCCCGGTAGAGCTTGCCGAGGAGCTCGGCGGGCGGCGCCTGTCGGCCTCCGAACAGCGCCGCCGCGGTGATGGGCGGCACCAGCGTGCCCGCCTCGACGCTGCCATAGCCGCTGGGCCGATGGCAACCAGCGCAGGCCAGACGAGCATCCGCGACCGTGCCGTCCTGGCCATTGCCGCCGTCGCCGCCCACGCCGCCCGCGGCACCCGCGGCACCCGCGCCGCCTGGAGCCATGGCGCGCACGGGGCGTCCCGACGGCAGCACCCCGTCGCGGTAGATGCGGCGGCCGCGCGCCACGGCCGCCGCCACCGCCGATGCCGACGCCGATACCGATGCCGCTGCCGCCGGCGGCGGAGGAGGCGCCGGCGGCGACGCGGCCGATGCCGGCGAGGGTGCCGCGGCTGATGCCGCAGCCGCAGCCGTAGGTGACGCCGCAGCCGCAGCCGCAGCCGCGGCCGCGACCGGCGCCGCCGCCGCGAGCCGGCGGACCTCGGCTACGAGCTCCGCCGCCGTGGGCAACCCTTCGAGGCGCAGCCACGGCTGCCCCGGCGCGGCGCGCGCCCAGGTCAGGGGCTCGTGACGCATCTTGTTGCCGCGGTAGGCGCCGAAGGCGCGCTCGACGGCGATCACGTCGGCCAGGCGGCCGGTCAGCAGCCGCCACCGCGGCCCGGCCCCGAACCGCCGGGCGTACGCCGCGAGCCGCGCCGGCGTGTCCTCGTCGGGATCGATCGAGATCGACAGCAGACGAGCGTCCGGCAGCCGCTCCTGCGCCGCCGCGAAGGTGCCGGCAAGCGCCGGACAGACCGTCGTGCAACTGGTGAAGAGGAATTGCAGCAGCACCGGCCCTGGGCGGCCCAGCTCCTCGGCCAGCCGCACCGCGGCGCCGCCCTGGTCCACCAGCGTGACGTCGGGGACCGGGTAGGCGGCGGTCCGGCGGGAGTAGCGCTCCGCGGAGCCGGCGCCGGCGGCGAGCAGGCCGCAGGCGACAGCCAGCATCGCCAGCATAGCCGGGGTGGCGCGGCGCCGGCCGCCGGACCCTGCGCCGGCGCGCCTGCCCGTCGCGGGCGCCGCCACCACTGTAACCATCACCCGCAATCCGCCTGCGAGCGGGCTGCGAATGAACCGGGCGGGAGGCGGCTCACTAGTGCACCGAGAAAATCGCCACGTCGTGATGCGTCGGATCGAACTGGTAGAACCGCAGCCGGCGCGCCGGGTCCCAGTTGAAGGTGATGTCGACCTTCGCCATGCCGAGCTGGTCGTGGCCCTGCGGGTTCGCCGCCGGCACCTTGACCATGGGCATGACGGCCGGCCACCAGTAATTGCGGCCGAAGGTGAACCAGCACCCCGAGCCGGCGTCCTTGACGGAGGACTTGAACTGGTTCTCCCAGCCGCGGGCGCCGCCGAAGTCCACGACCATGTAGCCGTGGTCGAAGTAGTCGCCGTTGTAGAGCGTCGCCGTGTACTTGGCGCCCCGCGTCTGCCACTGCGGGAAGACCCGCAGGCTGCCGTCGGAGAATTCGCCGTAGATCGTGTTGTCGGCGTAGAACAGGGTCATGTCCGTCGTCTTGTCCAGCTTCACTCCGCGCGGCAGCCGCGTGCGGTCCATCCAGTCCTCGAATGCATCACGCCCCTCCCTGGCCAGGGCGCGAAGGCGCTGCAGGTCACCGTGCTCGGCGGCGGTCCGCGCTTCGCGCAGCGCCTTCCACATCCGCTTACTGGGCGCCAGGTCGCTGATCTGATCGATCGCATGCAGCTTCGCCGCCTCGCTCGAACGCGGCGATTCGCCGAACACCGAGACCTCCCATTGCACCAGGTTGTAGCAGCCGACCACCGTGTTGGCGTCTTCCATCACCTGGGCGCGCGGCGGGTGCATGCGCCAGCCCCAGGTGTAGACCAGGTGGTAGTACTTGCCGGGAGCCATCTTGACCCTGAAGACGTTGCGCGTGCCGTCCTGCATCGGGAAAAACGTCACGTCCATCCCGGCCAGGGGCGGTCCCGCGCAGCTCTTGGGCGGCGGCACCTTGCAGGTCGGGGGCGTCGGCGGCGTCGCATTGCAGCTCGGCGGCGGCGGCGGTGCCTTGCAACCCGCCGGCGGCAGGTCCGAGTACATGACGTACGGCGAGAAATCGTCCTCGCCGCGGTTCAAGACGTCCACCGTGTAGACGATCGTCCAGGGCACGTCCGGGACCGCGCTGACGTCGAGCAGGCTGGTGTCGGCCTCGATGTGATTGTCGTACCAGACCTGATGGACATACAGCTCGCCGCCGATCACCTTGCCGCTCTGATCGACGATCGGCTGCACCTTCTTCACCTTGTCGGGGCCGTCGTAGTGCATCAGCGGCAGGCCGCTGTAGGCGCGGTAGTCGACCGGGTTGCCCTCGAGGATGTCGATCCCCATCTGGATCGCCCGCAGCGCCAGCTGCTTGGTGACGATGCCTCCCGCGCTCTCCTTCTCCTTGGCGTAGCGGCTGATGGCGTCGAAGATGCTCGCCAGGTCGTCGCGGGGAGAGGTCGCGTCGATCTGCGACACCACCGGATCGCCGTCCAGCAGGTTGTAGGCGATCGACGGCGTCGACGGCAGGGTGTTCGGGATCTCGTTGCCGGCGCCGTCGAAGAGATTGGTATAGATGGTCGGCAGGAAGTTCGTGCCCGGCGGATCGATGTACGGCAGGCTGGGCGGGAAGATGCTCTCGCCGGTCACGATCGTCGTGGTGTCGCCGGCGGTGGTCTGGTGCGACGGGCACGGCCGCGGCTGCGGATGCGGATGCTGGTAGGGGCTGCCGGCCGCTGGCGGTGGGGCCGCGAGCGCCGCCGCCGGCGGCGCGGCCGCGGACGCCGGCGCGGCGGGCGCCGCGGCAGGCGGCGGGATGGTCGGCGACGCCGGGCGGGTCAGCGGCACGGAGGACACCGGGGGCGCCGCGCCCGACGCCGCTGACGAGGCGGAGGACGCGGAGGACGCGGCTGCCGATGCCGGGGCGGTGGCCTCCGGCGCGGCCGCCGCCAGCCCGGCCGCCAGCAGCAGCGCCAGGACCAGCGGCGCCGGCCCTCGCCGCCGGGGCGGGCCGGCGGCGGCGGCCGGCGTGCGCGGCCGCACCCACGACAGCCGGTCCGCCAGCGCGCGCGGGTCCAGGAGCGCCGGCGCGGCGCCCCACAGGTCGGCCGCCGCGTTGCCGTAGCGCACCAGCCCCCGCGAGCAGTCCTCGACCGGCGGCGCCGCCGCCGGGAGGTGGTGGTTGCCGCCGTGCGCGAACAGCCGCGAGCGCAACGCGTGGATGGCTGCCGCCTCGCCGGTCAGGAACAGCCAGCCGGGCCCCGCGCCGTGGCGCGCCGCGAAGGCCTGAAGCGCCCGCGGCGTGTCGCGCTCGGGCTCGTCGGTGATCGAGTAGAGGAAGACCTCGCGCCCCATGCGCTCGCCGAGCAGCCGCTGCACCGCCGCGAGGTTGGCGGTCACCGGGTTGTCGGCCTCGCCGGCGATCGACATGAAATTGATCATCACCGTCTTGCCGCGCACCAGATCGTTGTAGAAGAGCGCCTGGCGGTTCTCGTGCGAGGTGACGACGACGTTCGGGATCCAGCCGGCGGCGGCTGCCCCACAGGAGGCGGCCGGCGGGGCCTGCCCGCTCGGCGCCGCGGCCGGCAGGGGCGCCGCCGCGGCGAACCCGTCCTCGGGGAGCGGTTGTCCGGCGGCGGCGCCGGCGCCGCCGGCGGCAGCGGCGGCCGCGGCACCAGTGGCCAAGGCTCCTAAGATCTCTCTTCGGTTCATGGTCCGGTGTCCTTTCAGAGCCAGTCAGAGCCAGTCAGAGCCAGTCAGAGCCAGTCAGAGCCAGTCAGCGCGAGGGCGGCTGGTTCTCTTCCGTGGCGCTCGCCGGCCGCGGCTCCATGTGGGGAAGCTCGTCGGGCCGGCCGTAGACGTCGGTTGCCGACCGCGGTCCGGTGAAGCCCTTGCCCGGCTCCACGATGTCCCAGCGGATCATCATGGCGTGGTCCTCGTGGACGACGTTGTGGCAGTGCAGGATGTACTTGCCGAGGAAGTCGTCCCACTTCATGTAGACCTTGATCTCGTCGCCCGGCAGCAGGGTCGTGATGTCGCGGCGGCGGCCACCCATGAAGCGCTCGATCGGCTCGCGCGCCGCTTTTTGCTGGGCGAAGTAGCCGAGCAGCTGCGACTTGTTGTTCCTGACCTCCAGCTGGACGTCTTCGGAGTGGACCGGCCGGCCGTTGACCTCCATCAGCATGTATTCGGTGAAGTGGCTGTGAATCGGGTGCGACCAGTTGGTGCCGCCGTTGCGGATGGTCCAGATCTCCGCCGAGCCCTGCTCGATGCCGGCGTCGATGCGGTTGGGGTCCATGATCCGGCCGTTGATGGTCCACAGGCCGCCGACGTAGTCGAACACCCAGAGCCGCTCCCGCTTGACCAGGCTGAGGTCGACGGCCGGCAGGTCGCGGAAGAAGTCCGGAACGCGGCTGGGGTCCTTGGCCGTCGCCTCGACGACCTGGAACTGCATCAGACCGTCGCCGGGGTGGATCAGCCTGCCCGTCGGGCCCTGGCCGGTGAGCTGCTCGAGCCGGTTCTGCAACACCACCGTCTCGCCGGCGCGGTAGTGCGAGAAATCGACGATCACGTCGACCCGCTGACCGACGCTCAGGTAGATGCTCCTGGCCTCGACCGGCTCGGGCTGGAAATTGCCGTCGCCGGTGATGATGGTGAACGGTTTGCCGGAGCTCAGGAACAGCTGGTAGAAACGCGACGGGCCGCCGTTCAAGATCCGCAGCCGGTACTTGCGCCGCTCGACGCGGAAGAAAGGTTGGATCTTGCGGTTGACGGTGAAGCGGTCGCCGAGGATGCCATTGGTATTGAATGGGTTCCAGCGCACCTGGCCGTTGGCATCGAACATGATGTCCTGGAGGATCAACGGCACATCGTACTTGCCGCTCGGCAGCCGCCAGGCCCGCGGGTTGGGATCGTTCTCGTTGCCGGAGTCCTGCTCGTCGAACAGCAGGTAAAAGCCCGCCAGCCCGGCGTAGACGTTGTTGGACGTGAAATCCAGGCGATGATCGTGGTACCAGAGCGTGGTCAGCTTCTCGCGCTCGTCGAAGCCCGAGGGGAAGTTGCAGTAGTGGTGGTCCCAGAACTCGCCGGAATCGATCCAGTCCTGGGGGTTGCCGTCGCTCTCGGAGGCGGTGTGCCCGTTGTGCAGATGGGCGCTGGTCGAAGGCAGGGCGAAGGTGACCTTGCTGACCCCGATCGGCGGCAGGTCGTTGATGCGACGCACCAGGACCGGTTCGCCGTAGCGGGCGTGGTAGGTGGGCCCCGGGGTCGAGCCGTCGAAGCCCCACGACCAGCTGCCGGCGCCGTACGGCGGGTCCGAGTGATAGGTCCAGAGGAACTCCTGCTCGCGGACCTCGTAGAGTTTCTGCGGCGGGAACTCGTCATACCGCTGATGCGCGAGCGGGTCGGGAGGCGGGTCGAGCCGCGCCACCGGCTGCTTGATCGGCGGCACGAACAGCTCGCACACGAAGGGCCGCACCGGCGGGCTCTGCGTGGCCAGGTCCGGCGGTTCGCCGTCCGGAGGGCAGAGGAACCGCAGCAGGTCCTTGCGGTCGTCGGCCAGGGCGCCACGGCCAGCCAGCAAGGCGCCGCCGCCGGCCGCGAGGCCCAGCTTGATGCAATCCCGTCGTCTGATCATCGGCTGCTCCCTGGCCCGACCCGGAGGCGCCGGCGGCGACACCACCCGGGCGGCAGGCAGCAATCGCCCGCCCGGCGCGTCCGGCAACTCGGGCGTCGAGGCCGATCGAGGACTCGAACGCTCACCAGCTCGTTAGGAAAGCGACTTGCAGTTTACCGAAATCCGGCGGCCGGTACCGCGAAACTGGTGCGTGTAGGCCAGAAATGGATCTGAGGGTCCAGCCGTCGAGTTAACTTCACCTCTGTAACGAACCGGCGGTGCCGGCCGCCTACTCCTCACGCTGCGACCACAGCAGGCGCGCCGCCAGTCGACGAAGCTTGCAGGCGCGCCGGCACTGCTGGCGGCCGAGACGAGGCGGCGCCGCCGCCGGCCCAATGGGGCGCGACACGGCCGGGCCGGCCGGGCGCGGCGCAAGGAGGGAGGGCACGAAGATGCAAGCCATGGGTCTCAACCAACTCATGCTGTTCAATGCCGGCTGGTGGGTGTTCGCCACGATCGCTGCCTTCGTGGCCGCGGGCTTGTTCTGGAACAAGGGCGCCGCGCAGTTGACCGGCAGCCCCTTGGGCGGCAACCAGGTCGCGATGAAGATGTCGGGAGCCGGAGCGATCTGGGGGGTCACCTTGCTGCTGTTCTCCTACTTCCAGCCGATGAAGGACTATGGCAACGCCAGCCGCATCGTCCTCATCACCACCACGCACGAGACGTCGCAGGGCGCCGCCGTCTCGCAGGTCAACAACGATCCGGGCATCGTCAAGGCCTTGCAGGAGGCTCGCAACCAGTTCGGCGACGCCGATCTCGGCCTCGAGCTGATCTACCGCAAGGCCGCCTTCCAGCTCACCCCGGAGCCGGGCAACACCTTCGGCTATCCCGATCCGATTCCGGCCGGGTACTACGAGCTGCGGGTGACCAACGCCAAGACCGGGGCCAGGAAGTCCTGGGGCCTCGAGCTGGTCTCACCTGCCACCCATTAGTCCTGAGCTGACGCGGAAGCGCGGAGGAACCGCCATGCGACGCACACTCGTCCTCATCCCACTGCTGCTGAGCTTCCTGGTCACCGCCGCCGCCGCGCAGCCCGCGGCCGAGGCGAGCGGCAAGGTGCTGTTCAAGAGCGGCGGCGCACCGGTGCCGCAGGCCCTGGTCGAGTTCAGCGCCGGCCAGCAGAAGGCCCGCGCCGTCACCCTCGACGACGGCTCCTTCTACATCCCGAAGCTGCCTGCCGGCGCCTACGTCGTGACCATCCGCTACCGCGGCCAGTCCTACGCCTTCCCCGGCAGCCCGGCGCAGAAGGGCCTGACCTTCAGGATCTAGCGTTCGGGCGCCAGCGCTCCACCGAAGACACCGTCTGCTGTCTGCAGCATCGGCTTTCTGTCGGGGAGGAACGGTCCTTCCTCTCGGGCAGCAGCGCACAGATCGTGGCGGCGGGAGCCGCCGACGCTGTGCTATGCTGCATTGGAGTGATGTCGTTGGCGAGCCGCGGCGCCGCGATGGGCCGCGAGCCAGCCTTGGGGATCTGCTCTGGGGGGTGTGGTAGCGTGCCGGGCGGGTTGCTCGTGAACGCCTGCCGGCCAACGTCATGCACGCCCTGGCCATAGCCGTCCCGCCGCACGACCTGCCGGTCGACCCGGCAAAGCGCTACATCCCCGAGCAGCTCACGCCGCTGTTTCACACCCGATCGTACGCCGACCTGACGGCCGATCAGCGCCTGCGCTACAACCAGCTCCACGCGCTCTATTTCAACGAACAGATCATGTTCTTCGAGACCGTCCTGGGCCGGACGGTCCTTCAGGCGCTGTTGCGCGACCCGTGGCCGCGGCGCCTCGCCGAGATCCTGCAACGCTTCCACGACGAGGAGCGCCAGCACACGGAGATGTTCCGGCAGTTGAACCGGCGCTGCGCCCCGCGGCTCTACGGCGGCGGCGATCTCCACTTCGTGCAGGCGTCAGCCGGGTCGCTGGCGTGCCTGCGCTGGGCCGCGGCGCGCCCCGCGCGCTTCCCGCTGTTCTTGTGGCTGATGCTGCTGCAAGAGGAGCGGGCGCTATTCTACTCGCGGGCCTACATCGGCGGCCGCGACCTCCTCGAGCCGCACTTCGTCGCGGCGCATCGCCGCCACCTGGCCGACGAGGTGTGGCACGTGCGCTGGGACGAGGAGCTGATCGACCAGCTGTGGCGGCGCGCCGGGCCCGTGCTGCGCACCATCAACGCGCGGCTCTTCGCCTGGATGCTCGAGGAGTTCTTCGGCACGCCCAAGCGCGCGCAGCTGCGGGTGGTCGACGAGCTGGCGCGCGAGCTGCCCGAGCTGGGCGCGAGGCGGCGGGAGCTGCGTCGCCAGCTGCTGGCGCTGTCCCACGACCAGGACTACCGGCGGACCCTCTACTGCCGCGAGATGGTGCCGATCACCTTTGCGCATTTCGACGCCGCGCCGGAGCTCCGCCGCCTGGGGCTCTGCGGGCACCGGCCGTGGCCGGAGGGCGTGCGGTGACCCGCGCCGGCATGCCGATCCCGGCGCGGCTCAACCTCGCCGTCGCCGCCGTGCAGCTCGTGGCCCTGTGCGCGCTGCTGTGGGCGGCGGGCCGCGTCCACGACTGGGCGGGGGTGGCCCTGCTGTCGCTGGCCTACGGCGTCGTCATGAACTCCGGGTACGCGATGCTGCACGAGGCCGAGCACAACCTGCTGCATCCGAACCGTTTCGTCAATCAGACGGTCGGCGCGATCCTGGCGCTGTTCTTCCCGGCGCCGTTCCACCTCATCCGGCAGGGCCACATCGGCCACCACATCCGCAACCGCTCGGACGACGAGGCCTTCGATTTGTACTTTCCGGGCGAAAACCCCTTCTGGAAGTACCTGCAGCTGTATGGCACCCTGACGGGGCTGTTCTGGGTGCTCATCTACCTGACCAACATCGTCGTGGCCTTCAGGCCGGCGATCATCAAGCCGCGCGGCGCCTGGCGCAACCGCCCCACCGAGGCGTTCCTCGAGTCGCTGAACCCGAAGTACCGGCGCCTCATTCAGCTCGAGGCATGGGCGGTGATCCTGACTCACGCCGCGATGATCTATTTCTGGAAGATTCCCCTCGGCAACTACCTGGCGGTCATGTTCGGCTTCGGTTTCGTGTGGTCGGCGATGCAGTACGCCCACCACTACGGCACGGTGCGCGACGTGGCCAAGGGGGCGATGAACCTGCGGACCTTCGGCCTGCTGGACCTGGTCTGGCTGAATCACAACTGGCATCTCAATCACCACCAGCACCCGACGGTGCCGTGGGTCTACCTGCCCTCGCTGTCGGCCGGCGGCGAGGAGCGGGGCAGCTTGCTCGCGGCGTACCTGCGGGAGTGGCGCGGACCGCAGTTTTCGACCGAACGGGTGGAGAACCGCTATGCCGGCAGGGTCATCAAGTAGCCGTCCCCAGGCTCCCCTGGCTCCCCAGGCTCCAGCCGCCGGCGCGTTCCCGGCGTATCCGGCGTCCTGGTACTACTTCTGCGACAGCCGGCGGCTGCGGCGCGGACCGCTGTCGCTGAGCATCCTGGGACGCCGCCTGGTGGCCTTTCGCACGGCCGGCGGCAGCGTCGCGGTGATGGACGCGCATTGCGCGCATCTGCATGCCGATCTCGGCTTCGGGACCGTGGTGGGCGAGACGATTCAATGCCCGTTTCATCAGTGGCGCTATGGCACCGACGGCGTGTGCGTGGCAGTTCCGAGCTTGCCCCGCGCGCCGGCGTTTGCGCGCCTGAGAACCTACCCCGTCGCTGAGCGGCTGGGCCACGTCTTCTTCTGGAACGGCCGCGAGCCGCGCTTCCCGCTGCCGTTCTTCCTCGGGGCCGATGCCGATGACTTCGTGGCGGGGAAGGTCTTCCGCTACGTGGCCGACACCACCTGGTACATGAACTCGGCGCACGCGTTCGACCGCCAGCACTTCGCGGCGGTGCACGACCGCGAGCTGCTGGCGCCGCCGGAGATCGATTGCCCGGCGCCGTTTGCGCGGCGCAACAGCTATCGGGCGAGGATCGTCGGCCGTACCGCCATGGACCGCACCTTGCGGCTGACCGTGGGGCGGACGGTCGCGATCACTTTGACCATCTGGGGCGGAACGTTCGCCGTGATCACCGCCCAGTATGAGCGCCTGCAGAGCGGTTTCGTCATCGCCATGCAGCCGCTCGAGAACGGGCACACCCTGTGCCACGGCATCGTCTATGCGCGGCGCGCGCCGCGGCCGTTGCGCTGGCTCGACCCGGCGCGGCTGTGGCTGCGGCGGTTGTTCACCCACGGCTATCTCGAGGACGAGGCGCGCCGCCTGCGGGCGACCCGCTACCAGCCCGAGAGCCTCGGGCCCAACGACGTCGAAATGGCTGACTTCTTCCGCTGGGTCGCGGCATTGCCGCGAGCCGCCGGCGGGGAGCGGGGGACCGATGAGAGCAACCATGACCTGGCGCAAGTCGAGGGCAGCGATGGGATCGAGGGTGGCGATGGGGTCGACGGCCGCGATGGGGTCGACGGTGGCGATCGCGGCGATGGCGGCAATGGCGATCCTGCTGCCGTCCTGGGGGCTCGCCGCCCAGGCGGCGCCGCAGCCGGCGGCGTCAGCGCCGCCAGCACCGCCGGCGGCGTCGGCAGCGCCGCCGGCGGCATCGGCTGACGCGGCGGTGCACGACCGCGAGCTGCTGGCGCCGCCGGAGATCGATTGCCCGGCGCCGTTTGCGCGGCGCAACAGCTATCGGGCGAGGATCGTCGGCCGTACCGCCATGGACCGCAC
>DASZHY010000611.1:0-4900 GCA_035949675.1 Thermoanaerobaculia bacterium
CGGCCGCGCCGCCGTGGGGTTTCGCGACGGCACGCAGATCGAGCTTGCCGCCGGTTCGCTCTTTTACATCCCGCCGGTGCCGCACGACAGCTGGGTGATCGGAGACGAGCCCTACGTCTCCCTGCATTTCCACGGCGCGGAGCACTACAGCCGCTGACCGCCGGGCAGGCGGCGCGGAGGTGGCTAGTGGCAGGCGGTTTCTCGATTCGCAAGGCCACGGAAGACGATGCGCTAGGCATCCTCGCCTGCTTGCGCTCGGCCTTCGAGCCCTATCGTGACCGGTACTCGGAAGCTGCTTTCGTCGACACCGTACCGACCTTGGAAGCGCTCCGGCAGCGTGCTCGGTCAATGTGCCACTACGTCGCCGTGACCGCGAACAACGAGGTCGTCGGTACCATCGCCTGCAAGGTGCTCGCACCCGACGACGGTCACATCCGAGGAATGGCCGTGCAACCTGGCTTCCAGGGCCGCGGCGTGGCCGGGGAGCTGCTCGCAACCGTCGAAGCAGAGCTGGCCGCAGCCGGCTGCACGCGCATCACCCTCGACACGGTAGCGCCATTGCAGCGGGCGATCCGCTTCTACGAGAGGCGTGGCTTCCGCGCGTCCGGAAAGGTAGCGGATTTCTTCGGCATGCCGCTATTCGAGTATGTGAAGCCAGCGGTGACCCCTGGCCGAGCCGAGCGCCAGAGGCCCCAGCCGGACTGCTGAACCTCGGCGCGTGCCGCCCAGGCCCTCGCCGCGGCGGCGTCACGCCGCCCGGCGAGGCGAGGCCTCGACGGCGTTTTCCTGCCCATTGACCGCCTGCCAGCGGCCATCCCGCCAGACGAAGACGTCGGTGAAGACGGACCTCCGCACCTGGCCGCCGGCCAGGCTCGTGACCACCTCCCCGGTGACGATGCCGACCGCGTCGTAGATGCGAACCCGCAGCCCCTCGAAGCGCTGGTCCAGACCGGCCTGGGGCGGGTGTTCCACGACCCAGGCGATGTGCTCGGCCTTGCTCAGAAAGTAGCCTTGCGGCACGGGATGGACGAAATCATCGCCGAGGATCCGTTCGAGAGTCGCCGCGTCCCTCGCCCGCAGCCACTCGTCCTCCACGTGCAAGAGCGCCTGGCGCCGGCTCTCGAGCTCGCCGGCCTCGGCGGCCGCTGCTGGCTGACGCGTCCCGGCAGCCTGAGCGCCGCCATGGCCCGGGAGCAGGAGCGGCAGGGCAAGCAGCGCCGCCCAGCGCCAGCGCGTGGTCCATGCCTTCGTCACGAAACACCTCCTCCGTCTCGAGTGTCGATCACTCTGCTCCGAGCGCGGCCAGCAGCAGCACCTGGCTGAGGGCCGAGGGCGACCCGACGGCGGCGCGCAGCAGCATCTTCAGCTTCTTCTCGAGCTCTCGAGCCAGGCGGCTGTCAGGCTCGTAGGGCAGCGTCAGGAAGCCCAGCCCGGCGCCGGGGAAGCCGAGCTTGGCGGTGCCTTCGATCCGGAAGGGCACCAGGGCGCAAGCTTCACCCGGCTGCTCCGGCGCCGGCAGCGGGCCCTTCTCCGTCTCGGCGTGACCGCCCGCCAGCAGGGCGAACAGGCGCCCGGCGGCGTCGACCTCGTCCGCGGCCTCGGCATCGACCTCGCCGTCCTCGATCAGGGCGACCACGGGCCGTGCTGCCGCGGCCGCGGCCAGGCAGTCCCGGAGATCCTCCGGATTGGCGCCGGCGGTGGCGCCGCCGCTGCAGCCGGCGCCGCCACCGCCGCCGGCAAGCAGCACCAGAAGCGGTTCGCCTGCCGGCAAGCTCAGAAGCTCCCGCGCCAGCGCAGCAGGGCCGCCGGCCCCGGCCGGCAGCTCGCGCACGCGCGCGCCGCGGCGCAGCTCGAACAGCTGGCGCGCCCCCTCGAGCCCGGGAGGCAGGGGCGGCGCGGGCAGCAACACCGTCCGCCCCTCCTCGACGAACAGCTCCGCCAGGACCTGCCGCGCCAGCCCCGGGCTGGCGGTGACCAGCGGCAGCGACGACGGCGTGCCCGCCGGCCATTGCCGCCGCTGCCGCTCGCGCCATCGCTGCCGCAGCTCCGGCAGCCCTTCGAGCGGCGAGTAGAGCAGCCCCCGGCTGCGCTCCGCGGGCGGCAGCCCCGCCAGGGCGGCGCCGAGCGCCGGCAGCTCGACCGCATGGCCATGCCCGTCGGTGATCTGGCCGATCGAGGCGTTGAACGGCTTGCCCCGCGCCTCGGCCGACTGCTGCGGCAGGAAGTCCTCCGGCTGCCGCACCCGCCTTCCCAGCGCCGAGAGCGCCAGCCAGAGCGCGGGCGCCTCCTGCCGGATCAGGTCGTTGCCCGGATCGCCCGCCTCCGCCGTCATCCCCCTTGGCCCTCCCGCCATGCCTCTTGTCGCCCCCAGGTGTTGGCCCAAGTGCTGGCCCAAGTGCCGGCCTCCCCCTTTCGCTCCGCCCGCATCCTATGACTGCCAGGCTCCCGAGCCCATGTCCCGCCGTCGATCATTGAACGCACTTATACTTGCGCCTCAGGAAGAGGAGAAGGAGAAGCCCATGACCGCCACCACGACCCCCATCGAGACCCTGCCGTTTCAAGCCGAGACCAAGCAGCTGCTGGACATCATGATCCACTCGCTGTACTCGAACAAAGAGATCTTCCTGCGCGAGCTGATCTCCAATGGCTCCGACGCGCTGGACCGGTTGCGCTTCGAGGCGGTCACCCTGCCCGAGCTGATGGCCGGCGACGAGAAGCTCGAGATCCGCATCGAGGCCGACCGCGAGCACCGCACGGTGACCGTACGCGACAACGGCATCGGCATGAACCGCGACGAGGTCATCGCCAACATCGGCACCATCGCCAAGTCGGGCAGCCGCGAGCTGGTCGAGCGCCTCAAGCAGGGCGAGTCGAAGCAGACGATCGCCGAGCTCATCGGCCAGTTCGGCGTCGGCTTTTACTCGTCGTTCATGGCCGCCGACCGCGTCGAGCTGGTGAGCCGCCGCGCCGGCGAGGCCACGGCCACCCGCTGGGAGTCCACCGGCGACGGCACCTACCAGGTCTCGGACGTCGATCCCGAGCACCTGCCAGGCCGCGGCACCTCGATCACCCTCCATCTCAAGCCCGAGGACCGCGACAACGGCGTCGAGGACTGGAGCGACCGCTGGGTGATCAGCCGCATCGTCCGGCGCTACTCGGATTTCGTTTCCTACCCGATCATCCTCACCGCCGAGAAGGACCCCGAGATCGAGGACCTGGCCAAGGAGAAGGAGACCGGCGAGAAGCCGAAGATGCCCTTGGAGGAGAAGGTCCTCAACACCATGAAGCCGATCTGGACGCGGCCGCAGTCGGAGGTCACCGCCGAGCAGTACAACGAGTTCTACCGGCACATCGCGCACGACTGGACCGAGCCGCTGAAGGTGATCTCGTTCAAGGCGGAGGGCCGGATCGAGTACCAGGCGCTGCTGTTCGTGCCGGCGCAGGCGCCCTACGACCTGTATTACGTGGCCTCGAAGCCTGGCCTGCAGCTCTACGTCAAGCGCATCCAGATCCTCGAGAAGTGCGAGGACCTGCTGCCCCACTACCTGCGCTTCGTACGCGGCGTCGTCGACTCACCCGACCTGTCGCTGAACGTCTCGCGCGAGATGCTGCAGCAGGACCGCCACATCACCACGATGCGCAAGGGCCTCACCAAGAAGGTCCTCGACACCCTGGACGAGATGCGCGAGAAGGAAGCCGAAAACTACCTCAAGTTCTGGAAGGAGTTCGGGCGCGCCATCAAGGAAGGCGTCAGCTCCGACTACGAGAACAAGGACCGGTTGCTCGAGCTGCTGCTGTTCGAGTCGTCGAACGATCCCACCAAGCTCACCACCCTGAAGGAATACGTGGCGCGGCTCAAGGAAGGCCAGAACGAGATCTTCTACCTCACCGGCGAGTCGCGCTCGCAGGTCGCGAGCTCGCCTCACCTCGAGGCGATCAAGGAGAAGGGCTACGAGGTGCTGTACCTGGTCGACACGGTCGACGAGCTGCTCACCCAATCGCTCAACGAGTACGCCGGCAAGAAGATGAAGTCGGTCGGCAAGGGCACCGTCTCGCTCGGCAGCGAGGAGGAGAAGAAGCAGTCCGAGGAGGCGCTCAAGGCCAAGGAGGAGGAGCTCAAGCCGCTGCTCGAGCTACTGCAGAAGAAGCTCGACGAGCACGTCAAGCAGGTGCGCCTGACCAGCCGGCTCACCGCCTCGCCGGTCTGCCTGGTCGGCGCCGAGCACGACTACAGCCCGCAGCTCGAGAAGCTGCTGCAGAAGGGCAAGGGCGGCGGCCCCAAGCAGCGCCGCATCATGGAGCTCAATCCGGGCCACCGCATCCTGACCGGCCTCAAGGAGCATTTCGACCGCAGCGCCGAGGACCCGCTGATCAGCGAGTACGCCGAGCTGCTGCTGGGCTACGGCCTGCTGGCCGAGGGCTCCGAGCTGCCCGACTCGGCGCGCTTCAACCGCGCGGTGGCAACGCTGATGGCGCGCTCCATCTAGTGGAACCGCCGGGTCCCAACCCGGCGTTTAGTGGAACCGCCGGGTCCCAACCCGGCGTTTGGTGGAACCGCCGGGTCCCAACCCGGCGTTTGGTGGAACCGCCGGCCGCCCTCAGGCAGCCATCGCCGCCAGCATCTCGCGCACCGCGGCGGGGATGCCGACGAGCACGGCGCGCGAGATCAGGGCGTGGCCGATGTTGAGCTCTTCCATGCCGGGGAGGGCGGCGACCGGACCGACGTTGGCGACGGTGAGGCCGTGACCGGCGTACAGGTGGAAGCCGTGCGCCACCGCGGCCGCCGCCGCGGCGCGGAGCTTGGCGAGCTCGCGCTCGATCATCTCGGGATTGCCGACGAGCGTCGCCCGGGTGTAGGAGTCGGTGTTGAGCTCGACGCCGGCGATGGTCAGCCGCTGGC
>DASZHY010000612.1:0-17776 GCA_035949675.1 Thermoanaerobaculia bacterium
CGCGCAGCGCCGCGCCTACCGCCGCCGCCAGAGCCGGCCAGGGATCGGCACCGGCCGCGAGAGCGGTTCTGGTCGCGGTGTCCGCCGGGGCCTCCGGAGCCGCGGTGCCGGCAGCCGCCGCGCCGCCGAGCGACAGCAGCGGCGGCGAGGTGCCCAGTCCCTGCAACACCTGCGGGTGAAAGCCGAAGAAGGCCTCGGCGATGGCCCGGGTGGAGGCGAGGCCGAGGCCGCTGTCGCCCGCCCCGGCCCAGCGGGCACCGCCGTAGTGGCCCGCATAGGGCGGCGCCAGGATCTCGCTCAGCTGGACCCATGGCAGGCCGGCGTGCTGCCGCAGGTTCCGGCGGTACCATTCGACCGCCCGGTCGTAGGCGTCCGGCTCGGCCACAGGAGTGATCAGGACGATCATCTGTTCGCGCACCGCCCGCGCTTCCGGGCGCTCGGAGACCGCCAGCCGGTAGGCGAGCTCGGCGAGCATCTCCGGGCTCGCGAGCTCTCCCGGCTGCGTCCCGCCCACCACGTAGTACAAGAGCTTGCCGCCGGCTGCCAGGCCCTCGGCCTCCTCCGGCGGCGTGCGGCGCGGATCGGCCAGGCGGGCCGCCGCCTCCCGGAAGTACGACAGCTCCGCGAGGTTGTGGGCGGCGGAGACCGTCGCCAGCAGGATCTCGCGCCCCTCCTCGCTGCTGCCGATCGCCTGCACCCGCACCCGGTCGCTCGCCGCCGCCAGCCGGCGGAAGTAGCGATGGACGTCGGCGGCACGCCCGATCTCCGGCGCGCCAGCCACGTGCCCGAGGATGGTCGCCGGTGAAGGCACGCCGGGCGCCGCAGGCAGGTAGGCCACGCCGGGCGGCAGGAAGCGGAGCGAGCCGGTCAGCGCGGCGATCGCCTCGGCGGTCCCCGCCTCCGCCCGGTCGGGAGCGAAGGGATCGGCCGCCCGGGGCGGGATCGGTTCCTGCCAGATCTTGACCTTGGGACGCGCCGGCGCCGCCGCCGCCAGCAGGCCATGAGAGGCGGCCGGCAGCCGCGCCGCCGCGGCGGCGGCGCCCAGCAGGGAGGCGCCCAGCAGGCAGGCGAGCACGCCTCGGCGATAGCGGGGGGGCGGCGGGGCGGCGCGCACCATCATCCGATGCTATCTAGCCGGCGACCGATTTGCGATGCCGGCCGCGGCTGGAGCGGCAAGCCGGCCGCGGCTGGACCGGCTCAGCGCAGCCGCGCCACCACCAGGGTGATGTCGTCGGCCTGCTCGACGCTGCCTTTCCAGTTGGCGAGATCGGAGAGCACGCTGTCGCGCACCTCGCGGGCGGTGCGGCCCGGCGCCGCTCTGGCGATGGCGCGCATCAGGCGCTCCTCTCCATAGTCCTGCTCGTGGTCGTTGTGCATCTCGATGACGCCGTCGGTGTAGACGACCAGCAGGTCGCCGGTGGCGATCCGGGCCTCGTCGCGGACATACTGCGGATCGACGAAGGTGCCGAGCGGCGGCGCGCCGCTGCCGACCGCGGCAACCGTGCCCGTCGCCGCCCGGTAATGGAGCAGCGGCGGATGGCCGGCGCTGGTCACGGCCAGCGTCCCTGCCTGGTGATCGACCAGGGCCAGCAGCAGGGTGACGTAGGTGCGCCGGTCGGTGGTGCGCCGGACCATGCTGTCCAGGCGCCGCAGCGCCTCGGGCGAGGCGAGGTCGTCCTCGAGCAGGTAGAGGCAGCTGCGAACGCCCGACAGCAGCAGCCCGGAAGCCAGGCCGTGCCCCGAGACGTCGGCGACCGCCAGCACCAGGCGTGTCGGGGTGAGGCGGAAGGTGTCGTAGTAGTCGCCGCCCACCTCGGTGGCAGGCAGCGAGGCCGCGGACAGGTCGAGCCATGCGATGTCGGGCGGCGCCTGGGGCAGCATGCTGAGCTGGATCTTGCGCGCGTACTCGATCTCCTCACGCATCCGCAGGCGCTCGCGCGAGCGGGAATGCTCGCGCCGCCAGATGGCCAGGAAGCGCCGCTTGTCGAGCTGGGTGAGCGTCCCGGCGGCGATGAGGCAGACCGCCGTCACCACCGCGATGCCGACCTCCAGGTCCTGGGTGTTGACGGCGGAGCTGCCGGCCATCGCCGCGGCCGCGGCGCCGCCGGTCGCCTCCAGGCCGCCGGGACCCCAGTGCAGCGCCTCGGCCACCCAGAAGACGCCGTACAGGACCAGGTGCTCGAGCAGGCGCAGGCGGAACGCCATCAGCACCAGCGGGAACAGGCCGGCGAGCTGCAGCTGCCCGTCGGCGCCCGACTGCACGGTCCACAGCTCGGGCAGGCACATCTGCACGAAGAAGTACCCGACCAGGATCTGCCGGAAGTAGCGCTCGAAGAAGCGCTCGCGGTAGACGGCGATGAAGCCCAGCACGGCGACCAGGTTCAGCGCGTAGAACGCCACCCGCAGCGCCGAGACCCGCGTCGCCGCCGCCACCGCCAGGCCGACCAGGGCCATCACGGCGACCAGCAGCAGCAGCCAGCGCAGCCGGCTGAAGTTCTTGGCGTCGAAGTGCTTCTGCAGGGCGAGCGCCTCGGGCAGCTGCACGAGGTCGTCGATGGAGGTTTCTTTCACGGCGCTGTTCAGGGTGGCGAGCGCACCGGGATCTCAGCCCTTGGCCGCCTTGACCGCCGCGGTCAGCGCCGGCACCAACTCATGCAGATCGCCCACCAGGCCGTAGTCGGCGACGGTGAAGATCGGCGCGCTGGGATCCTTGTTGATCGCCACGATCACCGACGAGGCCTTCATGCCGACCAGGTGCTGGATGGCGCCGGAGATGCCGGCGGCGATGTAGAGACGCGGGGCCACCGTCTGGCCGCTCGAGCCGATCTGGCGCTCGCGCGGCAGCCAGCCGCTGTCGATCACCGGCCGGCTGGCTCCGATCTCGGCGCCGAGAGCGCGCGCCAGCTCCTCGACCGGCCCGATCTTGTCGGCACCGCCGACGCCGCGGCCCACGGCCACGATGACGTCGGCCTTGGTGAGGTCCACCTGCTGGGTGGTCACCTCCTCGTAGCCCAGGACCTCGCGGTCCGGGCGCGCCTGGGCGGCGTCGACCGGCAGCGGCTTGACCTCGGCAGCGCCTGCCGCCGCCGGTGCCACGCCGTCGGCCGAGAAGGCGCCCGACTGCACCGAAACCAGCACCGTGCCGGCGCCGCGCACCCGCACCCGGGCCTGCAGCTTTCCACCCAGCACCGGACGCGTCCAGAGGAGGCCGCCGGCGCCCGCGGCACCCGCGCCGCCCTCAGGCAGCGCGAAGCCCGTCACCTCCGGCAGCAGGCCCGCTCCGGCGCGCTGCGCCAGGCGAGGCACGAAGTCGACGGTCTGGTAGGTGTGGGGAAAGACCACGAAGTCGGGGCTCGCCGCGGCGATTGCCGGCGCCAGCACGCCGATCCAGGCGCCCGGCGTGTAGGCGGCGAGCGCCGGGTCGTCGGCGACGTGGACCGCGGCGAGGTCGCGCTGCGCCATCTCCCGCGTGGCGCCGTCGAGCCCCGTGCCTAACAGCACCGCCTCGGCGCGAACGGCCCCGTCGATCTCAGCCAGGGCGGCCGCCAGGCGCTGGGCCGCCGCCACCGCCTCCCACGAGACGCGCGGGATGCGGCCCTCCCGGATCTGGGGCACCACCCACACCCGCCAGGGCCGCTGCCGCGCCGCCGCCTCCTCCGCCATCACAGCACCCTCGCTTCCTGCCGCAGCTTCGCAACCAGCGCCGCGGCCGCGGTCTTGGCGTCGCCCTCGATCATCTGTGCACCCTTGCCCGCCGCCGGGAACTCGACCGACACTACCTCGAGCCGCGAACCAGCAGCGCCGATCTGCGCCGGATCGAGCCCGAGGTCGGCGGGCGAGGGCACCGCGATCTCCTTCTTCTTGGCCTGCATGATGCCCTTGAGCGAGGCGTAGCGCGGATGATTGATGCCGGCCTGGATCTCGAGCACGGCGGGCAGCGGGACACGCGAGACCTCGTTGATGCCGCTCTCCATCTCGCGGGTCACCTTGGCGCTCACCGGCGCGGCGCCGGCCGGCTCGAGCTCGACTCCCATCACCAGCCAGACGTGGGGCCAGCCGAGATGCCCGGCGATGACCGAGCCGGTGGCGCCGAAGCCGGCATCGTCGGACTGGGAGCCGGTGAGCACCAGGTCGAAGGTCTCGCGCGCCAGCGCCGCCGCCAGGGCGCGGCCGGTGGCCAGCGCGTCACCGCCGGCGAACGCCGGATCGGCGAGGTGGACGGCGCGCGCTGCGCCCAGGGCCAGGGCCTTGCGCAGCGCCTCGCGCACCCGCTCCGGACCCAGGCTGAAGGCGACCACCTCGCCGCCGGTGCGCTCGGCCAGGCGCAACCCCTCCTCCAAGGCATACTCGTCGCTCTCGTTGACGATGAACGGCAGGTCCTCCTCGTCCAGTCCCTTGCCGTCGCGGCTGAGGCGCAGCCGCGCCTCGGCGTTGGGGACCTGCTTGATGCAGACCGCAATTTTCATGTGTCGGGCCTCAGCCTCCACGCCTGCGGCGACCCCGCGACCCCCGCACCTTGAAACCGACGCGGGTAGCTGGAAGTTCCGTCTAGAACGCCGGCCCCGGTACGCGGACCGCGGCGCCGTTGACGCCGGCGGCGGCGGGGCTGGCGAGATAGTAGATCACCTCCGCAACCGCCTTGGTGCTCACCCACTTCGCCGGGTCGGCGTCCGGCATCGCCCGGCGGTTGGCCGGCGTGTCCATGGTGCCTGGTAGCACGGCGTTGGCACGCCCGCCGAACGGCGCGACCTCGCGTGCCAGCGACTCGATCAGGCGTAGCGTTCCAGCCTTGGAGACCGCGTAGGCCGCCACTCCCGCTTCGCCAAGCAGCGCCGCCGGCGACGCCACCGCCACCAGGGCGCCGCCACCCGCGCGCTCGAAGCAACGGGCGCACTCGCGGGCCACGCGGAAAGTGGTCTCGAGGTTGACCCGCAGCAGGTAGCTCCAATCCTCGTCGCTCAGCTCTCCCAGCCGGCCATAGCGGAAGGCGCCCACCAGATGCGCGACGACTGGCGGCGCGTCGGTCGCCAGCTCTTCGCCGAACAACCTCTCCACCTCGGCGGTCGAGCCCAGGTCGACCTGCCGGACCGCCAGACGGTCGGCGGGCGCCAACTGGGCGAGGTCGCCGGGGTTCTTGTCATAGACCGCCAGGACACGCTCGCCGCCGGCAAGGAAGCGGCGCACGACACTGCCGCCCAGCGCGCCGCTGGCACCGGTGATCAGCACTTTGCCCCGCATGGTGGTTTGGCACCTCGCCCGGCAGCCGCCGGCATCGCTCGGAGTCGGCCGGATCGGCCTGGGGCCGCCCGGGTCGCCGGGATCGACGGACTCGCCCGGACTCGCCCGGACTCGCCGAAGGCGGCGGCGAGCCTATCACGCCGGCCTTCGGGGAGCCGCCGCGGGGCGCCCCGGGTCGTTCTGATACACTTCGGCGCCAAATAGCCGGTATCCAGGATGCGGCGGTCGGCGAATCCCACTTCCTCTCTGCTCCCAGCCCCACATGGCCGAGAATCCTAAGGGACCGGAGCCCGAGCCGGACGGCGAAGGTTCCGCGGACCAACCGGCGCCGCGGCCGGACGCTTCACCACCGCCGCCGGACGCTGCGGTGCGGCGGCCTGCCGCCTCGCCGCCGCCGACCCCGCAATCGCCCAAGATCCCGGTCTCGCCGTCCGCTGCGCCGCCGCCGCTGATCGGCAGCACGGTCTCCCACTACCGGATCCTGGAGCGCCTGGGAGGCGGCGGCATGGGAGTGGTGTACAAGGGCTGGGACCTGCGGCTCGAGCGCTACGCGGCGGTCAAGTTCCTCTCGCCGCATCGCAGCAGCAGCGAGGACTTCAAGCGCCGCTTCGCGCGCGAGGCCCGCACCGCCTCCCGCCTCGAGCACCCCAACATCTGCACCGTCTTCGAGACCGACGAGACCGACGACGGCCGGCTGTTCATCGCCATGGCCTACTGCGAGGGCGAATCGCTCAAGCGCAAGATCGAGCGCGGGGCACTGCCGCTGCCGCAGGCGCTCGGCATCGCCGCCCAGGTCGCCGCCGGGCTCGCCGCGGCCCACGACAAGGGTGTCGTCCACCGTGACATCAAACCGGGCAACGTCATGGTGGCCGAGGACGGCCGGGTGAAGATCGTCGACTTCGGCATCGCGCGCATGGCCGACGAGACCCGCCTGACCCGGACCGGCGACGTCATGGGCACCACCGCCTACATCTCGCCGGAGCAGTTCCTGTCTGCCGAGATCGACCACCGCTCCGACCTCTGGTCGCTGGGCGTGGTGCTCTACGAGATGGTCACCGGCCGGCTGCCGTGGACCAACGGCGACGAGCGCGAGCTGATCAACGCCATCGTCAAGCGGCCGCCGCGCTCCATCTCGACGCTGCGCCCCGGGGTGCCCCAGGCGCTCGAGCGCGTCGTCGCCCGCACCCTCGCCAAGCGTCCGGCCGAGCGCTACCAGCGTGCCGAAGAGCTGCGCGCCGATCTGCTCGCGGTCTGCGACCTGGTGATGCAGCCGGCCCTGTCCGCGCCGTACGAGCAGACCCTGATCGAGGCGCCGCTGCCGCTGCCCGGCAAGGAGCGGCGCCCCGGCCCGCCGCCGTCCGCCGGACCGGGGAGCGGCGCCGCCGCTCCGGCGTCCGGCGCCGGCGAGGCGGCAGCGAACCCGCCTGCTCCGGCAGCGATGGAACGCGAGCCGCCCGGCCCCGCCGCCTCTCCCGGCGCACCGGCACCGCGCGCGGGGACCGGCGCGGCGGCGGACGATTCCGCCTTTGAGCGCCGGCCGGGCACTGGCATGATCGGGCGCGTCATCGCCCACTACCGCATCCTGGGCCCGCTGGGAGGCGGCGGCATGGGCGTCGTCTACCAGGCCCAGGACCTCAGCTTGGAGCGGGTGGTGGCCCTCAAGTTCCTGCCGCCCGAGCTCACCCGCGACGCGGACTCCAAGACCCGCTTCCTGCAAGAAGCCCGCGCCGCGTCGGCGCTCGACCATCCCAACATCTGCACCATCCACGAGGTGGGCGAGATCGACGAAGGCCAGCTGTACCTGGCCATGGCCTGCTACGACGGCGAGACCTTGAAGCAGCGTTTGCAGCGGGGGCCGCTGCCCATCGACGAGGCGCTAGAGGCTGCCCAGCAGGTGGCGCGCGGCCTGGTCAAGGCCCACCGCCATGGCATCGTGCACCGCGACATCAAGCCTGCCAACTTGATGATCACCACCGACGAGATCGTCAAGATCCTCGATTTCGGCATCGCCAAGCTCGCCGGCGCCGCCGGGCTGACCCGCATCGGCTCCTCGCTCGGCACTCCCGGCTACATGTCGCCGGAGCAGGCGCGCGGCGAGGAGGTCGATCCGCGCACCGACGTCTGGTCGCTGGGCGCGGTGCTCTACGAGATGGTCACCGGCCGGCGCCCGTTCCGCGGCGGCGACGACCAGGCGGTGCTCTACGCCCTGTTCAACCAGGAGCCCGAGCCGGTCGCCCAGCTGCGCCCCGACGCGCCGCCGGAGCTGGTCCGGATCATCGGCCGCATGCTGGAAAAGGACCCGGACCGGCGCTACCTCACCGCCGCCGAGGCCTTGGCCGACCTACGCGCCCTCTACGGCCCGGTGACCGGCACCGGCACCCGCACCGGCACCGGCATGACCGGCGGCATGACCGGCACCACGTCGGTGCCGGCTCTGCAGCAGCCGAGGCCACGTCGGCGCTGGCTCCGGGCGTCGCTGGCGGCGGGTGTAGTGCTCGCCGCCGGCCTTGCCGCCTATCTGGTCTGGCGCTTCGCAGCGACGAGCCCGGCGCCTTCGAATCCCAGCTTCGTCCGTCTGACCGACCTCGAAGGCAGGGAGACCTACCCCAGTCTTTCGCCCGACGGAAACTCCTTCGTCTACGCCAAGTCGATCGGCGGCAGGTCGCATCTCTACTCGCAACGGTCCGTCCACGGCGCCAATCCCAGGGACCTGAGCAGCGATCCGACGGTGGACGATACGCAGCCGGCGTTCTCACCTGACGGCGAGCACATCGCCTTTCGCTCCAACCGCGAGGGCGGCGGTATCTTCACGATGGGTGCGACCGGTGAGTCCCCCCGGCGCCTCACGGCCTTCGGCTACAACCCTGCCTGGTCGCCGGACGGCAGCGAGATCGCTTTCGCCACCGAAGGCGCCGCCGATCCGACGATCCGCCACGACGTGAGCCAGTTGTGGCGCGTCCGCGTCGCGAACGACGACAAGCAACTGATCTGGAAGGGAGACGGCATGCAGCCCAGCTGGTCGCCCCATGGCCGGCGCATCGCCTTCTGGGGGCTCGACACCGGCAGCCGGCGCACCATCTGGACGCTACCGGTCGGCGGCGGTCAGCCGGCTCGCGTGACCAATGACAATTACCTGAACTGGAACCCCGCCTGGTCGCCGGACGGGAGGTTCCTGTACTTCGCGAGCGATCGTGGCGGCCCGATGAGCTTCTGGCGGGTCCCGATCGACGAGGAGTCCGGCAAAGTGCTCGGCAAACCCGAGCCGGTCACCACTCCCGCGCCATGGAGCGGTTTCCTCAGCTTCTCGCGCGACGGGCTGCGCTTCGCTTACGCGACCGACGAGGGCAAGGCAAACATCGAGCGCATGGATCTGGATCCTCAAAGCGGCACGGTGTCCGGGGCGCCGACTGCCGTAACTCAGGGATCGCGAACCGTCTTTGCCATCGACGCCTCACCGGACGGCGAGTGGATCGCATTTACTGCCGATGCACCCAACGAAAACCTCTTCGTGGTTCATCCAGATGGCACGAGCCCGCGTCAGCTCACGATCGGCAACGCGAAAAACCGCATGCCGCGCTGGTCGCCCGACGGCTCGCAGATCGCCTTCTACTCGAACCGCGGCGGCGCCTACCAAGGCTGGACCATCCGGCCAGACGGCAGCGATCTCTCGCTGATCACTGGCGCGACTCTTTTTTTCAATCCGGTCTGGTCTCCAGACGGAAAGCAGCTCGCGTGCAACGTCGGCCCCCACGAGGACCTTTGCTTGATCGACCTGACCAAGCCACCGGCCTTGCGCCGCGCCAGCCCTCTGCCGCGGCGCACAAATCCCCTCAATCCCTGTGCTTGGTCCACCGACGGCAAGCTGCTGCTCGGCCTGACCGCGGAGCCGGGCGTCGTTGTATATTCATTTGTAACGCGACGCTACCAGCGCATCACCAACGACGCCGCGCAAGTTCCTGTTTTGTTGCACGACGACCACACAGTGTTATACATACGAGACGACGAGCTCATGATGGTCGACGCCAGGGGGGGAGCTCCTCGCGAGGTCTTCCGGGCACCGTCAAACGCGTCAATCAAACGTGTGAGCACGAGTCGTAATGACCGTGCGATCTATGTGGTTCGCTCTATCCAAGAGGGCGACATCTGGATGGGAACTTTTCCTTGATGGTCAGGGTGGACAGCTCAAAAGCTTAGCGCCATACTTGCATTTATATAAATAGAAAGACGCGTAGCCTTCGATGGTCCTTGCTTTTCTCCAGACTGGGATATACTACGCCTATCGTCCTAATGCAGGCTGGTGCCGCCAGCGTTCCATGGTCGAGGTCGGGCTGCCGCGGCGCTGCCGGTTGATCCCAGAGGAGGGAAGATGACCTTCACGGTTCGCGATCTCATGCTCAACGTTTTCCCCGCGCCGGAGGCGAACGCCTCTGAGCCGAACGCCCCTGAGTTATGGCTCTGCGTAATCGCCTCCCAAGGGGAGCCGAAGCCGCCGCCACCGCCGCCGAAGGGGCCGCCGAAGCCGCCGAAGAAGCCGGGGGTCCCCTGCCCGATGGATTCGCAAACGCTACCGGTCGCTGAAGCGGCCGCCGAGCTGGCGAGCCTGGACGTCCTGCGCGAGCAGCTGCGGCAGTCGTTGCAAGCCTGATCCGGCGTCGCCTCCGGCCGGCGGCGTGCAGCCGCTCGCCGGCGTCGCCGGCAGGTGACGCAGCGCTTGCCAGGCCCGGGGCCTGCCCTCAGCGGTAGAACAGCGGGTACGCGGCCGGACTGGCCTCGTGCATCAGCTCGTACACGGTCTCGAACAGCTGCTCGCGGTTGGGCTTGGACCAGTAGTCGCCATCCGAGCCGTAGGCCGGGCGGTGCTCGGCCCCGCTCAGGGTGCGCGGCTCCGAGTCCAGCCAGGCGTACCCGCCCTGCGCCTCGAGCACCTGCTGCAGCATGTAAGCGGTGGCGCCGCCGGGCACGTCCTCGTCCATGAAGACGATGCGGTTGGTCCGGCGCAGCGAGTCGAGGATGCGGCCATCCCGGTCGAAGGGCAAGAGCGTCTGGACGTCGACGATCTCGATCTCGATCCCCACCTGCGCCAGCAGCTCGGCGGCCTCGAGCGCGATGCGGCAGCAGGCGCCGTAGGTGACCACCGTCACGTCGCGGCCCGCTCGCAGCACCTCCGGCACTCCCAGCGGCACCGTCATCTCGCCGATGTTGGCAGGCAGGCGCTCCTTGGTGCGATAGCCGTTGAGCACCTCTATCACCACGCCCGGGTCGTCGCCCGCGAGCAGCGTGTTGTAAAAGCCCGCCGCCTGGGTCATGTTGCGCGGCACGCAGACGTAGACGCCGTGCAGCAGGTTGAGGATGCCCGCCATCGGCGAGCCGGAGTGCCAGATGCCTTCCAGGCGGTGACCGCGGGTGCGCACGATCACCGGCGCTTTCTGCTGTCCCTTGCTGCGGTAGCGCAGGCTGGCCAGGTCGTCGGAGAGGATCTGCAGCGCATAGAGGATGTAGTCGAGGTACTGGATCTCGGCGATCGGCCGCAGCCCGCGCATTGCCATGCCGATCGCCTGGCCGATGATGGTGGCCTCGCGGATGCCGGTGTCGGAGACCCGCAACGGGCCGTACTTCGCCTGCAAGCCGGCGAAGCCCTGGTTGACGTCGCCGATCTGCCCCAGGTCCTCACCCAGGGCGACGAGGTGCGGATAGCGCGCCAGGGCGGCGTCGAAGCAGGCGTTCATCACCTTGTGACCGTCGACCACCGGCGAATCCGGCGTGTAGACGGCGGGCACCGCCGGCACCGCCAGGGCGGCCTGGGGCGTCGCGCTATAGAGGTCGGAGCCGTAGAGCTCGGCGGTCGCGCGCTCGTGATCGCGCCGCCAAGCTGCCAGCCGGCGGGCCGCGGCTTGCAGGCCTGCGGCGGGAGCGTCCGCGCTGCCCGCTCCGGCAGGAGCGCCGGCGATGCCGGCGATGCGGGCAGCCAGCGCCACCAGGGCGCCGTGCGCCGCCGCCATCAGGTCGCGCCGCAAGGGCACCGGCTGGCGGGCCAGCTCGGTCCGCACCCGCTCGACGGCGTCGCGGACCGAGGGCAACGGGGCGGCCGCGGCCAGCTCGACCAGCAGCGCCATCAGCTCCGACTGCTCCCGCTCGATCGGCCCGCGCACCGCCTCCCAGGCTTTCAGCTGCTGCGCCCGCACCCGGCGGGTGGCCTCGGCCTCCATCTCGTCTAGCTCGCCGGCGCCGGCCAGCCCCTCGGCAAGGATCCATTGCCGCATGCGGCGCAGGCAGTCGACCTCGACCTCCCAGGCCAGCCGCTCCTTGGACTTGTAGCGCTCGTGGCTGCCCGAGGTGGAATGGCCCTGCGGCTGGGTCATCTCTACGACGTGCACGATCGCCGGCACGTGCTCGCGGCGTGCGACGGCGGCGGCCTGGCGGTAGACGGCACACAGCTCCGGGTAGTCCCAGCCGCGGACCCGGTAGAGGTCGTAGCCTTGGCGCGACCCCGGGGCGCGGCGGAAACCGGCAAGCAGCTCGGAGAGGTCCTTCGTGACCTGGAGCTCGTTGGGCACCGAGATGCCGTAGCCGTCGTCCCAGATCGACAGCACCATGGGCGATTGCAGGACGCCTACCGCGTTGACCGCCTCCCAGAACAATCCCTCGGCGCAGCTGGCGTTGCCGATGGTGCCGAAGGCCACCTCGTCGCCACGGTGGGAGAACTGAGTCATGGGGTGCAGCTCGGGCAGCTCGCGGTAGAGCCGCGACGCATAGGCCAGCCCGGCCAGGCGCGGCATCTGCGCGGCGACCGGCGACAGGTCGGCTGCCGAGTTGAGCAGCTCGGCAAGGTTGCGGAAGCGGCCGTCCGGCTCGAGCAGGCAGGTCGCAAAATGGGCGGTCATCGAGCGCCCGGCCGAGCACGGTTCGAGCGCGACGTCGGGGTTGGCGTAGAGCTGCGCGAAGAACTGCTCGACGGTGAGCAGCCCGAGCACGAACATCAAGGTCTGGTCGCGATAGTAGCCTGAGCGAAAATCTCCCTGGCGAAAGGCTTTCGCCAGGGCCACCTGGGCCACCTCCTTGCCGTCGCCGAAGATGCCGAACTTGGCCTTGCCGGTCAGCACCTCGCGGCGGCCGATCAGGCTGGCCTGGCGGCTCTCGAAGGCGAGGCGATAGTCGGACAGCACTTCCTCGCGGCTGAGCGCGGCGGCACCGCCGGCAGCCGGAGTGAGGTCCAGAACCGAGCTCCCTCGAGGCGAAGGGGCGTTTCCATCCCCCCCCAGGACGGGAATAGTCATATAAGGCGCCTCCGGAAGCGATGGGAAGCGTCCCGCCGGACCGGCTGCGCCCGGCGCGCGGCGGACGACGTCGCGGAGAATGCTAGCATGCCCGTGACCCTCGACCGCCCTGAGGCCGGGGCGGGGCTCGCGCCGTCTCCCGTCGTGCAGACACCCGATGCCATCTCCTCCGTCGCCGTCACCGCTCACGCGGCCTGCGCCCTGCTGCTGGCGCTGACTTTCGGCTACCTGTCGCGCCTGCTCGGCCGCACCTACCTGCGGCGCTGGGCGCTCTCCTGGGCGTTCCTACTGCTCGCGATCCTGTCCGTGCGCTGCTTCATCGCCTTCGGAGGCCGCGGCTTCTGGGTCGTTTACCTGGTGGCGGAATGGTCCTTCCTTGCTGCCTTGCTGGTCGGCTGCCGCGAGCTGGCGCGGGGCGGGCAAGCGCCACTGTCCCGCTTCCTGGTGCCCGGCCTCCTGGCGGGCGTGATTCTGGCCGGCACCCTGGTGCCCTTCTTCACCGACTTCAACCTGCTGTTCTCCTTTCAGGCCGCGGTGCTCGCGGCGGGCTTCGCCGCCGCCTTCGTCGCCCTGGGACGGGCGCCGGCGGAGCGGCACACGCTCGGGTTTCACCTGATGCGCGCCGCGCTCGGTTGGCTTGCCGTCCAGTTCCTGCTGTACGTGCCGCTGTACCTGATCGAGGGGTTGCACCGGCAGGACGGCGAGCGGCTGCATTTCGCGTGGCTCAGCTACTCGTCGCTCGCCGATCTCTGCGGCCAGCTGCTGCTCGGGTTCGGCATGCTCTTCATCCCTGCGGAAGAGAACCAGCGCGAGCTGGCCCAGGCGGTCGGCGAGCTGCGCGCCGCCCGCGACCAGCTGGCGGAGCAGGTCTACATCGACGCGCTCACCGGGGCGCGCAACCGCCGCGCCTTCCAGGCGTTGCTCGAGAGCGCCGCGGGTCTGCCGGGAGGCGGCCGCGGCACCTTGGCGATGATCGACCTCGATCACCTCAAGGAGATCAACGACACCGCCGGGCACAGCGCCGGCGACGCCGCGATCCGTGCCGCCGCCGGCGCCATCCGCCGGCTGCTGCGCGATTCGGACCTGCTCTTCCGCTGGGGCGGCGACGAGTTCCTGGCGCTGCTGCCGGGTTGCGGCCAGGCCGAGGCCGAAGCGCTCCTCGCACCGCTCGGCGCCGGCGCGCCGTTCGATCCCTGGCCGGATGGCCCCGCTGGAGGCGATGGGCGCGATGGCTGCGAAGGGCGCGATGGCCGCGAAGGCCGCGAGCGGCGCGACTGGCCTTCGCGCCACCTCCACCTGACGTGGGGCACCGCGGAGCTCCAGGGAAGCGTCACCGCCGCGGCCATCGACGACGCCATCGCCAGGGCCGACCAGGCCATGTACGGCGTCCGAGCGGCCACCCGCCCGACGCCGGGCTGACCTCCCGATAGGCTCGGAAGGAACTCTGACCGCGGGCGTCCGTATTAAGGAGGACCGCCAAGTCGAAAGCGACCTCCTGGTCGCAGGAGACATAGGCTGCGGAAGCGGGGAGGAGGAGGGCCGCGGGGGCCCCCTCTTAGCATCCCACCGGACGAACGATTGCCATTGGAGGTTTGCGCATGCCACTGCCGATTCGAGGCCTGGTGCCACTCTTGCTGGCCGCCACCGTCGCGCTCGCCACCAGCAGCTGTGCGACCGGCGCGGGTGCAGCGCCTTCGACCGCCGGCGCCAATTCCGGCGCCCCGGCGGCGCCGGCGGGTGCCGCGGCGGCCGATCCGGCGTCGCCGCCCAGCCCTTATCCGTCGACCTACCAGCGGCGGCCGTCGCCGCCGGTCCTCATCAGGCATGCCACGGTTCTCACCGCCGCGGGACCGCGGCTCGAAGGAGCCTCCGTGCTGCTGCGCGACGGCAAGATCGCCGCCGTCGGCCCGGATGCGGAGGCCGCCGCCGGCAAGGCCGCAGCAGGCGCCGAGATCGTCGACGCCTCCGGCAAGTGGGTGACTCCCGGCCTGATCGACCCCCACTCCCATCTCGGCGTCTACGCCTCGCCGGGGGTCGCGGCCAACGCCGACGGCAACGAGGCCACCAATCCCGTGACCGCCGACGTCTGGGCCGAGCACTCGGTCTGGCCGCAGGACCCGCAGTTCCCGCTGGCGCTCGCCGGCGGCGTGACCACCATGCAGATCCTGCCCGGCTCGGCCAACCTCTTCGGCGGGCGCAGCATCACGGTCAAGAACGTGCCGGCCCTGGGCGTCGATGCGATGAAGTTCCCCGGCGCCCCTTTCGGACTCAAGATGGCCTGCGGCGAGAACCCCAAGCGGGTCTACGGCGACCGCGGGCGCGCGCCGTCGACGCGCATGGGCAACGTCGCCGGCTACCGCGAGGCTTGGATCCGCGCCGCCCAGTATCGGGAGAAGTGGCGCCAGTACCAGGCCAAGAAAGCACAGGGCAAGGACGCCGAGCCTCCCGAACGCGACCTCGGCCTGGAGACCCTGGCCGGCGTCCTCGACGGCACGATCCTGGTGCAGAACCATTGCTACCGCGCCGACGAGATGCTCGAGATGATCGACATCGCGCATGAATTCGGCTACCACATCGCCGCCTTCCATCACGCCGTCGAGGCCTACAAGATCGCCGGCGCGCTGGCCAAGAACGGCATTTGCGCCGACATGTGGGCCGACTGGTGGGGCTTCAAGATGGAGGCGCTCGACGGCATCCGCGAGAACCTCGCGCTGGTGGCGCAGGCGGGCGGCTGCGCGGTCGTCCATTCCGACTCCGCGGAAGGCATCCAGCGCCTGAACCAGGAGGCCGCCAAGGCGATGGCCGCCGGCGCCCGCGCCGGGATCGCCATCACTCCCGAGGAGGCCGTGCGCTGGCTCACCATCAACCCGGCGCGTTCGCTCGGCATCGACCGGCAGACCGGCTCGCTCGAGACCGGCAAGATGGCGGACGTCGTGGTGTGGAGCGGCAGCCCCTTCAGCGTCTACAGCCACGCCGAGAAGGTCTACGTCGACGGCGCCCTGATGTACGACGTCCTCGACCCGCGGCACCAGCCGGTGACCGACTTCGAGCTCGGATTGCGCGATGGCCTGCGGCAGCAACCGGTGACGCCAGGCGCGTCTCCCACCGCTTCGCCGGCAGCGCCGGCCGGGCCGGCGGCCGCTACGGCCGCCGCGGCCGCCTCTCCGGCCGCTCCGCCGGCAGCGCCGGCAGCACCGGCCGGGCCCGCGGCCGCGCCCGCGCCGGCCGCGGAGGTCGTCGCGATCACCGGCGGCACCGTCCATACGATGGGGACGGCGGGGACCCTGCGCGGCGCCACCGTGGTCATTGCCGGCGGCCGCATCCAGGCGGTCGGCGCCGGCATCCCCATTCCCGCCGGCGCCCGGCGCATCGACGCCACCGGCAAGATCGTGACGCCGGGCCTGCTCGACTCGCTCACCAGCCTCGGCCTCGTGGAGGTCAGCCAGGTGGAGGACACCGAGGACGCCACCAACGAGGACCCCCAGGTCTCGGCCGCGTTCGACGTGGCTTTGGGTATCAACTCACGCTCGATGCTGATCCCGATCAACCGCGTCGAGGGGATCACCCGGGTGATCTCCGCACCCGGAACGGGCAAGAGCCTGTTCCTCGGGCAGGGCGCCGTGATCCAGCTCGGCGGCGGCCCGCAAACCGTGGTGCGCCGGTCCGTGGCGCAGTTCGTGGCGCTCGGCGAGGCAGGTGCTCGCCTGGCCGGCGGCACCCGCGGGGCCGCGGCGATCCGCCTGCGCGAGGCGCTGCGCGATGCCCTCGACTACGATGCCAACCGGTCCGCCTACGACCGCGCGGCGCGCCGGCCCTACTCGCTCCCGCGGCTCGACCTCGAGGCGCTGCTGCCGGTGGCGCGCGGCGAGCAGCCGCTGGTGGCGGTGGTGAACCGGGCGAGCGACATCGAGCAGATCTTGGAGCTGGCAAAGCAGATGAAGCTCCGGTTGATCCTCGCGGGGGCGGCGGAGGGCTGGGAGGTGGCCGGCCAGATCGCCGCCGCGCGCGTGCCGGTGCTGATCAATCCGCTCACCAACCTGCCCCAGAGCTTCGAGGAGCTGGGCGCGACGCTCGAGAATGCAGCCCGCCTGGAACGTGCCGGGGTGACCGTGGCGTTCCTGACCGGCGACTCCCACAACTCCCGCAACCTGAGGCAGGGGGCCGGCAATGCGGTGGCCCACGGCCTGGCCTGGGAGAGTGCGCTCGCGGCGATGACCGTCAACCCCGCCCGCATCTGGGGCCTCGACGACTACGGCACCATCGAGACAGGCAAGGACGCCGACGTGGTGATCTGGGACGGCGACCCCCTCGAGGTGACCGCCGCCGCCGAGCACGTCTTCATCCGCGGGCAGGAGATGCCCCGCGACTCGCGCCAGATCCGGCTCCGCGATCGCTATCTCCCGGCGAGCCACTAGACGAAACTCCTCCCGACCGGGCCGGGGGGCGACCGGTCCCGAGGATCGCGACGCAGCGGGCTCGCCGCGGGTACGTGCCGAGATCGACGGTCTTGCCTCACCCGCTTGAGTCGCGCTCCTCGGAACCGGTCGCAAGGGGCCCTCCGTTCGTGCCGTTTCATGGCTCGAAAAGACATCTCCCCCAAAGGAAGAAGCCCGGCCTGAGCCGGGCTTCCAGGGCACGCCGGCCTGGGGGGCCGGCGCTGTGGCGCCAGGGGCGCCGGCGCTCAGTGTTTCGCGACGGCCTCCTGCTGCGCCTTGACGGCCTTCGCCAGCTGTGCCAGCTGCTGGGATAGCGCATCGATCGTCGCCTGGCTTTGCTTCAGCTCCTCGATCTGGCGCTGCTGCGCCTCGATCCGGGCCGACTGCTCCTCGATCTTCGCGTGCTGCTTCTGCACCTGCTCGAGCAGCATCGCATTGAGGAAGGTGTAGCGCAGCGCGAGCGGCTTGCCGGCCGAGTCGTACTCCACCATGGCCGGGTAGACCTTCGCCACCTCTTCGGCGATCAGCCCGTACTGCAGCACGTTCGAGCCGTCGTCGTAAACCGGCTGGTAGCGGAAGGTGACCGGCCGCAGCTGCATCAGGGCGTCGCTCGCGCCCCCCATGTCCGCGACGTCCCTCTTGAACCGCTCCGAGGAGATCGCGCCGGGGTTGAAATGAACGGCTGCACAGGCGCTGTCGAGCCGGATGGCGTCGATGCCGACCGCGAAGTGGCCGTTCGAAGCCAGCGTGTAGATGATCCACGCCTGGGCCGCGGCAGGATCGACCGGCGGGTTGGCCCCCGCCGCCGCCACCGTCGTGTTCATGTCC
>DASZHY010000613.1:0-6238 GCA_035949675.1 Thermoanaerobaculia bacterium
GGCCGCGTCGTCTCCTCCCACGGCGACGGCCTGCGGGGCTGGGACCTGGTCACCGGCGAGATCACGACTCTCGAATGCCCCGCGGATGGAGCCTCCGTGCTGGTGGTGCTGCCGGACGGCCGCATCGTCTCCGGCTCCGACGACCATGCCCTGCGGGTCTGGGACCTCGCCACGGGCGAGACCACCAAGATCCTGAAGGGACACGCGGACGGCGTGTGCGGAGCCGCGGCGCTGCCGGGCGGCCGCATCGTCTCCTCCTCCTACGACGGCACGCTGCGGATCTGGGACCTCGCCGCCGGCGAGACCACCAGCACGATCGAGTGCCATGGGGCCCTGCCGGGCGCCCTGGCGGTGCTCCCCGACGGCCGCGTCGTGGCCGGCTGCGACGACGGCACCCTGCGCATCTGGGACCTCGCGAGTGGAGAGATCGCGAGGATCATCGCGGCCCACTCGTGGACGTCCGGCAAGGTGGCGGTGCTGCCCGACGGCCACGTCGTCTCGGGTTCGACGGGACCGCTGCGGGTCTGGGACGTTGCCACCGGCGAGTGCGCCATGACACTCGCAGGCCACTCTGGCGTGATCGTGGGGATCGCGGTGCCGTCCGACGTGTCCAACGACCGCGTCGTTTCGTGCGCGATGGACCGCACCCTGCGGGTCTGGGACGTCGGCAGCCGCGCGGCCGCGAGGTCGCCCGCCGGCGGCGAACCGACCAGGACGCTCGCCGGCGACTCGCACGGTATCCTCGGGACGGCGGTGCTGGCCGACGGGCGCGTCGTCGCCGCGTCCGCCGACGCCACTCTCGGCGTCTGGGACGGCGCCACTGGCGAGATCGCCGGTCGCCTCGAGGGCCACACGGACAGGGTCACCGCGGTGGCGGCGCTGGCCGACGGCCGCGCCGTCTCCGGTTCCGAGGATTACAGCCTGCGGGTGTGGAACGTCGCCACCGGCGAGTCCGTCATGACCCTCGAAGGCCACTGGCTCGGGGTCCTCGTGGTGGCGGCGCTGCCCGGCGGCCGCGTCGTCTCAGGCTCCAGGGACTGCACCTTGCGGGTCTGGGACCTTGCCACGGGCGAGAGCGTCATGACCCTCGAAGGCCACAGGCTCCATGTCTCGGCGGTGGCGGCGCTGCCCGGCGGCCGTCTCGTCTCCGGCTCGGCGGACGGCACGCTGCGGGTCTGGGATCTCGCCACCGGCGAGTGCCTCAAGACCATCGAGGCCCACCGGCTGGGGGAGATCCGAGCGGTGGCGGCGCTGCCGGACGGCCGCGTCGTCTCCGCCTCGCGGCACGGCACGCTGCGAGTCTGGGACCTCGCGACTGGCGGAACGGGCGGAACGGGTGAGACGGATGAGACGGGTGAGACGGGCGGAACGGGTGAGATGGGTGGGACGAGCGGGACGGGCGGGGCGATGATGGGCGAGCTCGAAGGCCACCTGCTGGAGGTCACCGCGGTGGCGGCGCTGCCCGACGGCCGCATCGTGTCGTGCTCGGACGACCTCACCGTGCGGGTCTGGGAGGTTGCGACCGGCGCCGCGGTGGCGCGCCTCACCCTGGACGCGCCGCCGAGCGCCGTCGCCGTGGCCGGCGAGCGCGGGGTCGTCGTCGGCGACCTGGCGGGCGGCCTGCACTTCCTCCGTCTCGAGGATGGGGCCTGGCAGGCTCCACTGTCACCTGGGCGCCGCACGCCCGCCCGCCGTATACGGAACAGCAGCGCCGGCCTCAGGTGACAACGCTTCGGCGTCGCGTGCGAAAGAGGATGGCGGCCGACCGATCCCGACACACGGAGGAATCATGATGCGACCACGAACGCTGTCCGTCATCGTCGCCATGGCCGGCGCCGCGCTGGCAACCATCACCGCCAGCGCTCAGCAGCTTGGCTGCGAGCCTCAGTCATCGCCATTGCTCGAGGTGAGCTATTTCGGCGGGCAGTACATCAGCGTGCAACCATGGGCCATCCTGCCCGAATCGCGGGCCGCCTTGCTCCTCTGTCGGGACCGGCGCATGCTGTTCTGGAGGTTCGCCGATAACGCCCCCCAGCTCCCCAACCTGGCTCCCGTCGAACCCTTCCCATACCAGTACGCCACCGTCTCGCAGGCGTCCGCGGACAGCAAAGACTTCTCGGACTTGCAGGTCCTGATGAACGACGCCCACATCGGCCTGCTCGGCAACTGTGGCGTTTTCCTCGATCCCCGATACTACTGGAGCAAGCTCAAGATCACCTGGTTCGGCCGCGGCGCCCGCCGCAATACCTTCCTCATCAACGCGGGGAGCCCGATCACGGAGTGCTCGGACACGGCGGCGGCCCTCGCCACGTTCATCGCGCAAGGGCGCCCGGGTTCGAGTCCCGGGGGCAGCGAAGTTACGATCCAGTAGCGCACCATCTGCTCGCCGCCACGCAGGCCACGGGGGGCGGCCTACCGTTGCTCTGCCTGCGGCTATCTCGAGTCCTTCGCGCCGTAGGCCGCCCCAACGCAAGCGCAGGATGCCCGCCATGGCGGCCCATGCACTTGCGAATCAGCGTAAGCTATCAGGGCAGACTAGCCACGCCGGCAGGGACTTCCCAAGGGGGTGTGCGTCCATGGCCGAGTTGCAGGAGGTGTTCTGGGCCAATCCCGAGTTGCGGGAGGGGTTCTGGGACAATCTCCTGGACTACATCGATGACCGGACCGTCGTTCCGGTCATCGGTTCGGACCTCGTCACGGTTCGGGAAGGCCACCAAGATGTGCCCCTCTATCGCTGGTTGGCGCAGCGCCTGGCGGCCGATCTCAAACTGCCCACCGCGGAGCTTCCCGCGGGCTTGGAGCTCAACGACGTAGTTTCGATGCACCTGCGCAGGCGAGGTGAGAGGGAGGAGCTCTACGCCCAAATCCACAGGATGCTGCGTACCGCCGCGCTGACACCGCCCGAGTCGCTGCGGGCCCTCGCCGGTATCTCTGGTTTCGACCTCTTTGTCTCGCTGACCTTCGACTCGCTGCTGGCGGACGCGATCGGGGCTGCACGCACCGGCGGCGGACCGCGTGCGGAACAGATCGCCTATTCGCCGAACACCGTCCGCGACCTCGCCTGTCCCAAGGCCGAGTTGCGGCAGCCGGTGGTGTTCCATCTCCTGGGGCGGGCGTCGGCTTCTCCAGACTATGCAATCTGCGACGAGGACCTGCTCGAGTTCCTGCATGCCATGCAGGACAAGCAGCGGCAACCCAAGACGCTCTTCGACGAGCTGCGCTGCCACCATTTGCTTATCCTCGGTTGCAGCTTCGGGGACTGGCTCGCGCGCTTTTTCCTGCGCACCGCCAGGAGCCTCGAGCTGTCTCAGAAGCGCAAGCGTTGGGATGTGCTGGTGGGCCACCAGATCGCGCATGACGCAAGACTTGCCCTGTTCCTCGAAAGCTTTAGCTCCGACACGCGCGTGGTCCCGTTGACCGCGGCACAGTTCGTCACCGAGCTGGCGGCGCGCTGGCAAGTCACCCATCCGGCTTCGGCACAGGGCGCGAAACCCGTGGCGCAGGAGGCCAGCACGGGCGGGCGGAGTATTCCAACCGGGTCGATTTTCGTCAGCTACGCGACCGAGGACTTCGAAGCCGCCAGCAGATTGGCCGAGGGACTGCGCGCGGCCGGCCTGGAGGTGTGGCTCGACAAAGATGCCCTGCAGATGGGAGATGACTGGGCGCGCAGCATTCGGCGCGGCATCGAGCGATGTTCGCTGTTCCTGCCGGTGATCTCGCGCCAGGCAGTGAGTGAGGAGAACCGGCGTCGATACTTCTGGCGGGAATGGAACGACGCGGACTTCTTCGCTCGCGGAATGGCACAGGACGAGGCTTACATCGTTCCCGTGGCGATCGACGACACGCGCATCGATCACGCCCCCCTGCCTGATTCCTTCAAGAGGGCGCAAGGTAAGACCCTGCTGGACGGGCAGCTGACGCCCGAGGTCGCCGACCTGTTGCGAGCGCTCGTGCGTGATTTCCACCGCCGGCAGCGAGTGGCGTGAGCGGCGGAAGACGGTGGAGCTGCAACGCCAGGGCCTGAGTCGCGACAACCCGTGGCCCGGGCTCGATCCCTTCGACGAGACAGACCGAGAGTACTTCCACGGCCGGGCGGCGGAGTCGGGCGAACTGCTGCGATTGGTCCGGCGCGAGCCGCTCACGGTGCTGTTTGGGCGCTCCGGGCTGGGCAAGACGTCGCTGCTGAACGCCGGCTTGTTCCCGCTGCTGCGCGGGGAGGATTGCCTGCCGGTCTACGTGCGCCTCGACCATGCCGATGGAGCACCGGCACTGCCCGAGCAGATTTTTCGCGGACTGCAGACCGCCTGCGATGCCGACCGGATCCAGGCTGCCCACCCTGCCAGCGACGAGAGCCTCTGGTCCTTCTTCCACCGGCGCGAAGCGGAGCTCTGGAGCGAACGCAACCGGCCGGTGACCCCCGTGGTCGTGTTCGATCAATTCGAGGAGATCTTCACGCTTGGGCAGGAGACCGGGGCGTCGGGGGCCCGTTCGGTCGCCTTCCTGGCCGAGCTGGCCGACCTGGTGGAGAACCGGCCACCGGACGTGGTCAGGCAGGCGCTCGAGGCCGAGCCCATCGCGGCGAGACGCTTCGAATTCAAGCGCTCGACGGTCAAGCTGGTGCTGAGCTTCCGCGAAGAGTTCCTGGCCGAGATGGAGGGCCTCAAGGAGCGGATGCCCTCCCTCATGTACAACCGCTTTCGCCTGGTGGCGATGAGCGGCACCCAGGCCTACGAGGTGATCACCTGCGCGGGCGGGCACCTGGTCGACGACGACGTCGCGCGGCGGATCATCAGGCTCGCTTGGAAGAACGAGCCCAGCCCCCCCGTAGAGGCAGCGGACTTCACCAGGATCGAGATCGATCCAGCGCTGCTCAGCGTGGTGTGCAGCGAGCTGAACCACAAGCGCCTGCAGGCGAGGCCTCCGCTCGCGCGCATCGTGCCCGCGCTGCTTCTGGGTGCCGACCGCGAGATCCTCGCGGGCTTCTACGAGCGCAGCATGGCTGGCCTCGATCCACGCGTACGGGCGTTCGTCGAAGACAGGCTCATCACCGGCCGCGGCTACCGCGACAGCCACGCCCTGGAAGACGCGCTGGCCTTACCCGGTGTCAGCTCCGAGGCGCTCGATGCGCTGATCCGGCGCCGCCTGCTGCGAGTCGACGATCGGCAGAGCGTGCGCCGACTCGAGCTGACCCATGACGTGCTGACCCGCGTGGTCAAGGAAAGCCGTGACAGCCGTCACGCCCGCGAGGCAGAAGCGGCGGCGAAAGCCCGGGAACGGGCGGCCAGCGAGCAGCAGCAGCGCAACCGGCGCAATGCGGCGCTGGTTTTTGCAGGTGCGCTGGCGGTGATCGCTCTAACCGTGCTTGCCGGGTGGTTCGCGTGGGAAGAAAGCCGGGCGCGGCAGCGGGCCGCCGAGCTGCTGCACGAGACGCAGGGAATGCGACTGATGGTCAACGCTGATCAACTTCAGGTTGGCGACTACGCTGCATCCCTTCTGGTCAACCTGGAAGCGGTTGGGGTCGCTCCGACACCTGAGGTGCAGGCTGGGCTGCGGCGGCGCTTCCTGAGCCACCCGCATCTAGCCGCGTTTCTGGCGGGGCACAAGGACTCGGTCTTCAGCGTCGCCTTCAGCCCCGACGGCAAGCGGCTGGCCTCGGCGAGCTCGGACAAGACCGTGATGCTGTGGGACGTGGACAGCCGCAAGCCGCTGGCCACGCTGGCGGGGCACAAGGACGCGGTCTCCGGCGTTGCCTTCAGCCCGGACGGGAAGCGGCTGGCCTCGGGGAGCATGGACCAGACCGTGATCCTGTGGGACATCGACAGCCGCAAGCCGTTGGCCACGCTCGAGGGGCACAAGAGCTGGGTCCAGTGCGTTGGCTTCAGCCCGGACGGGAAGCGGCTGGCGTCGGCGAGTTTCAATCAGACCGTGATCCTGTGGGACGTCGACAGCCGCAGGCCGCTGGCCACGCTCGAGGGGCACACGGACGTGATCTTCAGCGTCGCCTTCAGCCCGGACGGGAAGCGGCTGGCCTCCGCGAGTCAAGACAAGACGGTGATCCTGTGGGACGTGGACAGCCGCAAGCTGCTGGAGGGGCACAAGGACGGGGTCCTCGGTCTCGCCTTCAGCCCGGACGGGAAGCGGCTGGCGTCGGCGAGTGCGGACCAGACCGTGATGCTGTGGGACGTGGACAGCGGCAAGCCGCTGGCGCTCGAGGGGCACAAGAGCTGGGTCCAGTGCG
>DASZHY010000614.1:0-5830 GCA_035949675.1 Thermoanaerobaculia bacterium
CTCGGCGCGCCCCCGGGCTGAAACCGCCATGGAGCCCCTGTCCGAGGCATTTTCCCTCCCCGAGCTCGCCGAGGCCCTGCCGCCGGTGGCGCTGCCGGCGCCCCCCGAGGTGGCGCCTGCCGGCGCTCGCCGTCCGGCCGCCGCGCTGCTCGAGCGAGCGCGGCGGTGGGCCAAGCTGCTCTCTGCCTTCCTCACCGCACAGGCGCTGACCCAGCTGCTCGGTGTCTCGGCCGGTCTCCTGCTGGTGCGGACCATGCCGGTCCAGCAGTTCGCCCTCTACACCCTCGCGTTGTCGATGGTCAGCTTCTTCACCTTCCTCTCCGACCTCGGCAGCACCACCTCACTGCTCTACTTCTTTCATCGCAGCGCGGGAGACGAGAGCGAGTTCCCGCTCTACTTCGCCGCCGTGCGGTCGCTGCGCCGTCTGGCCTTCCTGGCGGGCGCGGCGGCGGTTGCCGCGGCGCTGCCGCGCGCCGCCCTGGCCAAGGGCTTCGGCGCCACCGAGATCGCCCTCGCCACCGCCGGCGTTCTGCTGTGCGTCTGGTTCCAGATCGATGCTTCACTCTCAGTCCTGGCGCTGCGTCTCGCCGACCGCTATGGCAAGTCCTACCGCGCCGAGGTTGCCGGCGGCGGCATGCGCCTGCTCTCGGCCGCGGTGCTGATCGCCGTCTCGCGCCTCTACGCCTGGCTCGCGGTCCTCGGCAACGCGGCGGCGATCGCCACGGTCTCGTTGCTGGCCCGTCCCGCGGCTTCCAGGCCGCCCGCCCGCACCCTCCTCGCCCCCTACCGCCGGCGGATCCTGCGCTACCTGCTGCCGACCCTGCCGAGCGCCCTCTACTTCTCCATCCAGGGGCCGCTCGTGGTCTGGCTCTCGGCCACCTTCGGCGCCACGCGCAACATCGCCGAGGTTGGGGCGCTGTCACGCCTCGGCATGCTGGTTGGCCTGCTCTCGAACCTCTCGGGGATCGTCCTGCTGCCGCGCCTCGCGCGGATCGCCGACGAGGGCCTGTATCGCCGCCGCTGCGCCCAGTTCGGCGCCGTGCTCGTCGCGATGGCGGTGGCGCTGTACCTCACGGTCCTGGCCTTTCCCCATGCCTTGCTGGCCCTGCTCGGCGAGCACTACCGGGGCCTCGACAGCGAGCTGCTCCTGGTCGTTTGCGGCGCGGGGATCACCCTGGTCGGCGGCTACGTCATGAGCGTCAACCTGGCCCGGTCATGGACCCGTTGGCAAGGGGTTACCGTGGCCCTCCTGGCGATCGCCCAGGCGCTCCTGGTGAAGACGTTGCCGCTAGGCACCACTCGCGGAGTCCTGGTTTTCAACGTGCTCAGTGCGGGCATCGGCCTGGGCATGCAATCGATCATCCTGGTCCTTGGCTTCACCCGGCCCAAGGTGGTCCACTGGGAATGATGGCTGGCGAGATGCTGCGGGTCTGCCATGTGAGCCCCACCTACTTCGCCGCCGAGTCGGTCATGGGCGGCGGCGAGAGGTTCGCCGAGGAGCTGGCGCGCGCCATGGCGCGCCGCGCCGCGGTAAAGCTGGTGAGCTTTGGCCGCCGCGCCAGTCGCGAGCGATTGAGCCCGACCTACGAGCGCGTGATCCTGAGGAACTGGTCGCGACGGCAGCTGGTGCCTATCTCCCCCTGGCTGCGGCGCGAGCTGCGCGGCGCCGATGTCGTGCACTGCCATCAATACTTCGTCCTGCCCACCTTCCTCGCCGCCCGGCTGGGCCACCGGCAGGGCAGCCGGGTCTTCGTCTCGGACCTGGGCGGCGGCGCCTGGACCCCCGGCTTCCACATCGACCAGTCGCGCTGGATCAGCGGGCACCTGCCGATCTCCCGCTATGCCGCCCATTCCTTGCCCGGGCGTCCCTTGCCCTCACGCGTGATCTACTGCGGCGTCGACCTGGCGCTGTACCCGGTGCGCCCGGCGCCCGAGCACGACGGCTCGGTCGTCTCGCTGGGCCGCATCCTCCCCCACAAGGGTCTGCATTTCCTGATCGCCGGACTGCCTGAGCAGATGACCCTCCACGTCGTGGGCACGCCGCTCGACGCGCCCTATCTCGAGCGGCTCCGCGAGCTGGCCGCGGGCAAGGACGTGCGCTTTCACTTCGGCCTCGGCGACGGCGAGGTGAAGGCGATCCTGCGCCGCGCCATGACGCTGGTCCACCCGACGCCGGTCGATGCCAGCGGCAGCGCCCGCGAGCACGAGCTGTTCGGCCTGGCGGTGATCGAGGCGATGGCGTCGGGCTGCCCGGTGATCGCCTCGCGCGCCGCCTCGCTGCCGGAGATCGTCGAGCAAGAGCGTAACGGCCTGCTGGTGCCGCCCAACGATCCGGCGGCGATCGGCGCCGCGCTGAGGCGGCTGGCCGAAGATCCCGTGCTCTGGGCGCGGCTGTCCCTCGGCGCGCGGCGGCGGGTCGAACAGGACTTCACCTGGGACCGGGTGGTCGAGCGCTGCCTGGAGTTCTACTCCGGCGCCGGCAACGCCGACGACGACGGCGGTGCGGTCGGCGGAAGCTCGCCATGACGGCACCGGCAGCGCCCCTGGTGCAGGTCGTCCCCTGGCTGCCGCCGGCCACCGAAGGCGTCGGGAGCTACGCGGCGGCCCTCGGGCGGGCGCTCGCCGGGCGCGGCATCGCCTCGCGCTTCCTGGTCGCCGACCGCGCCTATCTCGCCCCGCCCGGCGGCCTCGCCGCCGGCGTGATCGCCGAGCCCACCGCCGCCGGCCTCTGCCGCCAGCTGGCTGCGACCGGCACCGGCACCGTCTTGGTGCACTACGTCAACTACGGCTATCAGCGCCGGGGCTGCCCGGCATGGCTGGTCGGCGGGTCCGTCCGCTGGCGCGCCGGCGCGCCGGGCAGACGGCTGGTGACCTGCTTTCACGAGGTCTACGCCAGCGGCCCACCGTGGCGCAGCTCCTTCTGGGTGTCGCCGCTGCAGCGCCGGCTCGCCGCGCGCCTGGCGCGCGGCAGCGACGGCGCCGCCACCAGCCTCAGCCTCTACGGCCAGATGCTGGCGCGCTGGCGGCCGCGGCGCGACGTCATGGTGACGCCCGTGTTCTCGACGGTGGGCGAGCCGGCCGTGGTGACGCCCTCCGCGGCACGGCGGCCACGCACGATGCTGGTGTTCGGCGGCGCCGGCAACCGCAGGCGCGCTTACGGCGAGCTGCGACCGGCGCTTGCTGCCGCTTGCCGGGCGCTCGGCGTCGCCGAGATCGTCGACCTGGGGCCGCCGCTGGCGGAGCCGCCGGCGCACGTCGACCAATTCCCGGTCCGCAGCCTCGGGATCAGGCCGGAGGCGGAGGTGACCGCCGTCCTCCTCGGCGCCTACGCCGGGTTCCTGGGTTATCCGTCGCCGCTGCTGGCGAAATCGACCGTGTTCGCCGCCTATTGCGCCCATGGCCTCGTCCCGGTCTGCGCCTGGTCCCGGCGCACGCGCCTCCCGATCGTGGAACGCCCCCCCTGCTGGGAGCCGGACCGGGAGCCGGCGCCGGCCGAGCCTGGCGAGCTCGCGGCACGCGCGCGGACCTGGTACGGCGACCACGACTTGACCCGGCAGGCGGCGCGCTACGCCGCCTTGCTCGCCGGCCCGGGCGCTGGAGAGCCGGCCGGCACCGGCGCCGGCCGGCGGAGCGCTGCGCCGCCAATGCCCGATCGACCGCTCGCGGGGCGGCAAGCATGAAGATCCTGCTCTACTCGCCCGCCTTCCTGCCGCGCATCGGCGGCCTCGAGATCGGTCAGGCCCTGCTCGCCGACTGCTTGACGCGCCTCGGCCAGGAGGTGACGGTGGTGACACGGACCGCCGCCAAGGACGCCGACGGTTTCGGCTTCCAGGTGCTCCGGTGTCCGGGGCCGGTGGCGCTGCTGCGCGCGGTACGCTCCTGCGACGTCTTCTTCCAGGCAAACGTCAGCCTGCGCGGGCTCTGGCCGCTGCTCCTCGTGCGGCGTCCGTGGGCGGTGTCGCACCATAGCTGGTATTGCCGCAGCGACGGGCGCATCGCGTGGCAAGACCGCCTCAAGCGCTTCCTGCTGCGCTACGCCGCGGTCTCCATCTCGGTGAGCACGGCGATGGCGGCGCATCTCGAATCTCCCTCCTTCATCATTCCCAATGCCTATCGTGACGACCTCTTTCGCGTCCTGCCCGAGATGGCGCGCGACCGCGAGCTCATCTTCCTCGGGCGGCTGGTTTCGGACAAAGGAGTCGATCTGCTGATCGCGGCGCTGGCGCAGCTCGCTCGCCGCGGCCTCAGGCCGCGCCTCACGGTGGTTGGCGGCGGCGGCGAGCAGCCGGCTCTCGAGCAGCAGGCGGCCCGCCTGGGCGTAGCGGATCAGATCGACTTCCTGGGCACGCGCACCAACAGCGAGCTGGTGTCGCTGCTCAACCGGCACCGCATCCTGGTCATGCCCTCGCGCTATGAAGAGCCGTTCGGCGTCGCCGCCCTCGAGGGGATCGCCTGCGGCTGCGTGGCGGTTGGCTCGTCGGGAGGCGGCCTGCCGGAAGCCATCGGCCCTTGCGGCCGCACCTTTCGCAACGGCAGCGTGGAGGAGCTCGCCGCGGTGCTGGACGAGCTGCTCCGCCAACCCGAGCAGGCGGCGGCGCTGCGCGCCAGGGCGCCCGAGCACCTGGCCAGGCACGCCAGCGCGGGGATCGCCCGTCTCTATCTCGAGGTGCTGGAGGACGGCGTGGCGGCGCGCCGGCAAGCACGGCACGCGGGGCGCGCCGCGAGCTGACATGGACCTCCGCCTCCTCCTCCTCGCCGCCGGAGCCGGGGTCGCCCTCTGGTCGGCCTTTCGGTGGCGCCAGGCGTTGCTGGTCGCCATGGTGCTCCTGGTCGTCGAAGGGGCGATCCGCAAGTGGCTCTTGCCGGGCGCTCAGGACCTGGTCTATCTCGGCAAGGACCTCATCCTGGTGGCGGCCTACGCCGGCTTCTTGCGGCAACGGGCGGAGCTGCGGTACCGGCCGCTGGCTCTCCCCATCCTCTACAGCGCACTTGCCCTGGGCGCGATCCTCGGAGTGCTCGAGATCTTCAACCCCAAGCTCCCCAACCTCATGGTCGGGGCATTCGGCTTCAAGGCCTACTTCCTCTACGTGCCCGTCCTCTTCGTGCTGCCGGCGGCCTTTCCCACCGACCGCGACCTGCTGCGCTTCCTGCGCCGCTACATCTTGCTCTCCATTCCGGTCGGCATGCTCGCGGTGGCGCAGTTCTTCAGCCCTGCGTCGAGCCCCCTCAACACCTACGCCCGCACCGCCGAGGCCACGACCGGTGCCTATATCTCGACCTTCGGCTCGTCGGAGTTCGTGCGCGTCACCGCCACCTTCTCCTACATCACCGGCTATGGCTCCTATCTGGTCGCCATCACCATCATCGTGCTGGCATACCTGGCGGTGACGCGCTGGCGCCTGCGCGGCAGCCTCGGCATCTACGCCGCCCTCGGCATGGCCATGCTGGGCATGCTGATGACCGGGTCGCGCGGCCCTGTCTTCATGCTGGTGCTGCTCTTCCCCGTCTACTGGTGGCTTGCCGTGATGCGCGGCGGCCAGGGAGGCGCGACGTTCGGGCGCCTGCTGATCGGCGTGGCGATGCTCGCCATCCTCATCGGCTCGGTGGGCGGGGACGCCGTCTCGGCCTTCCGCGGCAGGGCGGCCAGCACGTCCGACGTCGGGTCGCGCCTCACCTTGCCCTTCATGGCCCCGTGGGAGATCCTGCCGGATGCCGGCCTCGAGGGGTACGGCATCGGCGCCACCCATCAGACCGCGACGGCGTTCACGCAGGGAATCGTGCCCTACAGCTGGCTGCACGGCCTCGCCATCGAGGCCGAGACGGGCCGGGT
>DASZHY010000615.1:0-11503 GCA_035949675.1 Thermoanaerobaculia bacterium
CTCGGCGCGCACCGGCTCGGCGGCGGCGGCAAACTCCTCGGGGCTGCCGAGCGCGAACCAATCGGCGCCGCCGCCGCCGTGCAGCACCGGGTGCAGGGCGAAACGCACCAGCGGCACCGCCATCATCGCCCCCACCACGGCACTGATCGAGCCGACCAGCACGCCAAAGAAGGATCGCCTGGTGCTCGGCAAGAGCGGTCCTATCGCCGCGGCGTGGGGCGCCGGCGGGGCCTCGGCGGGCGGGACCGCCTGACCGGGCGACGGGGCGCTGGTCGCGTGGGTGTCTGGAGTGCCGCCGCTTCTCATCGGTCTCACCTCCGCTAGCGCCGGCTGGCGCGCTGCCGCCGGCCTCGTGGATCGTTTGCCAGCACTTCTCAGCACCGCCGGCTGACGCGATCAACACCCGCCGCAGCGGCACTCGAGCTCGCCGCGCACCGCCATCACCGGGCAGGCTGCGGCGCGTACGACCCGGTCAGCGGTCGATCCTAGCAGCTTGGACAGGCGGCTCCAGCTCTCCGCCGCGCCGACCACGATCAGGCTGGCGCCGGCACTGGCCGCTGTCTCCTGAAGGACGCGGTGGGGCGTGCCCTCGATCGCGGTTAGCCCCGCCAGCTCCTCCCGCTGGATGCCGAGCCGCCAAGCCTGTTCCTCCAACCGTTGCTGCCGGTTGGCGCTCTCGGCTTCGATCAGGTCCGGCAGGTAGACGAGCGAATGGGACATGTTTGGTGGTCGTCATGGCAGCAATGCTGCGCCGCGGCCGGCGCCGGCGGCATACCCGGGAGGGTGGATCGCGAAGCGCGGAATGACGGGAGGAGCGCCGCCCGAAGGGGCGGGAGCGGTGGGTGCCTCCTTCCACCCGACGGCGGCAAGCGGCCACCCACCAGGGTGTCGGCGGCACCAGCGGCGGGCGCCTAGAGTGCCGCCATGAGCGAGCCGCCCCCGCCCCGGGAGATTTCGCCAGGCGCCAGACCGCTCCCGAGGCAACGGGCAGCCGCGAGCTGGGGCAACCTGTCGGGCGCCGAGCGAGTCCTGCGGATCTTGGCCGGCGCCGCCATGCTGGGGGCGACCTGGACCGGTGCGGTCGCCGGGATTGCCGGCGTTGCGCTCCAGATCTTCGGCTGGGTCCCGCTCGCCACCGGCGTGGTAGGGTGGTGCCCGTTCTATGCGATCTTCGGTCTTTCCACCTGCCGCCACGGCACTCGGACCGGAGGCCGCCGCGAGCGGTCCCCTTCGCGACAGCCTGCGCAGCCTGCTCGAGGCGCGCGGCATCGAGGTCGTCGGGGAGGCGAAGAACGGGCGCGAGGCTTGCGAGCTGGCGCGGCGGCTGCAACCCGACGTCGTGCTCATGGACCTCTCCATGCCCGAGGTGGACGGCCTCGCCGCCACGCGCCAGATCAGCGCCGAGCTGCCGGCGGTCAAGGTCGTGATCCTGACCGCTTCCGACGAGGACGCCAAACTCTTCGATGCCATCAAGTCCGGCGCCCAGGGCTACCTGCTCAAGGACCTCAACGCCGAGGATTTCTTCGCCCTGCTCGAGCGCACCGAGCGTGGCGAACCCGCCTTGACGCCGGCAATCGCCCGCAAGCTGCTCGAGGAATTCGCCCGCCCGCCCAGGGCGGCGGCCGCGGCGCCGGCGACCGACCCCGACCCCTTGACCGAGCGCGAGCGGGAGATCCTCAAGCTGCTGGTCGAGGGCGTGACCTCCAACCGCAAGCTCGCCAAGCAGCTCGGGGTGACCGAGAACACCATCAAGTTCCACGTCCGCCACCTGCTCGACAAGCTGCATCTGCACAACCGCGCCCAGGCGGTGGGTCACGCCCTGCGCCACGGATTGATCGACTCCGAACCCCGGCGCGAAGGGTAAGCGCGGGTGCTCGAGGTGCGTTCCAAGTCGCCGCGGTGCTCGCCGGTGCTGGGCGCGCTGCTATGGTTCGCGGCCGCCGCTCCCGGCGCGGCGCCGGCCGCGGCCGCTGCTCCCGCGCTGCCGGCGGCGGAGGTCGGGGCCGGCCAGGCGTCGGCGATGACTCCCGGCGCGGCCCCGGACGGCACTGCCGCCGACGTCGCGGCGCCGGACCGGCCGGGCCTGCTCTCGACGCTGGGCGGCGACGCGGGGGCGGCAGGGCGCACCTTCTCGCTGTTCGTGCGCCGCGAGGTCTGGCCGCGCGACGCCGGGCAGCTGGTCTATCTCGGGTCGCTCGCCGGGGCGTCGGCGATCCTCGAGCACGACAAGGAGGCGCTGCGGCGCGACGTGCTGCGCTCTTCCTTCTATCGCCACAGCCGCTGGACCCAGATCGGCGGCACCCTGGGGCTGACGCGGGTCGGCTACGGCGCCGCCGCGGCGCTGTACCTGGGCGGCCTGGTTGCCGGCGAGCCGGAGGTGCGCCGGACCGGCATGCTGATGGCGGAGAGCCTGCTGGTCGCGCAGGGGGTGGCGGGAGCCGTGAACTTTGCCGTCTCCGAAAAGCGGCCGCAGGCGGGCGGCGCCATCCGCTACTTCCACAGCGGCGGCAGCGGGGTGTCGATCCACATGACCAACACGGCCGCCCTGGCGCGCGTCCTCGACCACCGGTTCGCCCGCTTCGCGGCCGGCGACAGCCGCGGCCGGCGGCTGGCGAAGATCCTCGGCAAGGCGATCATCTACAGCATCCCGACGATCACCGGCTGGCAGCGCCTGCGTGCCGATCAGCACTATTTATGGAACGTGGTGCTCGGCGCCGGCCTCAGCGCCTACGTCACCGACGCCCTGCTGCGCTCCTACGATCAGGCCTCGGCGCCGCGTTGAAGGTTACCGCGCCGGCCCGGCCGCGAGCGGGTCGCTCGCGGGCCGGGCCGCAAATCCACGGCCGCTTTCCTACTCCCGAACCGTCGACGTCGCGCTCGCGCCGGGAGGCACGGTCACCGGCTTGAGCAGGATCGCCGGGTCTCCCAGGAGCGTGTAGAGGTTCAGGGTCTCCGCCAGGCCGGGGATCGCAGCGTAGCGGCGCAGCGCTTGCTGTACCGCGTCGCCCAGGCGGAGGTTGGCCGGATTGGCGAGCGCGTAGGTGAACGCTTGCCCCAGCTGCTTGCCTTCCGGGTGCACCGACAGCCCCGACGAGCTCCATACGGCGATCGCGCCGCCGCCGGGTTGCAGCGTCAGCAGCTCGCCCAGCGGCCTGATGCCGGGCACGTCGAAGCGGTTGACGTCGCAGGTGAGCGCCGTCAGCAGCGGCAGACGCGGACCGTTGGCCATCGACGGCACGTCGGCGGTGGTCAGCAGGCCCTCCGGCGAGAGGCGATCGAGGCCGGCGTGGCCGAAGAAGTTCACCAGCCCGGCGCCGGCGGCGAGGCCGCTGAAGAGCGCCGCTCGCTGCCCGGCGATCCCCGAGGGCGTCACCGCGATCAGCTGCGGCGTGTAGCCGGCGGGCAGGCCGCCGGCCAGGGAGTTGGTGTCGGCGACGAAGTCGGTCAGGCCGTCGTTGGGCCCGACCTCGTCGGCGAGCATCAGCGCCTGGCCGCTCCAGCCGTTGCCGGGGGTCGCTTCGAAGGCGGCGACCTTGGCGACGTAGGCCTGGAGCTCGGAGGCGCTCACCACCGGCAGGCGGCCGATGGCGAAGTCCGGCACGCCGCTGCCCTTGCCGACCGAATAGAGGTTGTCGGCGGCGAAGAGCCCGTCCGGGGTGCTGGACATCACGGGCGGCACCAGGTTGCCGCCGAAGCCGTCGTTGTTGCGGTAGTCGAAGTTGCCGGCCCCTGCCAGCACCACGTAGCGCGGCTGCGGGTTCCAGAACGCGCGCACAAACTTGAGGTATGACTGGATGGCGTGCGGGCTCGACTGGCCGAAGTTGAAGCCGTTCATCACGTCGGCGACGTCGACCACCGCGGTGCGCAGGCCCTGGGCCTGGCGCAGAGCGGCGAGCGAGCCGGCCGCCGAGAGGAGGTCGCTGGTGGTGAGGATCAGGTAGTCCGCGCCGCCCGGCTGCAGCGCCGCGAAGACGTTGCCGACCGGCTTCACCCACGCCGGCGACTGCACCGCCGACGGACCGGCGGCGAAGTAGCGCGTCGTCGCGCTCGCGGGCTTCAGGGTCACCCGCGAGAGGCCGCCGACGGTGTCGATCAGGGTGCCGCCGACCACCGCCGGGGAGCGCGGGTTGGTGACGTCGAAGAGGCGGATGCCGGGGCCCGAGAAACCGGACACGGTGACCGGCGTATTGCCGGAGCCGGTGAAGGCAAGCGCGTCGGCGACCGCCGTGTAGGTGCGCGAGTAGCCGGTATCCACGCTCTGGAGATAGGTGATGCTCGAGCTGACGCCCGGGTCGAGCACGGCGGTGAGCTGCACCGTGTTGGCGCCGCCGGGGATGATGCCGGAGGCAGGGAAGGTGGCGGTCTTCTGCACGGCGCCCGACCAGGTGGCGTCCCCCAGGGGGACGCCGTTCAGACTGACCTGCACGTGGTTCGGGCCGATGGTCGCGGCCCCCAGGCGGACGGTCAGGGAGCCTGCCGGGGCGGCGGCGTTGGGCGCCGCGACGCTGAAGCTCTTGGCGCCGCTGGCCGGGTCGCCGGCGATCAGGTAATCCCAGTACCAGTAGTCGGAGTCGGGGTCGGCCGGCACGGTGGTGAGGGCGAAGCTCTCCTGCTCGGCGTGCGCCGAGGTGGTGAAGGACGCCGTCGGGCTGCCGGCGGTGGTCGGGTTGCCGCCTGAGGCGTTGCCCATGACGATGGCGGGCCCCTTGCTCAGCCAGTAGACGTTGTCGCGAGAGTAGATGCTGGTGGTGGCCTGGCCGTAGAAGAGGACGCCGCCGGTCAGGTCCAGGGTATACGCCACCGGCATCCCCTGGCTGCTGAGCAGCAGCGGCGTCGTCTTGTTGGCGCCGAGCGCCGGGAGGTACACCGCGGGATCGATGCGGTAGATGCCGTCGGCGCGCACGCCGATCTCGAGGGCCGGGTAAGCGCCGCCCGGGCCTAAGCTGGGGGTCGGCGCCTGGAGTCCGGCCGGCGCGGTGTCGCCGGCAGCGGCCGCGGCGAGGCGCCGCGCCCACGCCGGGTCGCGGCGGGCGGTGCGTCCGGCGCTTGCGCTTTCCGTGCCCGTGCCGGCGAGGCCCGCCGCCGCGGCGGCCGAGGCCGCCGCGCTGCCGTCGTCAGCGGCGACGCCGTCTTCAGCCATGCCGGCCACCGTGGCCGCCGTGGTGTCGCGCTCCTTGAGCATGACCCGGAACGGGTAGTGCCTGGTGCCGCCGTTGGTCTCGGTCTCGACCACCACGTAGTGCAGCGGCAGGGCCGATCTCGCCGGCGCGTCTTCGTCGATCACCCAGTAGTTGCCGCCCTGCGGCGAGCCCGGCAGGCCAGGCACCAGCGAGCGGTTGACCTTGTGCCAGTCGCGCGTGGCCGGGTCCTCGCGGTAGAGGTCGAAGCCGGCGGTGGCGATCTCCCCCACCGTTTGCCACTCCACCACGACGCCCCTGCCGTGTGCGCCGGGCGCAGTGGCGCGCAGCCCCACGACCTCGGCGGCGCTGATCACGCCCGCCTGCGCCGTCACCTCGCACAGCGGGCCGAAGGTCAGCGTGGCGCGGGTCTGGGTGGTGTTGCCGGTCTCGTCGACCCACACGCCCTTGGTGCCGTTGGCCGACGCCGCGGTGCCGACCACCGGGATGAGCTGGCCGGCGGAGGTGGGGGTGACGTTGACCTGATAGGCCAGCAGGGCCGTGGCACCGGCCGCCACGGTGCCGGGGTTCCAGGTGATGTTGCCGGTGCCGTTGACCGCCGGCTGGGTGACGACGGAGCCCTGGGTCACCTGAGGATTGCCGCCGTAGGTCGCGCCGGCGCCCGGGACGTTGACCGTGACGAGGTTGGTCGCCGAGAAGGTGATCGCCTTGGCGGTCGGATTGACCACCTGCACGGTGACCTCGATGATCGTCGTCGAGCCCACGGTAGGCGGGTTGGGGCCGCTCGAGCCGCCAAGGTAGCGCGCTTCCTGCTCCATGTAGGGCTTGACCGGCGCGGCGCCGCTGTCGGCCGGGAAGTAGACGCGGTAACTGTTGGCGGTGGGAGCGTTGTCGGCGGGGGCGCCGCTGGCGCCGGAGGTGGTGATGTAGATGTTGGCGTAGTTGCCGTCGACCGCCGTGCCCACCATGTAGTTCGAGATCGAGGCCGCCATCTTCCAGATGCCGTAATCCGTGGCATCGGAGGCGCTCGTATAGCCGGCAACGTTGTTGGTCTTCCAGACGTCGTTTGCCGACAGCGACGTGGCCGCGAGGTTCTTCGTGAAGTTGGTGCTGCGGCTGGTGAAGTTGATCGAGCCGACGTTCTGGCCGGCGCCGCCGTTGTTGAGGTCGAAGTCGAAGTCGTTCTCGTTGAACGAGCACCCCGAGGTGATGTAGGGGTAGAAGGTGTAGCTCTTGGTGCCGGTGCCCGTGGCGGGCGGGTTCTGGCCGATCTGGTTTTGCGCCAGGTAGTAGACCGGGATCTCGGTGCCGCCGGAGGTCGCGTCGCCGTCGTCGGCACGGATGCCGAAGGCGTTGATGTCGACGGCGGTGCCGTCGAACGTGGCGCCGGTATTGACGGCCGTGCTCATGTCGACGTCGAGCTCCCAGTGGCCGTTCGGGATCGGAGTCGTCGTGGTGTCCAGAAGGCTCGACCAGGCGTTGTCGGTGCAGAAGCCGGTGCCGACGCCGGCGTTGCACTGCTGGGTCGCCACCGTCGTGCCGGCGGGATTGATCAAGGTGTACTTCGCGTTGGTGTTGTAGTTGGCACTGGTGCAGGGATTCGCATTGCGGCAACGGTCGCGCTGCGCCGGAGCCTCGATGCCGCCGGCACCCGTATCGCCGGCGCCGATGTCGGGGTCGAAGATCTGGACCCGCAGCCGCGAGAGGCCCGACGGCACCTCGATGTAGTAGCGATAGATGGTGTTCAGGCCGGCACCGGCGATGCAGCCCGTGCAGGTGCTGGCGAAGTGCGAGGTGATGTAGTCGCCGAACTGGACCTCGGCGCCGGCGCCCTGCGGCGTCAGCAGGCTGGTCGAGCCGGTGCTGGCGGCGCGCGCCCTGCCTCCCCCGAGGAGCGACGGCGCGGCGACGAGCAGCAGGGCGGCCAGCAGGCGCGGCCAGGAGCGGCGGCCCGAACGGCGGCGGCGAATCGGGGTGAGGCATGTCCAGCGCATCACTTACCTCCGGGGCTCGGCCGCCGCTCGCCGAAAGGCGTTTGCTGGTCCTCGACCCGGCGGGTTGCCGATGCCGCGGACCCTCGCAGCGTCCCATAGCCCCCCTACCTTCCAGGGTTCATGGGTTTCCGCAGGGAGTTTAACACAAGGCAGGGTCTTTCCGGGAACCGGCGCGGGCCGCAGGTTTAGGGCCGAAGCTTATCGCAAAGTATAGATATCACGATGGTTATGAGAACGGCGCGCGGCGGCGCGAGGCTGCGGTTCGGCGCTGCGGCGGCGGCCACCCGGCCGCTCTCCGGATGGCCGCGGCGCGGCCGAGCCCGGAGCCCGTGCCGGCGATAGGATGGGCGGGCGATGGAGGATCGGGACATGTCGGTTTTCACCAACCCGGCAAGGGCGGCGGCGACCGCCGGCGAGAGCTACGTGCGGGCGCTGCTCAAGCTGCTCGGGGACGACGAGCCCATGGAGGTGCTGGCCGAGCAACCGGCGGTGCTGCGGTCCTTGACCCGGGGCGTGCCGCGGCGGGCGCTGCGCCGGCCGGAGGCGCCCGGAAAGTGGTCGATCGTCGAGGTGGTGCAGCACCTCGCCGACTCCGAGGTGGTCTTCGGCTACCGCGTGCGGATGGCGCTGGCCCACGACCAGCCGCGCCTCGAAAGCTTCGACCAGGACCTCTGGGCGGCGCGGCTGCGTTACCGCGACGCCACGCTCGGTACGGCCTTGGCGGTGCTGCTGCCGCTGCGCGCGGCGCACCTGCGGCTGCTGCGGTCGCTCGGCGAGGACGAGCTGCGGCGGGTGGCGGTGCACGCCGAGCGCGGCCCGGAGAGCGTCAAGGGCATGGTGCGCATGGCGGCGGCCCACGACCTGGTGCACCGCCGGCAGATCGCGCGGATCGCCAGGTCGCTGCGCTATTGAAACCCCGGCGGTCCGGAGGTATTTTTGGCAGCCGGGGTGCGGCGGGAATGAACCACTGGAAAGAGACTGCCGAGATCCTGGCGCGGCTTGCCGAGCTGAGGGCGGCGGGGCGGCGCGCGGCGCTGGCCACGGTGGTCGAGATCGTCGGCTCGGCCTACCGGCGGCCGGGCGCCAAGCTCCTCATCGAAGAGTCGGGCGGCACCCTGGGCAGCGTCAGCGGCGGCTGCCTCGAGGCCGACGTGCGCGAAGTGGCGCAGGCGGTCGTCGCCAGCGGCGTGCCTTCGCTGCGCCACTACAACACCGGCGACGAGGACGTGGTTTGGGGACTCGGCCTGGGCTGCAACGGGCTGGTGGACGTCTTCGTGCAGCCGGCGACCGAGGGGCCGCTGGCGGCGCTCGCGGAGCCGCTGCGGGAGCTGTTCGCCGGCGACGCCGCGCTGGCGCTCGCCACCGTGCTGGATACCCGGGCGCCGGAGGCTCCGCTGGCTCCGGAGGCTCCCCTGGCTCCCCTGGCTCCGGAGGCTCCCCTGGCGCCGCTGGCTCCAGGCAACCCTGGCGATCACGCCGATCCCATAGATTTGCACGCGGCGGTGCAGGCGGGCGCCGCCCTGGCGCTCGAGCTCCGGCACCCGGCAGGGATCGTGCACGGCTCGTTCGGAGTGCCGGAGCTCGATCGCCAGGTGGCGGAGCGTGCCGGCGCCCTGGTGGCGGCTGGGCGCTCGGGCGTCCATACGATCGCCGGGCGCCGGGTGTTCGTCGACGTGCTGCCGCCGCCTCCCCACCTGGTCATCTGCGGCGGCGGCGACGACGCCCGGCCGCTGGTCGCCTACGCCGCCGACGCCGGCTTCCGCGTGACCCTGCTCGATCACCGGCAGGCGCTGCTGGCCCCCGAGTGGTTCCCCCAGGCGGCGCGCCGTGTCGTGGCGCGGCCCGAGGACCCGGACCTGGCGCTGCCCCGGGCGGAGCGCGCGCTGGCGGTGGTGAAGACCCACTCGCTGGCGTTCGACCGCGAATGGGTGCGGCGGCTGCTCGCGGCGGGGTATCCCTACGTGGGCGTGCTGGGGCCTCGCGGGCGCACGGAGACCATCCTGCGCGACATCCAGGGTGCCGGGGACAGCGCGGAGCGGGTGCGGGAGCGGGTGTTCGGCCCGGTGGGGCTCGACCTGGGCGCCGACGGGCCGCGGCAGGTGGCGATCAGCATCGTCGCCGAGCTGCTGGCCTTCATCGCCCAGCGGGAACCGCGCCACCGGTCGGCGCGGTGGGAGGCCATCCATGCCGGTTGAGACGGGTTCGCCCGCCGGCCAGCCCGAGGCCGGCGCCGGCCCGGTCGCCGGCATCCTGCTGGCCGCCGGCACCTCGAGCCGGATGGGGTGCAACAAGCTGCTGTTCGAGCTTGGCGGCGAGAGCGTGCTGCGGGGCGCGGCGCGGCGGGCCCTGGCCGGGGGCCTCTCGCCGCTTTTGGTGGTGCTCGGGCATCAGGCGGAGAGGACGCGCCAGGAGCTCGACGGCCTGGCCTGCCAGGTGGTGATCAACCCCGATTACGATCAGGGAATCACTTCATCGCTTCGGGCCGGCGTGTCGGCGCTGCCGCCCGGAGTGCCGGCGGCCATGGTGCTGCTCGCCGACATGCCGCGGGTCAGCGCGGAGATGATCGCCGGGCTGCTGGCGCGCTACGGCGCGACGCGGGCGCCGCTGGTGATCTCCGATTACGAGGGGGTGAACGCGCCTCCGATGCTGTACGATCGCCGGCTCTTCGACGAGCTGCGGGCGATGACCGGGGGCGGCTGCGGCCGCCAGGTGGTCAAGCGCCATCGCACCGAGGCGGAGATGGTGCGCTGGCCGGCGGCGACCCTCGCCGACCTCGACGTGCCGGAAGACTACGCGCGGATGCGGGATGGCGGTCCGCTCGGCTCGCCGTGCCCTGACGCGGGACAGCGCTGACTCCCATGCATGCCGAGCTGCTGCGCATGGCGTCGGAGCTGGCGGGGAGGCAGGAACCCTTCGTGCTGGCCGTGGTCGTGCGCCGCCAGCCCGCCAGCTCGGCGCAGGCGGGCGACATGGCGCTGATCACCGCCGCCGGCGTGTTCCATGGCTGGCTGGGCGGCAGCTGCACGCAGCCGACGGTGGTGCGGGAGGCGCGGCGGGCGCTTGCCGACGGCACGCCGCGGCTGCTGGCGTTGTCGCCGGACCCCGAGGCGGCGCGGCGGCCGGGGGTGGCGGTCTTCCCCATGACCTGCCACAGTGGGGGGAGCGTGGAGATCTATCTGGATCCGATCCTGCCGGCATCGCGGTTGGTGGTCTTCGGCGTCTCGCCGATCGCCCGGGCGCTGGTGCGGCTCGGCAAGGCGATGGGTTACTCGGTCTTTGCGGTGGACACCGCCCTGACCGCCGCCGAGCCGGCCCTGTTTCCCGAGGCCGACCGGGTGCTCACGGTCACGGAGCTGGCCGCGCCGGAGCTGGCGGCCATCCTCGCGGCTGGCGCGGGCGGCGCCGGCAACGCCGCCTCGTCCGGGCCGCCGGGGCCGCAGCGGGGCGCGGCGGGGCCGCAGCGGGGCGGCTGCTTCGCGGTAGTGGCGACGATGGGGGAGCGCGACGAGGAGGCCATCCGGGCGGCTTTGGCGATGCGGCCTGCCTATCTCGGGGTGGTGGCGAGCGCCAGGCGGTTCGCGCAGGTGCGCCGGAGCCTGCTGGCCCGGGGGATCGCGGCGGCCGCCCTGGACTCGATCCGCAGCCCGGCCGGGGTGGCGATCGGGGCGCAGGCCCCGGAGGAGATCGCGGTGAGCGTGCTGGCCGAGATCGTGGCGCGGCGGCATGCCACGACGGCGGCAGCCGGCGAAGAGTCGATGGCGGCAGCCGGCGAGGAGTCGGCGGCGGCAGCCGTCGAGGAGTCGGTGGCGGCTGCCGGCGAGCGTTCGGTGGCGGCTGCGACCAGGGGCACGGCGGCGGGCACGGACCCCGGTGCGGCGTGGACACGCCCACGGGCGGGCGAGCAAGGCGAGCTGGCTGAGGTAGGCGAGGCGGGCGTGGAGGGCGAGCCGGCCGGCGCTGCCGCGGCGGTTGAGGCGGTCGATCCGATCTGCGGCATGACGGTCGAGGTCGCCGGCGCCCGCCACACGGCCGAAGCCGGCGGGCGCACCTGGTACTTCTGCTGCGGCGGCTGCCGCGAGCGCTTCCTGGCCGCGCCGGAGCGCTTCACGGCCGCCCCGGAGCCCGCCGGCGAGCTGCCGCGCCTGCGATCGGGGCGGACGGAGGGAGCGGCTTGAGACCGAGACGGGGGGCGGCGGCTTGAAACCGGAGATCGCGGCGCTGCAGGCGGCCATGGAGCGGCAGGGCTATGTCGCCGATGCCAGCGTCGCCACGGCGGTGTACCTGGCCAAGGAGATGCGCCGGCCGCTGCTGGTCGAAGGCGATGCCGGGGTGGGCAAGACCGAGATCGCCAAGGTGCTGGCGCGGCTGCTG
>DASZHY010000616.1:0-2325 GCA_035949675.1 Thermoanaerobaculia bacterium
CGCACTGACCGCGCCGACCAGGCCGACCGCGCCGACCGCCCCATGGGCGGCGGCGGCCTGCGCTGGGTGGCGATCGGCGCCTCGACCGGTGGGCCGGCAGCGCTCCGCGAGCTGCTCGAGGAGGTGCCGGCGGAGCCGCCGGTGAGCTTCCTGGTCGTGCAGCACATCGCCGCCGGCTTCGAGGCGGCGATGGCCGATTGGCTCAACAAGGAGCTGTCGCTCGACGTGCGGCTGGCCCGCGACGCCGAGTTGCCGCGCCACGGCGCAGTCCGGCTGGCCCCTGCCGGCGCTCACCTGCGGCTGGGCGCCGGCGGCGTGCTGCGCCTCGACGCCGAGACGCCGGCGCGGCGCGGCCATCGCCCCTCGGTCGACGAGCTCTTTCTGTCGTGCGCCGAGTGCTGCCCGCGGCAGTCCGCCGGCGTGCTGCTCACCGGCATGGGCACCGACGGCGTCGAGGGTCTGGCGGCGCTCCGCCGCGCCGGCGCGCTCACCCTGGTGCAGGACGAGGCGACCTCGGTGGTGTTCGGCATGCCGCGGGTGGCGCTCGAGCGCGGCGCGGCGGAGCGGGCCCTGGCGCCCCGCGAGCTGGCGCGCGCCCTGGCGCGTCACTGGCAGCGGCGGCGCGAGGGCAGCTGAGCGGCGCCGATGACCGGCAAGCATGCAGTGGTCGCGCAGCTCGCGGCGCTGGTCGCCGAGAGCACCGGCAACCTGGTGCCGCCGGCCCGGTTCGGCTTCCTCGCCGAGGTGGCGGAGCGGCGGGCGCACGCGGCGGGTCTCGTCACCACCGCCGAGTACGTGCGCGCCCTGGCCGCCGGCGAGCTGCCGCGGGAGTGGGAGAGCCTGGTCCCGCTGGTCACCATCAAGGAGTCCTATTTCTTCCGCGCACCGCAGCAGTTCGAGGCCATCGAGCGCCAGGTGCTGCCGCGCCTGCTGCGCGCCCGGGCCGCCAGCCGGCGCCTGCGTATCTGGTCGGCGGCGTGCGCCCGCGGCGAAGAGCCGGCGACGCTCGCCATGCTGCTTGCCGCCCAGCCGCTGCTGGACGGCTGGGACTGGAGCATCCTGGCCACCGATCTCGACGCGGAGGCCCTGGCCGGCGCCCGGCGAGGCCTGTACGGCGAGCGCGCCGTCGCGCTGGTGCCGCCGCCGCTGCTGGCGCGCTGGTTCAGCCGCCGCGGCAAGCTCTTCGAGCTGTCGTCCGAGCTGCGCTCCCGCATCGACTACCGCTCCCTCAACCTCGCCCGCCCGCCGTTCGGGCTGCCGGCCGACGAGTACGACCTCATCCTGCTGCGCAACGTGCTGATCTATTTCGGCCGGCCGCTGCAGAGCTGGGCGATGGCGCACGTGACGCGGCTGCTGAGCCGCAGGGGGGTACTCTTCCTCGGCGCCTCCGAGACCCTGTGGCAGATCCAGGACGAGCTCGAGGCGGTCGACCTCGGCACCTGCTACTGCTACCGTCACCGCCGCGCCCGGTCTAGCGCCACGCTGCCGGTGCCGGCGCCGCAGCCGGAATCGGCGCCGGCCGGCGCCGGGCAAGCGCGTCCCGGTGGCGGCTCGCGGCCGCCGCGGGCGCCGGCGCATGCCTCGGGCGGCGCGGCAGTGCAAACTAGCGCCGACCAGAAGGCGCGGCAAGCTGCAATCGCCACCCACCCCCGGCCGGCTGGCGCCGCCACCGCAGCATGGGAGCCGAGGCCGGTGCCGGAACCTGCGGTGGCCGCTGCGCCGCGCCCGCGCAGCGCGCTCGAGATGCTGCTCGCCGCCGCCCACGCGCTGGCGGCCAACCGGCTCGAGGCCGCCCGGCGGGCGGTGGACGAGGCGCTTGCCGCGGATCCCTCCGAGCCGGCCGGCCACCTGCTCGACGGCTTCCTCCACGATCTCGGCGGCAGTGCCGAGGAGGCATCGGCTTCCTATCGCGCCGCCCTGTACCTGGACCCTTCCCTCTTCCAGGCGCGCCTGCTGCTGGCCGACTGCCTGCTGCGGCTCGGCCAGCGCGGCCGCGCCGAGCACCAGTACCGCGAGGTCCTCGCGGCGCTGGCCGCCGGCCGCGAGCGCTCGGTCGGCGTCTTCGACGGCCTGCCGCTGCCCGACCGCGACCGCGCCATGCGCCGCTGCCGCCAGGCGCTGCAGGACGCCGCCGGCCTTGCGAAAAACCGCGATGAGCACTAGCCTTTGAGCAGAGGCGGCAGGAGGAAACCGCCGTTGATGGCCGCTCAGATCCGCGTTCGCGCCCCTGCCGTTGCCGGGCTCTTCTACCCTGACGATCCCGCCGCGCTCCGCACGACCGTTGAAGCCCTCCTCGCCGCACGCCTCCGCCAGACGGGGAAGGCC
>DASZHY010000617.1:0-6408 GCA_035949675.1 Thermoanaerobaculia bacterium
GCGATACCACGGCGCGTCGATGGCGCCGCGCAGCGGCAGTTCGCCCGCTTCGCCGAAGATAAAATGGCGGCACACGACCCAAACTGTCCAGCCGTCGCGGAAGCCGAGCCAGCGCTCGTCGGCGGAACGCGTCAGGTGCTGCGCCCACTCGGCGTAGTGGCCCAGCACTGCGTCCGGCGACTTGGTTAGAAACGGCACCAAGAGTCCCAGGCCTAGAAGGAGGACGAATCGGGCCGTCAGCCGGCGCGGCCACAACGCGCAGAACAAAAGCGCCACCGCCAGTGGCGTAACCTTCACCAGTACCGGCAACGCGAGCCAGAGCGCCGCTCGCCACCACTGTTGGCGTGCCAGGGCCGCGGCGGCGAGCAGCAGCAGCACCGGGTAGAGCAGCACGGCGCTGAACTTGGTCAGCTGCGCCAGGCCCAGCGCCACGCCGGCGGCGAGCAGGCCGGGCAGCCGCGGGCGCTCGATCCAGCGCTGCGCCAGGTAGAGCGCGCCGGCCGCGCCTAGCGCGCAGGCGACGTCGGTGGTCGCGAGATGGGCGTGGGCGATGAGGCTGGGACAGAAAGCGCAGCCGGCCAGCGCGACCAGGCCGGCCCCCTCGCCGTAGAGCCGGCGCGCCCAGTGCCACACCAGCAGCAGCAGCAACCCGCCCAGCGCCACCACCGGCAGGCGCCCGAGCAGGAAGATGAGCTCGAGCCGCGCGCCGTTGCGGCGCATGAAGTCGGTGGCGAAGACCCAGGGATACCAGCCGTCGTCGCGCAGCCGCGCACCGGTGTCGATGCTCGGTGCCACGGCCAGCAGCGGCAGGGCGCTCCACACGCGCGGCAGCGGCGGATTGAGGTCGTAGAGCTCGAAGTTGCCGGTCCGGAGGTAGTAGTAGCCGGCAGGCAGGTGCGCGAACTCGTCGACGGTCGGGCTGTCCCAGCGCAAGCCGTGGGCGCACAGCGCAACAAAGGCGCCGACCAGCAACAACCCGGCCGCCCGCGCCGCCGCCGGCCGCCGCACCTCGCCGGGCGGGATCACTCGAGCTCGAACAGCGGGTCGCCGCCGTCCACCGACTGGCCGGCCTGGACCAGGATGTGGGTCACGGTGCCGTCGTGCTCGGCCAGGATCTCGTTCTGCATCTTCATCGCCTCGAGCACCAGCACACCCTGCCCCGCCTTGACGGCCTGGCCTTCGGCGGCGAGCAACGCCACCACCCTCCCCGGCATGTAGGCGGTGACGCGCTGGCGCCGCCGGGCACCCTTGCCGGTGGCGCTCTGCGCGGCGAGATGGGCGAGCGGGTCGGCCACCTCCACGACGGCAGCGCCGTGCGGATCGCTCACCCAGTAGGAGCCGTCGTCGCGCCGGCGCACGGCCACCTCGTGCTGGACACCGCCGATCAGCAGGCTGTAGAGGCCGTCGCGCAGGCGCGCGGCGTCGACCTGGTACTCGCGCTCGCCGACGACGACCTCGTAACCGCCGTCCGCCAGGCGCTCGATGCGCAGGCGCTGGTTGCCGACGATCAGCTCCACGGCCCGCCCCGCACCGCCTCGCGGCGCCCGACGGCCGCCCAGCGCTGGCGGCGGCTGCCGGCGGCGGCGGGCCCGACGCCCGGCCCGGCCGCGGTGGTGCGCCGGGCACGCTCGTAGTGGGCGATGGCGGCCGCCAGAAGCGGCAGGTCCGGCGGCTCCGCGCCGCGGCGCGACTCCGATTCCTGCAGCTCGCCGGCGGCCAGCTTGCGGTCGAGCATACCGACGTCCAGGCGGCCGGCGCGGAAGTCGGGGTCGGCGAGCAGGGCGCGGTAGAGCGGCACGGTCGTGCGGATGCCCTCGATCCGCAGCTCGGCCAGCGCCCGCCCGAGCCGCGCCAGCGCCCGCTCCCGGTCCGCGGCCCAGACGCTCAGCTTGGCAAGCAGGGGGTCGTAATGGATCGACACCTCGGAACCCTCGTAGACGCCGCTGTCGTTGCGGATGCCCGGGCCCTCGGGCAGCCGCAGCAGCTCGATGCGGCCGGGCGACGGCGCGAAGCGCTGGAAGGGGTCCTCGGCGTAGAGCCGCACCTCGATGGCGTGGCCGCGCGGCGTCACCGCGTCGAACTCGGGACCGAGCGGCTCGCCGGCGGCGACGCGGAGCTGCGCCGCCACCAGGTCGATGCCGGTCACCAGCTCGGTCACCGGGTGCTCGACCTGCAGGCGGGTGTTCATCTCGAGGAAGTAGAAGCGGCCCTGGGCGTCGAGCAGGAACTCGACGGTGCCGGCGTTGCTGTAGCCGACGGCGGCGGCGGCGGCGACCGCCGCCTCGCCCATGCGCCGGCGCAGCTCCGGCGTCACCACCGGCGAGGGCGCCTCCTCGACCACCTTCTGGTGGCGCCGCTGCAGCGAGCACTCGCGCTCGCCCATCGCGACGACGCGCCCATGGAGGTCGCCCATCACCTGGATCTCGACGTGCCGCGGCTCGACGAGCAGCTGCTCGAGATAGACGGCGTCGTCGCCGAAGCTGGCCGCCGCCTCGGAGCGGGCGGCGCGGTACCCGGCGGCGAGGTCCTCCGGACGCGCGATCATCCGCATCCCCTTGCCGCCGCCGCCGGCGGCCGCTTTCAGCATCACCGGGTAGCCGATCTCGGCCGCCGCGCGCTCCGCCGCCGCGAGGTCGGCCAGCGCCTCGCAGCCGCCCGGCACCACCGGCACGCCGGCGGCGATCATCAGCCTGCGGCTCTCGACCTTGCTGCCCATCGCCGCGATTGCCTCGGGCGACGGGCCGATGAAGATCAGGTCGGCGTCGCGGCACAGGCGGGCGAACTCGGCGCGCTCCGAGAGGAAGCCGTAGCCGGGATGGATGGCGTCGGCGCCGATCTCGGCGGCCAGGCCCACGATGGCTTCGCCGCGCAGATAGCTCTCTCGCGACGGTGCCGGTCCGATCGGGTACGCCTCGTCGGCCAGCAGCACCGGCAGACCCTGGCGGTCCGGTTCCGAGTAGATGACGGCGCTGCGAATCCCCAGCTCGCGCAGGGCGCGGACGATGCGCACCGCGATCTCGCCGCGGTTGGCGATCAGCACCTTGCGCAGCGGAGCCATGGCAGGGCGCTTATCTTAGCAGCCGCCGGAGCCGCCGGCCGTCCCGGCCGGCCTTGACGGCCCAGCCGGCGAGCACGGCCGCCCCCGCCAGGCCGACGGCCGCCGCCGCCAGCGAGCGGTGGAAGACGGTGCGGTCCACCCACATCCGCACCCGATGGCGGCCGGCGGGCACCTGCATGCCGATGCGGTGCAGGTTGGCGGACTCGAGCGGCGGCGCCGGCCGGCCGTCGATGGTGGCGCGGTAGATCAGCAGCGCGCGCTGCACCACCAGCAGCGAGCCTCCGGGCCCGACGTCGAGGTCGAGGTCCAGGCTCTCCGGCCCCTGGCGCAGCACCCGCACGGTGCCGGCGCCGGATAGACGGGGCGGACCATTGCCCTCGATCACCCCGTCGGCGCTGGGCTCGAACTCCGGGCTCTTCATGATCCCGTAGGCGGCGTTGAGATGAGGCGCGAACCAGATGCGCCGTGCCAGGTAGACCTTGGGCGACCGGCCCAGCACCTCGTAGACGTGGATCTTCTGACCGAAGCTCGGCAGCTCCGCCAGCAGCCGGGCATGGGAGGGCAGCGGCGCCAGCGCGCGCTCGATCAGCAGGCGGTCGACGCCCCAGCCGGCCAGCAGACGCAGGCGCTCCTCGTCCGTGGCGCCCTTGAGACTGCCTTGCGCCAGGCGGGTGAGGTAGGTGTCGAGCCCCTCGGGCGACTCGTCGAGCTCGTAGCGGCGGTCCCAGAGCGGGCCGGTGAAGGGAAACATCTCGTAGAAGGCGCGGCGCTCGAGCCACAGCAGCGACTGCGACGGGTACTTGCCGCTGGCCAACCCGGACGGGCCGAACAGGTGCTCGAAATCGGGGTTGGCTATCGTCATGCCGAGCGGCAGCCAGCTGATCACCGGCGGCGGTACGCGGTAGGGCGTGACCGCGTCGGTGGGGTAGAGCGGCCGCAACAGGTACAGCTGGGCCACGGCGTGGGCGGCGAGCAGCAGGCCGCCGTAGATCAGGGCGCCGCGGCTCGACGGCGCGGCCCGCGCCAGGCGCACGGCGAGCAGCGACAGGACCGCGAGGAGGATGAGCGAGAACAGGCAGAGCCCGCTCCAGCGCAGGCGCTCGTAAGCGACGAAGGCCATCGTCCGGTCGGTGGGGATGAGCACCCGCAGCATCCAGATGGCCCGCCCCGGCATCAGGCCCAGGAAGCCCCACAGGGTGCCGAGCAGCAGGGCCAGGCCCGCCAGCGCCCAGCGGAACCGCCGAGCGGCGGCGCGGGCAGTCTCGGCGTCGAGCAGCCGCTCGAAGCCGAGACCGCACAGCAGGGCGCCGCCCACCGCCACCGGCAGCCAGAACTTGACCGGATAGCGCAGCGCGCCGGTCCCCAGCCGCGCGAAGAGCCACTTCATGGCCGGGTTGAAGCGCCCCAGCGAACAGAACAGCCCCGCCGCCGCCGCGCCCCAGGCCCACCACGCCGCTGCCCTGCGCGGCCCGCGCGGCCAGCCGCCGGCGACGATCAGCGCCAGGGCCAGCAACCCCGGATAGAGCGACGGATAGAGGGGCGGCGCGCCGGTGAAGAAACGCTGGGCCCAGAAGTTGCCGGCGACGCGCACGTCGAGCCGGCCGAAGATCGTCGGCAGCAGCCATTCGGCGGCCTGGATGGGGTTCCAGCTGGCGATCGTCGCCACGTCTCCGGTGTAGCCGCGGAAGCCGCGGAACGAGACCGGCAGGATGCGCAGGAACTCGACGATCTGTGGCAGCGCGATCAGCGTGCCGCAGACGAAGGCGGCAGCCAGCAGCGCCAGCGCGCCCCACGCCGGCCGGCCCAGGCGCCACCGCGGCCCGGCGCCGGCCGGCCCCGGGCCGCCACCGGCGTCCGCCGACGCCGGCGAGAACACCGAGACCGCCGAGACAGGAAGCGACGCCGAGACCGCCGGGACCGGGCGCCACACCCAGCTCCGCCAGCGGATCAGCAGCGCCACGCCGGCCAGGCCGCCCGCCAGCGCCGCCATCAGCGGGTCGCCGCTCAGCAGCAGCAGCGCCCACAGGACCGCGATGGCCCAGGCGTACCGCGCCCGCCGCGGCGCCGGCGCGGGCGCGGGCGCTGCGAAGCCCAGGCACGCGGCGACCAGGGCCGGCGCCAGCGTCGCCCCGGCGATCAGGTTGTAGAACGACAGGTGGGAGAGAAAGAAGCCGGAGGCGGTGTAGCAGACCGCCGCCGCCCAGGCCGGCTCCCGCGCCAGGCCCCAGCGCCGCGCCATCCAGAAGCAGGCGAAGGGGGCGAGCAGCAGATGGATCCAGAAGTGAGCGTTGAGGGCCCAGAGCGGCGACGCCCAGAGGAACAGCGCGTTGGTGGGGTAGAACGGCACCGCGTTCGGGTTGCCGGCGAGCGGCTGGCCGCCGCCGCGGTAAGGATCGAGCACCGGAAAGTAGCCCTGGTGCAGCGCCCGCGCCTGCGACACCTTCATCGCCAGGTGGGCGTTGAGCACGTCGCGCATGTACAGCGTCTCGGTGCCGCGGACCAGCGGCAGCGCGACCCAGGCCAGCAACAGCATCAGCGGCAGCACGTAGATGACCGCGAAGCGCCGGCGCGAGCGCCGCTGCTCCGCGGCGCTACCCTGCTCGTCGGGCGCGATGGCCGGCGGCGGTGCGTCCGCCGCGGCCTCGACCGGCGGCGCGAGCCGCGGCTCCGGCGCGACCGCCGCGGCGCCCGCGGCCGTCTGCTCCTCTTTCATTGCTTTCCCCGTAACCCCCGTACAATACCGCGCGTGCTCACACCCCTGGTCCGCTCCCTTCGGCCCTCGCAATGGGCGAAGAACCTCTTCGTGCTGGCGCCGCTGGTGTTCGGCAGCCGCCTCGGCGACGCCGCCGCGGTCGTCCGCGCGCTGCTCGCATTGCTGGCCTTCTGCTGCGCCGCCTCGGCCGTCTATCTGGTCAACGACCTGCGCGACCGCGAGGAGGACCGCCGCCATCCACGGAAGCGCCTGCGCCCGCTGGCCGCGGGCACCCTCTCGGTCCCCGCCGCCGCCGCCGCCGTGGTGGCGCTGGTCGCCGCGGCGGCGGCGCTGGCGTTGCGCCTCGGCGGCGGGTTCTCACAGGTGCTGGCAGCTTATCTCCTCCTGAACCTGCTCTACACGCTGTGGTTCAAGCACATGGTCATTCTCGACGTCATGTGCATCGGCCTGCTCTTCGTGCTGCGGGTGCTGGCCGGCGCCGAGGCCATCGGCGTGCAGGTGTCGAGCTGGCTGTTACTGTGCACCACCTTCCTCGCCCTTTTCCTGGCGTTCTCGAAGCGCCGCCACGAGATCACCCTGCTCGCGGAGGGCGCCGCGGGCCAGCGCCCGGTGCTCGATCATTACAGCCCGGCCTTCC
>DASZHY010000618.1:0-2135 GCA_035949675.1 Thermoanaerobaculia bacterium
CGGTGGAGCTGACCCTGGCGACCGGCGAGGCCCACTTCTTCAGCCGCTCGCGCCAGGCGCTGTGGCGCAAGGGAGAGAGCTCCGGCAATACCCTGGCTGTGGTCGAGGTGGTGGCCGATTGCGACGGCGACGCCCTGCTGGTGCGGGCGCTGCCCGCCGGCCCGACCTGTCATCGCGGCACGCGCAGCTGCTTCGAGCCCAACGCCGCGGCCCTCGAGCTGGGCTGGCTGGCAGCCGTCCTCGGCGCGCGCCGCGGCGCCGATCCGGAGCGCAGCTACACCGCCCGCCTGCTCGCCGCCGGGGTGGAGCGGGTGGCGCAGAAGGTGGGGGAGGAGGGGGTCGAGACGGTGGTGGCGGCGCTCGCCGCCGCCGCGCATCCGGAACGCCGCGGCGAGCTGGTGGGCGAGAGCTGCGATCTCCTGTTCCACCTGCTCGTGCTTCTCCTCCAGTGCGGCGTGCCGCCCGCCGACCTCGCCGCCGAGCTCGCCCGCCGCCACTTCGGCGGCTCCCCCGGGAGGAGCGCATCATGAGTCCGTCCCGGCCGCGCGGGCAGGCCCCGGCGCCGCCTGCACCCGCGCCGGCGCCGGCAGGCGCGCGGGGAGGGCAGCCGGCCCGCCGCGCGACCCCTCACATCCGCGAGTTCCTGGCCGACAGCCTCACGCCGCTGGCGGTCTACCGGCGGCTGGCGGCGGTCTCGGACTTCCGCTTCCTCTTCGAGAGCGTGAGCGGCGGCGAGCACGTCTCCCGCTTCAGCTTCCTCGGCGCCGGCCCGAGCGAGGTCTACCGCCTCTACCCGGACCGGCTGGAGGCCGAGCGCGACGGCCGCCGCCGCCGGCTGCCCGGCGAGCCGCTGGCCGCCCTGCGCCAGCTGCTGGGCGAGATCTCAGCCGAGCCCGGCCCGATCCCCTTCACCGGTGGGCTGGTCGGCTACTTCGGTTACGACGTGATCCGCCTCGTCGAGCGGCTGCCGCACCGCCCGCCGGATCCATTCGATCTCCCCCTCGCGCTGCTGGCGCGCTTCGACACCCTGGTCATCTTCGACCACGCCTACCAGCGGGTGCTGGCGATCGCCAACGAGATCGAGGGCGAGGTCAGCGTCGGCGCCGCCGAGCGCGAGCTGGCGCGGCTCTCCCGCCTGCTGACCGCCGCAGGTGACGGCGGCGGTGGTGGCGGTGGTGGCGGCATTGCCATGCCCGGGCAATCGCCGCGGCTGCCCGCCCCCGAGCTGCCGGGCCTCGACGGACCCTCCTATCGCCGGGCGGTCGGCACCGCCAAGGAGTACATCGCGGCCGGCGACATCTTCCAGGTGGTGCTGGCGCGGCGCTTCCGGGTGCCGCGGCGCATCGAGCCGCTGCTGCTCTACCGCGCCTTGCGGATGGTCAACCCGAGCCCCTACATGGTGCTGCTGGAGGCGCCCGAGGTGGCGCTGGTCGGCGCCTCGCCGGAGATGCTGGTGCGCAAGACGGGCCGCCACGTCACCATCCGCCCGATCGCCGGCACGCGGCCGCGCGGCATGGACGAGGCGGGCGACCGCCGCCTGGCGGCGGACCTGCTGGCCGACCGCAAGGAATGCGCCGAGCACGTCATGCTGGTCGACCTGGGACGCAACGACCTGGGGCGCGTCGCCATGCCGGGCAGCGTGCGGGTGCCGACGTTCATGGAGGTCGAGCGCTACAGCCACGTCATGCACATCGTGTCGAGCGTCGAGGCCGAGCTGGCGGGCGGCCGCGACGGCCTCGACGCCCTGCTCTCCTGTTTTCCGGCGGGGACCGTCTCGGGGGCGCCGAAGATCCGGGCGATGGAGATCATCGACGAGCTCGAGCCGGAGGCCCGCGGTCCCTACGCCGGCGCCATCGGCTATCTGTCGTACTCGGGCGACCTCGACACCTGCATCGCCATCCGCACGCTGGTGGTGCGGCCGGGCGAGACCTCGGTCACCGCCGGCGCCGGCATCGTCGCCGACTCCGACCCGCTCTCCGAGGAGCGCGAGACCGAGAGCAAGGCGGCGGCGATGCTGCAGGCCGTGGGCCTCGCCGAAGCGCTGGCCGCGGCCACCAGTGGCCCGCTCGGTTAATTCGTATGCCAATCGCGCCGCAATCCGCGTTCCTGGCAAGGCGTCGCCGACGCAGGCATAG
>DASZHY010000619.1:0-6611 GCA_035949675.1 Thermoanaerobaculia bacterium
TCCAGCGCATCGGCCATCCGGTCCAGAAGCTGCGCCGCATCGCCATCGGACCGGTCTCGGACCCGGACCTGCCGGTGGGGTCGCTGCGCGAGCTGAGCGAGCGGGAGGTGGCGGCGCTGCGCCGGGCCGGTCCGCCTGCCGCCCGACAGGCGAGCGGAGCGAGAAGAGAGGAGAGCAGGCGGGGCCGGCCGCCCGGGGCGGAGAGAGAGGAGAGCAGGCGGGGCCGGCCGCCCGGGACGGAGAGGGAGGAGAGCAGGCGGGGGCGGCAGCCCGGGGCGGAGAGGGAGGAGAGCAGGCGGGGGCGGCAGCCCGGGGCGGAGAGGGAGGAGAGCAGGCGGGGCCGGCCGCCCGGGGCGGAGAGGGAGGAGAGCAGGCGGGGCCGGCAGCCCGGGGCGGCGGAGAGACGTGCGGAGGCCTGGGAGCATCCGCCGGAGAGTCCGTTGCCCGATCCGCGATCCGGCGGCGGCCACGCCGCGGGCGGAGCATCGCCTGCCGGCCTCAGGCAACCCCGCGGCGGCCGGGCTGCCTCGCCGGGTTCAAAGGCTGGCCGTGGCGGCCGGGCTGCCTCGCCGGGTCCCAAGGCTGGCCGTGGCCGCCGGGCTGCCTCGCCGGGTCCGCGACCGGCGGACCGCCGTAGGGATGCCGCCTCGCCGGGTCCGCGACGAGCCGGCGGTGGCAGAGGCGCCGTCTCGCCAGCCCCGCGGCGGGCTGGCCGCCGGGAAGGGGCTCCCGGTCCGCGGACGGGCCGAGGCCGTGGCGCCGCCGGCGGCCCGCGGCGCCGCCCGGGTGGGCGCGGCAGGCCCGCGGGTCCGAGCGGCCGCCGGCGCGGTTAGCGGAGGCGGGAGAGCTGTACGTCACGTGCGCCGCGTCAGTCCGCGCTTGCCAAAGGGAGATCGTCCGTTTACAATCGAATACTCAGGATGCAAGGAAGGAGAGACATCTGGTGAAGCCTCTTCACCTGTCCCTCGCGGTTTTTCTGGCGTCGGCGCTGCTGGCCGGGTCAGCACTTGCTCAGAGCGAGAGCCGGCTCGATCCGCAACCGGCGCCACCTTCGACGGGTCCTCCTCCGATCCCTCTGCCGCCGTTCTCACCGCCAACCGGCAAAGCAGGCTTGACCGGGGTCCCGGTCCCGCTTCCCGATCCACCGGCGCGCCGCGGCAATCCTTCGCTTTACAGCAGCTGGACCTATCCCATGCCGATGCCGTTCTACATCTATCCCACCGACAGGACTGACGGCCTCTGGGTCAGGCTGGATGGGATGTCGGCGCACGACATGCACGGGGGCATACCGGCGCCAGCCGTCGAGTACAAGGTGATCCTGCGCGACGGCGTCGTCCTCCCGGCGCGCGCGGCGCCGCAGCTTGCCGGCGACACCGTCCGTTTCGCGACCCCGCGTGGGCTGCTGGTGTCGCTGCGCGCGTCCGAGGTCGACCTGCAGGCGACCGCCGCGGCGAACGCTCTCGACTGGCACGCCCGCCGGCCGCCGGCGGCTTCCAAGCCTCCTCGTGCGGCGCCTCCGCGGTGAAGATGGGGATCACGGCGGTGCAGGGAACGACGAAGGGCTTGCGGACCTTTGCCGTCGCGTTGCTGTTCGTGGCGTTGCTGCCGCCGGCGGCGCGGGCCCGTTGGGCGCCACGTGGGCAGGCGGCGCGGGCCGTGGCACCGGCGGCGATGCCGTCCTTCCCTGCCGCCGCGACCGCCGCGCCGGCGGCTGCTCCGGCCGCGGCACCCGCCGCAGCGCCGGCCGCGGCACCCGCCACAGCGCCGCCGGCCGCGGCGCCCGCCGCGACGCCGGCCGCGGCCCCGCCGGTCGTGCGGCCCACGTCCGGATCTCTGCCGACGATGACCCAGGAGTGGGCCCCGCACTACCCGGGGACCGGGTGGGGATCAGGCGTCGAGGCTCCCGTGCCAGGGAGTAGCTGGTTCCGCGGTCCGTTGGTCCGCGAAGGTCCGGTTGCGCACGCCGCGGTTCCGGGAAGGCAGGCGGGCCCCGAGCAGCACCGGGTGATCCTGCGCGGCGGCGCCTCCCTCGCGGCGCGGAGCCAGCCGCAGCTCGCCGGCGGCACCGTACGCTTCACCGACGAGCGCGGCACGCTGGTGTCGATAAAGGCCTCCGAGGTCGACCTCGCGGCAACCGCGGCCGCGAACCACCTCGCCTGGCCCGCCGCACCCGTTCGGGCCCAGGCGCCCGCGCCCGCGGTCCACCCAGCCTCTCCGCCGCATTGATCGGAAAAGCTTCGCGACAGCGTCATGGGTAGGCAACTCACGATTCGCGGGGTGTCGGAGGAGGTTGAGCACAGGTTGAAGTGCCTCAGCCGAGCGAGAGACCAGAGCGTGAACGCTACGGTGCTCGAGATCCTCACCGCCGCCGTCAGTGTGGACGAGCGGCGACGCAGACTGGCTCGCTACATGACCTGGAACTCCGATGACCTGGCAGAGTTCAACGAGGCATTGGCGCCTCAACGCTTAGGGTAGCCGCCGCGCAACTCTTCCACCATCTGTTCAAGGTCAGCCGCTCCGCTAAGGTCGCGCGCCGACCCTCTTGACAGGCTTTTTCGGACCCCTTCATGAATATTCTCAGGTCCGTGCACGATGGGCAGCGGTTGGCCTGCGAGCGGGGCACACGGACCCGTTCTCGCGGCGAGCCTCACGGACCCCTGCGACGACCGCCAATCGGCCTTCCTGCGGCCGCCAACGAGCTGAAAATTCATGGGTTTACAATGGTTGTGAGGAGGGAGGAAGATGGCCATTTGCGAACCGGTTCATGAGGCAGGCCACGATATCTCGGCGAGGGGTGGGGAGGCGAATCTCGAGGAGCTCGGCGAGCGCATCGCGGAGCTGGCGGCGCAGATCTCGGCCGCCACCTACGAGCTGCTGGCGATGCTGCGCGACTTCGACGAGCGCGGCGGGTGGAACTGCGGGTTCCGCTCGTGCGCGCACTGGCTGTGCTGGCGCGTGGGGCTCGACCCCGGCGCAGCACGCGAGAAGATGCGCGTGGCGCGCGCGCTCGGCGCGCTGCCGCTGCTCTCCGCGGCCATGCGCCGCGGCGAGATCTCCTACTCGAAGGTCCGCGCTCTCACCCGCATCGCCACGCCGGCCAACGAGCAGGACCTGCTGAGCTTCGGGCGTGCGGGAACTGCAGCTCACGTCGAGAAGCTGGTCCGCGGCATGCGTCTCGTCGACCGGCTCGCCGCGGGGGTTGGCGAGAAGCGCAACCACGCCGCGCGGTACCTGCGCGCCTACACCGACGAGGACGGCATGGTGGTGGTGACGGCACGCCTGGCGCCGGAGGCCGGCGCGGCGCTGCTGCGCGCCCTGGACGCCGGCGTCGAGGCGCTCTACGGGCCACGCCGCGGCCAGCCGTCCGCCGCGGCGCAGGCGGTGACCGAGGAGACTTCCGCGGAGCAACGCCGCGCCGATGCCCTGGGCCTGGTGGCCGAGAGCGCCCTCGCCTCGAGCCTCGATCCCGGCAGTCGCGGCGACCGCTATCAGGTGGTGGTGCACGTGGACGCAGAGGTGCTGGCGGCCGGCTGTGAGGCCGGCGAGAGCGGCGAGGGCGGTTCGTCCTGGCTCGGGGACGGCACCCGCGTTTCCGCGGAAACGTCCCGGCGGCTGGCCTGCGACTCGGCACGGGTGGTGATGCGGCACGCCGCGGACGGCCGGGTGCTCGACGTCGGCCGCCGCACCCGGGCCATCTCGCCTGGCCTGCGGCGTGCCCTCGAGCATCGCGACGGCGGCTGCCGGTTCCCGGGCTGCGGTCTGAAGTTGTGCGACGCCCACCACGTGGAGCCCTGGGCGGATGGCGGCAAAACCAGCCTCGCAAACACGCTGCTGCTCTGCCGCCGTCACCATCGCGCGGTGCACGAGGAGGGATTCTCGATGGAGCTGGCGCCCGACGGCGAAGCGCGCTTCTATCGTCCTGACGGTCGGCCGCTCTCCGCAGCGCCGGCGCTGCCGTTATTGGCGCGAGAGCCCGTCACGGCCCTGGTCGCGCGACTCGCGAGCCAGGGGGTGGCTGTAGATGGCGGCGCGACGTTGCCCGGCTGGGAGGGCGGGCCGTGCGACTACAACTGGGAGATCGATTGGCTGCGTTCGCGCGACCGCCGGGACCAGGCATCCGCCGCCAGGTGACGGGCCGGAGGATGACCCCTCGCGTCATGTCAAGCGCCCTCGCCTACACGCGGCAGCTCCCGCCCAAGGCGAAGTCGAAAGGGAAAGCAAAGCCAAAGGTGGCGACCGCCAGGCGCACTCGCTAGACCTGAAAGGGAGGGGACGGGCGGCCACGCCCGGATCGGGTTGGGGCTCCCAGGCAGCTCCACGGAATGCGCCTGGCCCTGTGGTATATTCGGACCCCCTTTCGAGACGTTACTGCGAGGGTAGGCAGGGAGGACTGTCCTCATGAGCTTTGCCGTTCAGCCCCCCTCGCCGGTCATCGGCGCTCGTTTCGCCGCCCGACGCTCTCGGGGCCTGATGGGCTTGGCCGGCAGGCTGGCGCGCTGGCTGGCGCTGCTGGCGCTCCTGGCGCTCTCCGGGGCGGTGGCACGGGCGGCCGCGGCGGCGCCGGCGGCGGACGCCAGCGGTTCGGGCGGGCGCCCGCAGGCCGGCAAAGGCTCGGACGCCGCGGTGGTCGAGGCGCTGGACCCGGGGGTGGCGGCTGCGGCTGCCTGGACGGAGCGGGCGCGGACGCCGCCGCCGGCACCGGCCCTGCCGCCGCCGGTGGGCTCGATGTCGCCGGCTCGCAAGTACTTCACCGACGTCGAGCTGGTGGACCAGGAGGGGCGGACCCGGCGCCTCTACAGCGACCTGCTGCAGGGCAAGATCGTGGTCGCCGCCGCCTTCTTCACTTCCTGCACCGGCTCCTGCCCGATCCTGGCCGAAAAGCTGGCGGCGCTGCAGCTGTGGCTCGGGGAACGGCTGGGCAAGGACGTCTACCTGCTCTCCTTCACGGTCGATCCGCAGACCGATACGCCGGCGCACCTGAAGCAGTACGCCGCGAACCTGGGCGCCAGGCCCGGCTGGTTCTTCCTCACCGGCAAGAAGGCCAACCTGGATTGGGCGCTCTACAAGCTCGGAAGCTACGCCGGCCCGAAAGAGGCGCACTCGAACCTGCTGATCCTCGGCAACGAGCCGGCAGGCCTGTGGAAGAAGGTCTTCGGCCTGGCGCCCGCCGAGGACCTCATCCACTCGCTGGACTCGGTGCTGCGCGACCGCGGCTGACCGCCTCAACCCCCTCCTCTCTAGACCCTGATCGCGGCCGGGCGCCGGCAATCCGGCACGGCCCCCGTGCCCCGTGCCGCCGGCCGCCTCGCCGGGTTCTCCACCTCTGAAACCGGGCGCTACGGAGCCTGCGCGCACGGGCGCCTCGCAGACCCTAGCGCAGGCGAGATTCTTGCATCTCCTGAACTCGGAAAACCCGGGCCTCAGGCGAAACAGTGCATCAGGCGACAGGTCGCAGCTCCCAACCGCCGCCCTCCTCCCTGGGCCCTCGAGCAATGGGGGTGCGCTTAGAGGGACCGGTGCAGGCCAAGCGGCCGGCGGCTGGGCTCGTGGCAGAGGTCAATTCCTGCCATGGCCCGCGGCCGCGGTTCCCATTTTTACCTGCCGGCTCGCTGCCGGCGACCAGCAAGGAGTGTCGCGACTGGCGACGATCGGAGCCGCGACCTCGAAAGGAATCTTGACGATGAGCGAATCGGTGACGACCCCAGCGGCGGGCCGCAACGGCCCGGTAATGCGCAAGCAAGTACTGAGCCGCATCTCCCGCGCCTCCCGCTCGGAACCCACCACCGGCTTCGATCGCCGCCGCTTGCTGACGGCCCTCACCCAGTTCAAGCGCGGCGACTTCGAGGCCCGCCTGCCGGAGGACTGGACCGGCGTCGACGGCAAGATCGCCGACACCTTCAACGAGGTGGTGCAGATCAACCAGCGGATGGCCAGCGAGCTCGAGCGGCTGAGCCGGGTGGTCGGCACCGAGGGCAAGATCTCCCAGCGCGCTTCGCTCGGCGACGTGCGCGGCGCCTGGTCGGCGTCGGTCGAGTCGGTCAACAACCTGATCAGCGACCTGGTCCATCCCACCCGCGAGACGGCGCGCGTCATCGGGGCGGTGGCCAAGGGCGACCTGTCCCAGACCATGGCGCTCGAGACGGCCGAGGGCCGGCCCCTCGAAGGCCAGTTCCTGCGCACCGCCAAGACCGTCAACACCATGGTGGACCAGCTGGCCTCGTTCGCCTCGGAGGTGACGCGCGTCGCCCGCGAGGTGGGCACCGAGGGCAAGCTCGGTGGCCAGGCCGACGTGAAAGACGTCGGCGGCACGTGGAAGGACCTCACCGACAACGTCAACCTGATGGCCGGCAACCTGACGGACCAGGTCCGCAACATCGCCCAGGTGACGACGGCCGTCGCCAACGGAGACCTGAGCAAGAAGATCACCGTCGTCGGCCAGGGCGAGATCCTCGAGCTCAAGAACACCGTCAACACGATGGTCGACCAGCTCAACGCGTTCGCGGGCGAGGTGACCCGCGTCGCATGGGAGGTGGGAACCGAGGGCCGCCTCGGCGGGCAGGCCCAGGTGCGCGGTGTGGGCGGCGGGTGGACGGACCTGACGGCCAACGTGA
>DASZHY010000620.1:0-14610 GCA_035949675.1 Thermoanaerobaculia bacterium
CAGCGAGCGCGCACCGCCTTCCGGGCGCTCGTCGCCCGCAGCCGGCGCCCCGCTGCCGAGACGCCGCGCCGGCATCACTAGACGAATCTCTCCTGAGTTTCCAACGCCTCCACCGATCCCGTGCCATGAAACAGGTGCCAGTATGGGGTGTTCGAGGACTACTCGAAGCGTCTATGGGTCTCCCCCCGCAACCCCTCGTTCCCCTTCCCACCCCTCCGGGGGGGAAGGGGACGCCCCCTCCCCTTCGCTTCGACCACCGTTTTCTTTTCTAGGAGGGTCGCATGCACACAACCGACAACGTGATCGCAGTGCCTTTGCCTCAAAATAGCACGACCGATCGTTTGCGGCCGGTGCGGGTCCCATCCTGGTTCCGCGCCGGTTTCCGGGTGACCGGCGCCGTGGCTCCCGGCGCCGCCGCTCGGCTGGCGCAGCGGCTCTTCTTCACGCCGCCGCGGGCCCCGGTCCGTGCCGAGGAGCGCGAAGTGCTGGCGCGGGGTGAACGCTTCGAGGTAACCGCCATGGGCCAGCGGGTCGTCGGCCGTGTCTGGGGCGAGGGGCCGACGCTGCTGCTCGTCCACGGCTGGGGCGGTCACTCCGGCCAGATGACCGCGCTGGTCGAGCCGGCGGTCGCTGCGGGATTCCGGGCCGTGGCCGTCGACCTGCCGGGGCATGGCGAGTCCGCGGGCGGCCTGTCGTCACTGGTGCACTTCGCCGCCGCCCTCGAGCGCACCGCGGCGCTCTGGAAGCCGGTGGATGGGCTGGCGGCGCATTCCTTCGGCGCCGCCGCCAGCACCTACGCGATGTCGCGCGGCCTGGCGGCCGGGCGCGCCGTCTTCTTCGCTCCGCCGGCGCGGTTCGACTCCTTCTGGGCGCGCTTCCGCGCCGGCGTCGGAGTCTCCGACGAGGTCTGGCGGCGCCTGTTGCGCGCCGCGGAGAGCTGGCTCGGGGTGCGCTTCGACGGCATCGCGCCGTTCGACCTGGCGCCGCGGATGACCACGCCGCTGCTGGTCCTGCACGACGCCGACGACCGCGAGCTGGCCTTCGGCGAAGGCGCCGAGCTGGCGAGCCGCTGGCCGGGAGCGGCGCTGCGCCGCACCGAGGGTCTCGGGCACCTGCGGATCTTGCGCGACGAGCGCTGCGTCGCCGAGGCGGTGCGCTTCCTGCAGGGCGCGCCGCCAGCCGCCTGAGCCGAGCCGCCAGCCCGCCTGAGCCCATCGGCCGTCCGCCTGGCGTTTGGGGGGTGGGGCACACTCCACTCTCGCCGTTCAGGTAGGCTGATGGCGATGGCGGCCGCGAACCCGCATCAAATCGCAGCGCCGGTCTCCGGACTGTGCTCCCCGGCCCGGGCGCGGGCCGCGGCCGGGCCGAGCGCGACGGGACCTTGCCGGCAGCGCGGTTTCAGCCTGGTCGAGGTCGCCGTGGCGCTCTGGATACTGACCGTCGCCATGCTCGCGGGCATGGCGCTGGTGCTGCAGCAGCCGCGCGTGGTGCGGCGGATCGACGCCGAGCGCCAGGCGGTGCAAGTCATGGAATGGACTCTGGAGGAGATGCGCGCCGGCCTCATCCCCGTGCGCTCGACCCCCGACGTCGGCTGGTCCGTCGGCTCGTTCGTGGCCGGCTCGCCGGCGCCGGACCTGAAGGTGGCGGTCGCCGTGACTCCGGCAGGGCCCCCTGATCTTTTTCGCGTCGTGCTGGTGGCGAGGTACACGGTCCTTGGGCACCTCCAACGGCGCCGGCTGCAGACGATGATCTGGCGTCCGGCCGGGGGGCTGCCATGACGGGCACGAACGCTCTCGCGGGCGAGCGTGCCGAAGCCGTCGATTCCGGGGGGGCCCGGCGCCCCCGCCGCCCCCGCCGAGAAATGGGCTTCACCCTCATCGAGCTGGTGGTGTCGATGCTGCTGCTGGTGGTCGCCGTGACCATCGCGGCGGAGCTCCTGGGGGAGGCGCAGCAGATGCTGGTCGATGCCGGGCGCGAAGCGCTCGATCCGCCGGCGGCGCTGCTCGCCACCCGACTGCGCGCCGACGTCCAGGGTGCCGCCAGCGCTGTCGCCGCGCAGAACCCGGACCTCTCCTGCGCCTTTCTCGAGCTCGCCGGCCGGCCGCCGGGTCCGATCATCTACCAGCTCGTCGCCGGCAACCTGGTCCGCTCGGTGCTGGCCGCCGACGGCACGCTGCTCGGCTCGGCCGTCTTGCTGCGCGGGGCGACCTCGTTCCGCTGCGTCACCAGCTCCTTGGGTGGTCCCACCGTGGTGCTCCTCGACTATCGCTATCGCCGCAGCCGGACCCGCCGCAGCCCGCTGATGCTGGTGCCGTCGCTCTGGGCCCCGGCCCGGGAGGTGGTGCACGAAAGCCTCATCCTGACGCCGCGCGGCGCCGGCCTGGGAGCCTCGTGGTGACGCGCGCCGCGGCGGCGGGCTGGCCGCGGCGCGCTCGCCCGGCGCCGGCCGCGGCCGAGTCCGGCTTCGCGCTGCTCGTCGCGCTGTTCGTCGTGTTCCTGCTGTCGGTGGCGCTCTCGCTGCTCGGGATGTCGCTGGCACTGCGGCTGCGGGTCGCCCACGACGAGGCGCGCGCGACGACCCTGAACGCGCTCTGCGACGCGGCGGTGGCCGAGACCCTTGCCGGCCTCGCGGCTGGCCAGGCCGGCGGTGTCGACGAGCACCCCTTCGGCGGCGGCAGCATCGGCAGCCAGGTCCAGACCCTCGCCGCCAAGCACTACCGGATCACCGCCACGGCGCGCACCGGCGGCAGGGCCCGCACCGTGCTGGCCGACGTAGTGCGCGACGACCAGGGCACCCGGGTCGTCCACTGGCAGCGCCTCGGGGGCTGAGGGGAAGCTTGGCTCCCGTGTGAGAATCCGCCGACGGAAGGCTGCCGGGCGACGAGCCTGGGTGGCCAGGGAGACGATCCGATGACGGAGAGCGGCGGCTGGACGCGGCGAGGTTTCCTCGAGAGGGTCGGCATCGCCGGAGGAGCGGCGGCGGTCTACGAGACCATGGTGGCCCTGGGCATGCTGCGCACGCCGCCGGCCTACGCGGGGGCGCCGCGGCCGCAGCGCCTGGGCAGCGGCAAGTCGGTGCTGGTGCTGGGCGCCGGCATCGGCGGGCTCACCGCCACCCACGAGCTGCTCAAGGCCGAGTACCACGTGGAGGTGCTCGAGGCCGCCGACCGCATCGGCGGCCGCAGCTTCACCGTGCGCCGCGGCGACGTCATCGAACAGGCCGGGTTTCCCGATCAGACCTGCCGCTTCGACGCCGGCTTGTACTTCAACGCCGGACCTGGACGCATCCCCTACCATCATCAGGCGCTGATCGGCTACTGCCGGGAGCTCGGCGTCGAGCTCGAGGTGTACGTCATGGAGGACCGGGCGGCGCTCTTCCAGACCGACCAGGCCTTCGCCGGCAAGCCGGTTGCCGACCGGCAGGTCGCCAACGACACCCGCGGTTACATCGCGGAGCTGCTGGCCAAGGCCATCGACAAGCGCGCGCTCGACGACGAGCTGAGCGCCGCGGACCGCCGCGACCTGCTGCAGCTGCTGGCGGTGTTCGGCGACGTCGACCCCGAAGAGCACTACCGCTACGCCGGCTCGACGCGGTCCGGCTACCGGGTGCCGCCGGCGGTCGTCGAGCCGGGCGACGTCGAACCGCCGCTGCCGCTTCAGTCCCTGCTCAAGTCGCGCTTCTGGGACCATCGCTTCTACCAGCCCGAGGACTACGAATGGCAGGCGACCATGTTCCAGCCGGTCGGCGGCATGGACCGGGTGGTGCGCGCGTTCGAGCGCGCCATCGGCGCCGAACGCATCACCCGCGGCGTCGAGGTGGTCAAGATCGAGAGCTCGGACGGCGGCGTCCAGGTCACCTTCGAGCGCCGCGGTCAGGGGCGCGCGCGGGAGACCCGCAAGGCCGACTACTGCATCAGCACCATCCCGCTGCCGCTGCTCAAGAAGCTGATCGACAACGAGACCTTCTCGCCGGACTTCAAGGGGGCAGTCGCGGTCCCCAAGTTCGAGGCGGCCGCCAAGGTCGGCTGGCAGGCCGAGGAGCGCTTCTGGGAGTCGCCGCGCCACCAGATCTACGGCGGCATCAGCTGGATCGATCACCCGATCACCCAATTCTGGTACCCCTCGTCGGGTACCTTCTCCGCCAAGGGAGTGCTGACCGGCGCCTACAACTATGCCGACACGGCGCGCGAGTTCGGCGCGCTGCCTCTCGATCAGCGGCTGATGCTCGCCACGCAAGGGGCCGAGCGGCTGCATCCCGAGTTCTTGAAGTTCGTCAAGAGCGAGCTCGGCCTGTCGATCGCCTGGCATCAGGTGCCGCACCAGCTCGGCGGCTGGGCCGACTGGGACTGGGGCAAGCCCGAGCATGCGGCGGCCTACAACCGGCTGCTCGCTCCCGACAAGCGCTTCTTCGTCTGCGGCGACCAGGTGTCGTATCTCAGCGGCTGGCAGGAGGGGGCGGTCCTCTCGGCCCATCACGTGGTGCGGCAGCTCACCACCGCAGCGCCGCTCGCCGTGACGCCGCCCACGCCCAAGGCGCCGCCGCGCCGCGCGCCGCGCACCCGCCGCATCGTCGGCGCCGGCGCACGCTGAGGCGAGCCGGGCTGCCGGCCGCCGCCGGAGCGGCCGGACGCGCGCCGCGGCCGCCGGGAATCAGAGCGCGCTGATGCGGATGCCGCCGCCGCTCGAGCGCACGTGCAGCCGTTCGCCGCCGCCGTGCAGCACGCCATGGATCGAGTGACCCGAGATCTTGCCCTGGACCGTCACCGGCAGGTCGCACGCGACCGAGCCCGCGGACGAGGCCGCATCGACGTCGAGGCCGACGGCAGGGTCGACGTGGACCTCGACGCCGCCGCCGCTCGAGTCGATGTCGCCGCCGTGCGCGTTGCCGGCGGCGAAGCTGACCCTGACCGGTCCGCCGGAGGACGACGCCGCCACGCGGCCGCCGGCGCCGCGGACGGTCACGCCGCCGCCGCTCGACCTGGCGTGCACGCTGCCGGCCACCTGCTCGAGGTGTACGCCGCCGCCGCTCGACCACGCCTCGACGTCGCCCTGCACCCCCGTGGCATGCACGCCGCCGCCGGAGCTGGACAGGTGGAGGTCGCCGCGCACGTCGTGGATCTCGATCGCCCCGCCGCTCGAGTGCGCCGCGAGCTTGCCGGCGATCTCGTGGGCTACCACCGATCCGCCAGAGCTGCCCAGGTCGGCGTTGCCCTGAAGCCCCGCGACCTCGATGCGCCCACCGCTGGTATGCACGGTGACGGCGGTGGCGCGCGGCACGCTCACCGCGATCTCGACCCTGCCGCGCCAGTGCTGCCATCCCTCGAACCAGCCCCAGCCGCGGCTGCGGCGCTTGACGGTCACCGCCGCCTGGCCGGGCGCTGCCGTAAACGTCAGCTCGTATTCCTTGTCGAGGTCGTCGCGGTCCGCGGTCACCACCACCGCCGCCCCCGAGGCGGCGTCGCCGCGTACCACGACGCGGCCGACCTCCGACTTGACGATCAGCTGGCCGCCGGGGGCCAGCTCCAGGTGCTTTTCGATCCGGGTCGCGCCCTGCGCCGGCGCCGCCGCCAGCGCCATGGCACCGAGCCCGGCCACGACCATCGCTGCCAACTGCCATCCGCCAATGCTCATCTCGGCCTCCTGCTCCCGGTCCTTGGTCCTGATCTCCAGACGAAAAGCTCGAGGGCAAGGTTTCAGGCTGTCGTCGTTTTCCGGCGCCGGCGCCGGCTCCGGCGCCGCGGCCGGGTGCCGGGCTGCCAGCCGAAGCGCTCGAGGTCGACGCGGCCGGCGAGGCTGAACTCGACGTCCTCCTCCTCGAGCAGGAAGCGCTGAAAGCCTTCCCATCCCGGCTCCGCGCGGAGGCTGATCTCGCCGCGCGCGTTGATGACGCGGTGCCACGGCAGCGGGTTGCCTTCGGGCAGGGCGTGCAGGGCGTAGCCGACCTGACGGGCACGTCCGGCCATGCCGGCGAGCGCCGCCACCTGGCCGTAGGTGGCGACGCGGCCATGCGGGATGCGGCGCACCACCGCGTAGATCCGCTTATAGGAGTCGGCGCCTGTCGTCGCCTTCATCTTCGACAATCCTACGACAGCAGGCTGCGGCAGGGCCGCGGGGCGGCAGTTGAGGGCTGACGCTAACCGCGCCTCAGGCCCACGGGCTCGATCGTCATCAGCACGGACAGCTGCTCGGGAGGCAGCTGCGCCGGGTCGTCGGGCAGCTCGAGATCGTCCTCCCAGGCCCCCGGCGCCACGCCCAGCAGGTAGACGCCCTTGAGCAGCCGCGGGCGGCCGTGGTCCGCGCCGAGGGTGAAGCGGGTCTGCAACAGGTGCGGCTGGCTGCCGGCGCCTCCCGGCACGACCCTCATGATCACGCCCAGGTCGCTGTACCAGTCCGGCCAGAGCACGAAGCTGACCCGCGCGCTGCGGTCCTCGGCCGGCAGGCGGCGATAGCTCCAGGCCTGGAAACGCGCCGTGCTCCCGGCCGGCGGGTCGAGGATCGGCACCATGACGTCGAGATCGATCGCCTGCGGCCACCGCTCGGCTCCTGGGCCGTCGGGCAGCCGGCGCGGGTACAAGTCGTGAATCGTCATGCGCACCGCGCCGCCCACCAGCGCCGGATCGCCCGAGGGGAAGCTGTGAGCGGGCAGCATGCGCCGGCCGGCGGTGAAGGTGCTGCCGCGGCGCTGGACCGTCAGCACGGTCAGGTCGGGCTGCAGTTTGCGCAGGTTGCTGAGCAGCTCGCTACCCTCGAGATAGCCGATCGAGAGCGGCAGCGTCCGGATCGCGGCCGGCGCGGTGCCGCCCGCACCCGCGGTTGCCGGAGCCGCCGCCTCGCCGGTCAGGCTGGACCCGGCCGCGGCGCGCGGCAGCAGCGGCGTCAGGGCCGCCAACGAGCCGATTGCCAGGAAGTCTCGCCGCCGCAGAGCGCCGCCGCGCGGCGCCTCGCCGTGGTACGCCATGGTGCTCCCTCCGAATGAAGACCGGCGCGTCCGTCAGCAGGCGACAGCCGGATCAAAAACAATTCAAATCACCCATGCGGGCGAGCAGCGGCGAGCGGCGGCGAGCGACGCCGAGTGACGGCGAGCGACGGCGAGAGCCGCCGAGTGCCGCCGAGTGACGGAGAGCTGCCGCTGCAAAGTGGATGGATGGTAACACCTTCCTGGGGCCCCCGCCATGTTCGGAGGGCGTTATAGAAAGGTTTTTTGAGCAGCTGCTGCGCCCCTCTGCCGCCGGCGACGAGCTGGCCAAGGCTCCCCCCGACGAGCTGGCGAGGCGGCCGCGACGAGCTGGCAATACGCCCGCGACGGGCGCGATCGGCGCGGCGGCCTAGACGGCGGGCAGCCCCTGGTCGAGGGCGAGGTCCAGGGCCGCGACGATACGCGAGACCTCCGGGCGGCTGAGCTTCACGCCGGGGCCCCGCTGCTCGATCAGGTCGAGGGTCGCCTGCGCCAGCCGCACCGGGAGGGCGGCGAAGGCGACGATGCCGCGCGGAGCGCCGGCGCGCTGCAAGCTGAGCGTGTAGCGCATCGCCACCTGCAGGTCCTGGCGGGCGAGCGTGACGACTTCGGCCAGATTGCTGCCGGGGGGCAGGAAGCGGCGGCCGTGGCCGGCGTCGGCCAGCGAGTCCTTGATGATGTTGACCAGTTGCAGCGCCTCGCCGAAGCTGGCGGAGCGCTGGCGCAGGAAGCTGCGCACCGGCGCGAGGGCTCGGCGACCGATCAGGAAGAGCTCGGTCAGCATCTCGCCGACGATGCCGGCCACCACGTAGCAGTAGCCCTTGAGGTCCTCGAGATCGGTGAGCTCGAGGTCGCCGCCGGCGGTGGCGCGCCGGACGAAGCGGGCCATGCCCTCGACGGTGCGGCGAGTGTGCTCGCCGATCAATTGCCGCGGTCCCTCGTCCAGGAGCCAGAAGGCGCCGAGCACCGCGGGCGTCTGGCGCAGGAGCTCGAGGTAGCCGGCGTCGGCGCAAGGCGGCTCTGCCAGCCAGCGGCCGGCCGCGCTGCGCGCCTCCTCCGGCGCCGGCTCCCGCAGCAGGCGCGCGAACTGCGCCAGGGCGTCGAGCTTCGTCTCACGCGGCCACAGCTCGGCGTCCTCGAAGGTGTCGGCGATGCGAAACAGCAGATAGGCGATGGCCACATGCTGCCGGGTCGGCTCGGGCAGCAAGGGGATGGCCAGCGCGAAGGTCCGGCTGGTCTTGACGAGCAGCTCGTCGATCTCGGCCGGGCTGCTGGCAACGCCGGGATCGCCGGGATCGCCGGCAGAGAGGACGGCCGCCGCCGGCGTTGAGTCGAGCTCGATCTCTGGCACCTTGCTCATGCGGTTCTCCTGGCGGCCACGGTTGTCACTCCTCTCACCTCGGTCACCTCGCTCACCTCGCTCACCTCGGCCGCGGCGCCGCTTGCCGGCGTCGCGGCGACCAGGCGCCGGGCAAGCTCGCCCAGACGCGCCGCGCCGGCGCGGACGCGGGCGCGCAGCCGCCACAGCTGCCCGAGGCTCCGGGGACGGGACAGGGCGCGCAGCACGACGCGCGCATTGCTGATGCGGCCGCTGGCGTCGCGGCAGGCCTCGAAGTCCAGCGGCAGCACCTCCTCGGCCGGATCGAGAACGGCGCGGACCACCAGGTAGGGGAGCGCCCACGCCGCCGCCACGCGGGCATAGGCCGCCGACTCCAGATCGACGGTAGCGGCGGCGAGATCGTCCGCCGCCAGCGCTTGGCGCAACACTGCCTGCCGGGCGGCGGGGTCGGCCAGGATCTGGTCCGTCGAAACGGCGGTGCCGGCGACAGCGCCGCCGGCGAGCGCCGCGTGCAGCCACGACGCATCGGGGTCTTGCGGCACGCGGCGCCCGCCGGCGTCCACCACCCGCCGCGCCGCGACCAGGGTGCCTTCGGCAAGGCCGGGCGTCAGCCCTCCCGCGACGCCGACCACCAGCAGACGCCGCGGCCGCATCGCCGCCAGCAGAGCTTCCAATCCTGCCGCCGCCGCCGGGCCGTCTCCGGTCGCCATCAGCGCCACGTCCTGGCCGGCCAGCCGGCCGATCCAGGCGTGCCGTCCGTGCCCGACTCGCGTCACGCGGCGCGCGCTGGTCGCCGCGAGGACCCCGGCGAGCTCGGCGGCGAGCGGGGCAATGACCGCCGTCCCGACAGTCATGGCAAGGGCCGCGGCGCTCGCGCCGGGCGCAGGGGCCGCGGCCTTGGCGCCGGGGGCGCCGGGCGCGCCAGGGCCCGTGGCACGGCGCCTCATGCTTCGCGCCTCAGCAGCGGCCCCGGCGCGTAGCCGTGGCTCTGGAACCACGTCACCGCCCGCTCCAGGGCGGCCTCGATCGGGCTCTGCGGCAGGCCCAGCTCGCGCACCGCCTTGCCGGAGTCGAAGAACATCCGGTAGCGCGACATGCGGACAGCCTCGGGAGTGACCCGCGGCGGACGTCCGGTGAAGCGAGCGGCGGCGGTCGCGCAGTGCGCGGCGGCGAGCGGCAGCCAGTGCGGAACGCGCACGCGCGGCGAGGGCAGCCCGGTGAGCCGCGACAGGGTGTCGAGGATCTCCTTCAGGGTCATGTTGCGGTGGCCGAGGATGTAGCGCTCGCCGGGCCTCCCCTTCTCGGCGGCCAGCAAGTGCCCCTCGGCCACGTCGCGCACGTCGATCAGGTTGAGCCCGGTGTCGACGTAGGCCGGGAACTTGCGCAGCAGGAAGTCGACGACCATCCGCCCGGTGGGTGTCGGCTTGACGTCGCCTTCGCCGACCGGCGTCGAGGGATTGACGATCACGACAGGCAGCCCGCGCGCCGCCCACTGCTCGGCGACCCGCTCGGCCTGGTACTTGCTGCGCTTGTAGTGACCGATCATGCCGTCGAGCGAGGCCGGCGTGCGCTCGTTGGCGGCCCTGCCGCCGCCGGCCAGGCCGAGAGCGCCGACGCTGCTGGTGTAGACCACCCGACCGACGCCGGCGGCGGCGCAGGCGGTCAGCAAGTTGTCGGTGCCGGTGACGTTGGAGGCCATCATGTCGCTGGGGTCGGGAGTGAACAGCCGGTAGTCGGCGGCGCAGTGATAGACGGCGTCGCAGCCGGCGACCGCGGCGCGCAGCGAGCCCGGTTCTCGCAGGTCGCCGGGGACGATCTCGACCGGCAGGTCCGCCAGCAGATCGACCCGGCGGCCGGCTCGTCCCGCCGGCCGCACCAGACAGCGCACCGCGGCCCCGCGCCGGAGCAGGGCGCGCACCAAGTGCGCGCCGACGAAGCCGGTGCCGCCGGTTACCAGCGCCTTCATCGGTTCACCCCATCGGGGACGCTCCAACCCCCTCGATGGCACCGTTGCGTCCTATCCAGTCAGGTTCCATGCCACGAGGCGCATCATGTCGCGCGGACTATGGCGCGCCTCGCTGATCACCGAGGCCTCGAAACCCGAATGCATGGCGCAGTTCTGACAGAGGCTGTCCTGGCGCGACTCCCAGTAATCCCAGTCGGTGCCGTTCCAGAACTCCTCGAACGTCTCGCTGTACTTCTTGCCGATCAGGTAGCAGGGTCCCTTCCAGCCGTTCGGGGTGTAGGTGACGGTGCTCCAAGGCGAGCACGGATACTCGCGCAGGCCGGCGGCGAACTCGAGGAACATCGGCGTCGAGTGGAAGCGGTACTTGCGCGACAGGCCGAGCAGCCGCTTGAACTTCTCCTGGATCTCGCCGCGCACCAGGAAGATGTCGCGCGCGACCGACTCGTAGTGGTAGCCCGGAGAGACGAGGATGCCGTCGACGCCGAGCCCGGTGAGCAGCTCGCACAGCTCGTGCACCTCCTCGACGTCGGTCTCCTTGAACACCGTGGTGTTGGTGATCACGTCGTAGCCGCGCTCCTTGCCCTCCTTGATCATCGCAACGGCCTTGTCGAACACGCCGTTGCGGGCGCAGACCTTGTCGTGAGTCTCGCGCATGCCGTCCAAGTGGACGTTGATGGTCAACCGCTTGTGCGGCGGGATCACGCCAAAGACCCGGTCGTCGAGCAACAGAGCGTTGGTGCACAGGTAAATGTGGCGCCGGCGAGCGATGAGGCCGGAGATCAGCTCGGGGAGCTCGGGATAGACGGTGGGCTCGCCGCCGCAGATCGACACCGCCGGCGCGCCGCAGTCGTCGGCCGCCTTGAAGCACGCGGCGAGCGGCAGCCGGTCCTTGAGCTTGCCGGTATGGCGCTCGACGGCGCAGCCGATGCAGGCGAGGTTGCAGGTGTAGAGCGGCTCGAGCATGAGCACGAACGGGTACCGGCGGTTGCCGGCCAGCGCGTTGCGTACCTGGTGCCGGGTCATGTCGGAGGTGATGTGCCAGCGGAATCTCATCGAACGGCTCCTTCGACCGCCGCGGCCCGAGCGGGCACCGCGACCGGATAAGCGTGCAGAGGAGTGGTTGCCGGAACCTCACGGCGCGGCTGCCGGCTCATGCGGATCGCGCCGTACTCGGCCAGCGCCATCAGCGGGAAGTACACGGCGTAGAAGTGGTATCGCAGATAGAAGACGCGCGGGAAGCCGGTCGCGGTCCATGGCTCGTCGTACCAGGAACCGTCGCCGCGCTGGGCGCTGAGCAGGTGCTCGATGCCGCGCTCGACGGCGTCGGAGCCATGGGGGCCATGGGAGCCATGGGAGCCAGGGCCGCCGTCGATGCCGGCGGCGAACAGCCCCATGAGGGCCCATGCGGTCTGCGCCGCCGTGCTCGGCCCGATGCCCTTCCAGGCCGGGTCGTCGTAGGAGCGGGGCGACTCGCCCCAGCCACCGTCCGGGTTCTGGTGCGCCAGGATCCAGTCTGCTGCCCGCCGGCACCAGGGCTCGCCGGCGATGTCCCGGGTGCTTGCCAGGGCGCGCAGCACCAGCCAGGTGCCATAGATGTAGTTGCAGCCCCAGCGGCCGTACCAGCTGCCGTCGGCCTCCTGCTGGCGGAGCAGGAAGGCGGTGGCCCGCTCGACCTCCGGCGCGCCGGCCGGCAGCCCCCAGCGGCGGAGCGAGTCGACGACGCGGCCGGTGACGTCCGCCGTGCTCGGATCGAGCAGGGCGTTGTGATCGGCGAACGGCACGTGAGTGAGGGTCTCCTTGTCGCAGCCGCGGTCGAAGGCGCCCCAGCCGCCGTCGTCGTTCTGCATGGCCAGCAGCCAGGCGACGCCGCGCCGGATGGCCGGTTCGTCGCGGCTGCCGGCCGCCGGTCCGGCGGCGCCCGCGAGCGCGGTGAGCACCTCGGCGGTGTCGTCGCAGTCGGGATAGAAGGCGTTGCGGTACTCGAAGCTCCAGCCGCCGGGAGGGGCGCCGGGCGCCTTGGCGCTCCAATCTCCGGTGCGCCTGACCTCGCGCTCCACCAGCCAGCGCCGGGCCGCATCGATGGCAGGGTGCTCGGGATCGAGCCCCGAGTCGTTCAGCGCATGCACCGCCAGGGCGGTGTCCCAGATCGAGGAGAAGCAGGGCTGCAGGCGCAGCGAGCGGCGATGTGCGGGGCCGCCGGGATCGCCGTGACTCCCGGGCGCTCCGGAACGAACCGAGTCGCCGGAGTCGCCGGAGTCGCCGAGGGCGCCGGCGTCTCCGGCGTCTTCGATCTCGAGCCGCTCGAGCTCGTGGACCTGGGCGCGCATCACCGGGTGTTCCTGGTCGTAGCCCAGGCAGCGGAGCGCGAAGATGGTGTTGACGATCGGCGGGAAGATGGCGCCCAGCCCGTCGCTGTCCTCGAGCCGTTCGAGGATCCAGGCCTCGGCCTTGGCCAGGGCGCGCCGGCGGAAGGGCGTCAGCCGCAGCCGCTCGCCCGTCTTCAGCGCGCCGTCGAGCAGCCGAAAGCTGCCGCGCCATAACCGCGCCGTACCGGTGGGGGCACCCAGGTGGCTGGCCGCAGTCCGCGGGGACTCGCTGGACTGCGAGACCCACAGCTCGTCGATACCGCGGGCCGGGTCGACCGGCCGCACCGGCCGCAACGCCCAGACGACCGACAGCGGGACGACGATGGCTCTGGACCACGAGGAGATCTCGTACAGGTTGAAGTAGAGCCAGCGCGGCAGCAGCACCATCTCTGGTGGTACCGCCGGACAGCGCCACCAGTCGTACTGGCCGCAGATCGCCAGGTAGATCTTGGTGAAGCTGTTGCACGACTCGATGCCGCCAAGCTCCCGGATCGCCTGACGGGCGCGCTGCATGTGCGGCGCCTGCGGCGAGTCGCCGGCGAGCTTGAGCACGAAGTACGCCTTGACCGAGGCGCTCACCTCCGGCGGGCCGCCCGGGTAGATCGCCCAGCCGCCCGTCGCCAGCTGCTTGTGGCGCACGTAGCGGGCCGCCTTGCCGACGCGCGGATCGTCGATCCGGCCCAGGAAGTGGAGCAGCAGGACGTACTCGGTCTCCAGGATGGTGTCGCCCTCGAGCTCGCCGCACCAGTGGCCGTCGGGCTCCTGCGCCCCCAGCAGCCAGGTCTGCGCGTCCGCGATCGCCTGGGCCAAGCGCTGGTGCAATAGCTGAGAGATCTCGGGTCTGGCGACCTCGAGGCGCGGCGCCCGGAGCGGCGCGCGGGAGGCAACGGCTGTTCGCTGGCGGTCCCCTGAGGCGTCCATGATGGTTTCGATGGGACTCCCGACCGCACCGCGGCAGGAAGGCCCCTTCCCCGTAAAGCGGAAAGCGGCGGCTAAATCGATCGTGGGCAGAAACGTCTCCCCAGCCGCCGGGCGCGCAGCCCGGGGTGCGATGCTGCGCCCCCCGCTCCCTATCTGAAGCTTAGCATCAGGCGTGCAGGACGCCGCAACGCGGCTCTCCCCAGCCGCGTTGCGGCGAGGACATCGAGCATCAGGATGCGCGTGGTAGGTTCGCTATGGAGACCCCTGCATGAGAAAGCGCGTCAAGGGCACAAGCAACTTCGGATCCACAGGTGCAGGCGATACCCCGGAGTGCCAGGTCCTTCCGGTCGCTAAGCGGCGGCGCCCTGGCGGCCCGGGCACCCTAACCGCCCGCGGCCTGCTGGTCGTCTTGGGAGTCGCCGCCGTGGCGATCGGCGCACTGCTCCCTGCGGGCGTCTCCCAAGCCGCCGCGCTGGAGGAGCCGCCGGCGCTGCTGCTGACCGGCGCGCGTGTGCTCGACGAGTCTGGGGAGCGGTGGGTGGCGGGCCGCGACGTGCTGGTCGCCGGCGGGCGGATCGTGGCGGTGGGGCCGGCGGGAACGCTGGCGGCTGCCGGGGCCGCCTCCGGCAGAGGCGTGGTGCGGCTCGATCTCGCCGGTCTCGCCCTGGTGCCGGGTTTGATCGACCTCCACACTCATTTGCTGCTGCATCCCTATGACGAAACGCCCTGGAACGACCAGGTGCTCAAGGAGGCGCTCGAGCTGCGCACCATCCGGGCCGTGACCGCCGCGCGAGCGACCCTCGAGGCGGGGTTCACCACGATCCGCGAGCTTGGCACCGAGGGCGCGGGTTTCGCAGACGTGGCGTTGCGCGACGCCATCGCGATGGGCATGGTGCCGGGCCCGCGCATCTTCGCGGCCACCCGCGCCATCGTCGCCGGCGGCTCGTACGGTCCCGCGGGTTTCGACCCGCGCTGGGAGGTGCCCAAGGGCGCCCAGGTCGCGGACGGCGCCGACGGCGTGCGCCGCGCGGTCCGCGAGCAGATCGCCGCCGGGGCCGACTGG
>DASZHY010000621.1:0-23969 GCA_035949675.1 Thermoanaerobaculia bacterium
CGGCTGCTGAGCGATGCCGAGCTCGCTATTGTCGACTACGTTCGCGAAACCTATGGCTCGGTTCCGGCCGGCGAGCTCGGGAAAATGACGAAGGTCATGAATCCAGAGATCGATTGCTGGGGCGGCAACCTGCGCGCAGACACGGGACTCGATGCCTACGATCGCATGACGGCAGAGTACCAGGAGATGGCAAAGCGCGCGGCCTCGATCACGGATGAAGAACTTCGGCGCCATTCTCTTCTTGTCGTGAATCTCGAGGACGCGGTTGCCTGAGATCCGCGAACCTTCTCGAGCGCCTTGCAACCTGCTCTCACGTCTTGGATGACAAGTCGCTGGCCTCTTGGCAGCCGAAGCCGTGGAGTGTACCGCGGGCACAGCGGTCTCAGGGGGTATGGGCTGAGTACAGCTTGGGTGATCGCGACAACCGAGCGCGAGTGATCGTCTGTCACATGGTGGCGGCCGAGGTCGTTTATCTGGTAGCCAGGACTGCGATTCACGACCACAGCGGGCTCAACACGATCGTCAATGCCTTCCAGCTATAGGCGCCCGCCGGGCTCGGCAGGATCTTTTTGCGCCGACCTTCTCAGAGGACACCGCTGGCCTCCACCAGATCAAGATCACCCAGGGGAACAAAGAGGCTCTCGCACTGCTGAGTTCGATAGGATCCCCTCAGAACTGCTGGGGAGATGACGATGGATTTGCCCAAATTCAAGTATCACCCGGACCCCATGGCTACCGGCAGCATTGGGCATTCGGACGCGGAGTGCATTTGCTGCGGCCAGAGTCGCGGGTTCATTTATTCTGGCCCCGTCTATGCGATAGAGGAGCTGGAGGAGTGTCTTTGTCCATGGTGTATTGCAGATGGCTCGGCACACGACAAGTTCGACGCGGAGTTCACGGATGCCGCGGGCGTCGGAGGTTATGTGGATCCCTCGCCAGTGTTGCCGGCGGTCGTCGAGGAGGTGGCCTTTCGGACGCCGGGATTCACCGGGTGGCAGCAGGAGCACTGGCTGGTGTGTTGTGGTGATGCTGCTGCGTTCGTAGGTCGAGCGGGCCGGGCAGAGATCGAGCGGCAATGGCCGGATGCGATCCCATCAATCCAAGAGGAGTCCGGCATTGAAGGCGAGGACTGGCCAGAGTACTTTCGAGCCCTCGATAAGGACGGAAGCCCGTCTGCCTACGTCTTCCAATGCCTGCACTGCGGCAGACTCCTGGGTTACTCAGATAGCCATTGAGCAGCCACACCTGCTGAGGTGGTTCGGAGCATAAGGGGCGGCGACTTCTGCAGCGGTGGCCGGAGGGAACCACTGGCCGTAGGGGCAGGAGGGAGCCCGGGCCGGGGAGGTGGCTCCCGGAGGCGTGCTCCGAGGCGTCTTAGGGTACCGCCGTCGCCACGTTCGAGTAGGCGGAGAAGCCGGCGCCGCTGTGGGCGCGCACCCGGAAGCTGTACCTGGTGCCTGCCGTCAGGCCGGTCAGGACCGTCGAGGCGGCTCCCCCCGCCAGCGACTGCACCTGACGGAAACGGCCGCTGCCCCGCTTGACCTCCACGTCGACCTGCGAGGCGCTGCGGGAGGTGTCGTTCCAGGTCAGGGTCACGGCGCTCGCCGACCGCACCGCGGCGGCGAGGCCGGTGGGCGCTGTCGGCGGGTTGACCCCGCCGCCGGTCCCATTCCCGTAGAGCGTGGCGATGCCGGCCCGGTCGTCGTCGCCCAGCGCCGCGCCGCGGTTGTCGTTGTGCGCCATGGCCCGCATCAGCGCATCGTCCTTCACCGCAGAGTTGCAGCCGCCGGTCAGCGAGTCGCCGCAGGAGTGCCCCAGGCCGAGCGAATGGCCGAGCTCGTGGGCAAACACCTGCTCCGCACGGGTCGCATCGTTGTTGAACCAGCAGCCCGCTCCGTCCTGGATGACGATGTCCGCCTCCACGATCGGCAGCGGCGGCGAAGCGTTGGTCGGGAACCAGGTGCCGCCCGCACCCAGGATCCCGTTGCCGATTCCGGGCGAGCTGCAGGTGAAGCTGCCCGGCAGATCGTCGTTCGGGTCCCCGGGCAAGAGGGTGTTGTGGCCGTCGGGATGCTGAAAGCCGGCGGTGAAGCTGCTGGTGCCGTCGTACACGTACTTGATGTTGGTGCCGGGGTTGGAATTCCAGGCGCTCATCGCCACCTGGAACTCGTTGAAGCCCAGGTCCGGCAGGCCGGGCTGCCCGGCCTGGTACACCGTCCAGTGAACGGCGATGCCGCTGTCGAACTCGGTCCAGCGCTGCTTGAGCCCGCCAAGATAGTTGAACTTCTCCTGCACCTGGCGCAGGTCGGCCGCGGGCAGCCGCAGCTGGTAATCGGGCTGCCGCTCGGCGCCGCCGGCGCGGTCCGCGAGCCATTGCACGAACCGCTCGTAGTCGCGCACCTGAACGGTGCCGGGAGTGAACCCTAAGCCGGCGTCCACCAGGGTCACCTCCGTGAGGTCGCGCACCGCCACCACGCCGCCGCTCCGCCCGTCCGGACCGGCCGCCGCGGCCGTCTCGACCTGGTGGAACACGCCGACCGCCAGGTGCAGCGGCCGGTACGAGCCGTCGGCGCCGGGGCCCACCAGGAAGAGCAGCACGCGCTCGCCCGTGCGCAGCTCGGGGGAGCCCCAAACCTTGAGCGTCAGCCCGTCCGGCCCGGGCCCGCCCAGCACCCGCAGCCGCACCGGGCCGGTGCCTGCCGGCATGCCGCCCTTGAGGACGCGCTCGACGCGCAGCAGGTAATCGGTCGTCGGCGCCGTCGAGTTGCCGTGGGCAGGAGGCGCCGGCAAGGTCGGCACCGCCTCCAGCACCGCGGCCTCCATCACCACCGGCGCCTGGTCGGCCAGCTCGCCATCGGAGCCGAGCACCACCGAGGTGGCGGCTAGCGGCCGCGCAGCCGCTGCCAGCAGCGCGATTGCGGCAAACAACATGAGGACGTATAGGGATGCTCTGGACGCCATGCTCTTGCCGCCTGTCGGGAACGCGCGGGAGGCGCGGATCGGTCGTGAATTGCGAAGTCCCGTCACATGATAATGCGCGGCGATAGGCCCCGGAGTGACAAAGGTCACAGCGGCCCGCGGTTCGCGCCGGCGACCGCGGCCAGGGGCCTCACCCCGCCGCCAGCAGCACTCGCAGCGCGCGCTCGATCTGCCGCGCGTGCTTGCGCGGAGAGCTCGGGGGCTCGAACACCAGGCCGACCACGCCGCTCATGCGCCAGCGCACCTTGGCCTCGAGCTGCAGCAGGTCGGGATGGCCGGGCACCGCCAGCGCGAAGCTCACCGTGTCGCCCGGCCGCCAGGACTCGGGCACGGCGCTGAGGCAGGCGCCGCCGTGGGAGAGGTCCTCGATCCGGGCGGTGACCGGCCGGCCGCCGGCCGGCTGCAGCTCGACCTCGCGATCCAGGCGGATGCGCGGATCGCGCCGCGTCGACGGCGCGAGCAGGGAGTGCAGCCGCTCGGTGCGCCGGTAGATCGACAGCGTGCGCAAGCGGGTCTCGACCAGCGGGTGCCGCGAGAGAAAGGTCAAGAAGGAGTCCCGCGGCAGGCGCAGCAGCGTCGTCGAACCGAGGGTGCGGGCCTGGAACTGGCGCCGCGAGCCGTCCAGCACCTCGACCTCGCCGAACAGGTCGCCCGGGCCGATGTCGCGCACCCGTTCGATCGGCTGCCCGACAACCTGGTTGCGGATGACGACGCCGCCGGTCTTCACCAGGTAGAGGCCGTCGCACAGGTCGTCGCGCTGGAAAACGACCTGGTGCGCGTCGAGGCTCCGCTCCTCGCCGCCCGCCTCCAGCTCGGCCAGCCGGCGTTCGTCGATCCCCTCGAAGATCGCAACCTGCCGCAGGAACGAGGCAGCCATGGTCCCTTCTGCCGTCGCGGCGCGCGCCTCTCTACCCCTGGCGAGCGAGCTCTCTGGCGGCACATGGTGACACAGAAGGGGCCGGCCGGCGCCCACCCCGCAACCACTCCTGCCAGGATCGTTGCCCCTATTTGGTCGTTGGCGCCCTTGGCGTGGGAGAAATCTCCAGGGAGCAGCTAGCGCGCTTTCGCTCCCGCAGGAGATTTCAATGGCTTCCAGGACTAGAATGCCTGCAGCGATGGAGCCGAAAATTCTCGGCGAGATCTGTGACACGGAGATCATCTCCAGCGGCGTTTCGCTGCGGGTTCGGAGGCGGCTTCGCAGGCTCTATGGCCAGGGGCGATGGCGCAAGCTCAAGGGCGTGGTCACGGTGCGGCTGCCGGACGGGTACGTGATGCTCGCTGAGGTACACTGGTATGAGGCGCACGGCGTAGGCCGCAAGGAGTTCAAGATCAAGCGCCTTTTGGAGCCACGGAGTGAATAAAAACACCTTCGTCCTGTGCATCGACAACCGGGGCTACGGCGCCTCCTTGGAGCCGCGCAAGGTCTATCGCACGATGAGCGATCCGGCGGCCGAGAAGCACGCCATGGTGCGGGTCGTCGACGAGTCCAGCGACGACTATCTGTTCCCCGCCAAGCTCTTCGTCCCCATTGCCGTGCCGCAAGAGGCAGCGAAAGCATTCCGGGCACCGCGTCAACCTCGGCCGGCCCAACGGCGCCGCCGGCGCCTTTCGTCAGGCACTGCGCCTCGGCGCGGTCCTCGACCCGCCTCCCGGCCCGCGGCGGCGCCGGCACGAGATCGTCAGCCGCGAAAGCCTGGGTCCGAGATCCGGTAGACAAACGACCGCCAGGGCGAGGCAGAGGGTCTCGGCCGCCCAGGCGCGCAATCTGGTGCGATGCTTTGCAGGGTCGTGCTGTCGAGCGGCGAACCAGGGCACCCTGGTGGTTCACGGCTTCAGCGGCCTTCGATCAGCCTGGCCGCCGCAGCGCGACGAGCTCGAGCCGGGTCCCCTTCGCGACGTTCCAGCCGGCCGCGGCGGCGATTTCGGTCAGGCCCGCCGCCCGGGGCTCCGCCCGCAGCGGCTGCCAGGCGGAGCGCGGCAGTACCAGCACCCCCGGCGCGGGTTCGGCCGCCCAGGCGGCGACCGCTCCGGCGTCGCGCAACTCCCGCACCGGCCAGCGCCCCAGATAGAAGATGAAGCTTGGCTCGCCGTACTCGAAGGTCGCCACCGGCACGCCGGGAGCGGTGGCCGCGCGCACCGCCGCCGCCAGCCGCGGCGCCGGCTTCAGGCGTTCGAGCGCCGGCGCCAGCGCCCCACCCGCCACCGCCGCCGCCGCCAGCGCGCCGGCCAGCAACTCCGCCGCCGCCCACCGGGAGCGCCCCGCCAGATGGTCACGCAGGGCCCTGCCGCCGGCCACCACCAGCACCACGCCAAGGGCCAGGCAAGCCGCCGTCAGACCGGAGGGCAGCCCGGAATGCGCCGCCAGTCCGGCCGGCGCCGTCTGCCCGGCAAGGTGCGCCGGGGCGGGCCGCGGAGGAGGTCCGCCGAGGATCGCGAACGTCAGGCGCGCCGCCGCCACCGCCACCGCGGCGAACGCCAGGGCCACCAGCGGCCCCAGCAGCCAGACGCCGCGGCGCAGCCAGAGCCGGTCGCGCGGCGCCAGTTCGCCTCGCCGCTCGGCCTCGAGCGTGCCGCCCACCGCCAGCGCCAGCGCCGGCCACGCCGGCAGGACGTAGTGCGGCAGCCTGGTCGCCACCAGGGTCATCAGCGCCAGGGTGGGGAGCGACCAGCCGATCAGCAGCGCCCGCCCCCGCTCGCCGCCCAGCCGCCCGCCCAGCGCCGCCGAGATCGCCGCCGGCAGCCAGAGCACCCACGGCGCGAAGCCGATCCACGTCACCGCAAGGTAGAACGGCAGCCCTGCCGCCCAGCCGAGCCAGCCGGCGCCGCCGTGGCCCTCCATGGCACCGACCGCCCGCCCCACGACGTGCCTGCCGATCCCCAACCGCGCCAGCTCGCCACCGGTCGCCAGGTTCGCCGGCACCCCCCAGGCGCAGAAGATCGCCACACCGAGCAGGGCCGCGAGCGCCGCGCGCCGCGCCAGCGCGCCGATCGGCGGCACCGCACCCGGATCCGCCTTCGTCGCCACCGTGGCCTCGTCCTCCCCTTCTCTCGCGGCCGCCACCGCACCGCCGCGCTGCCCCCGGCTCAGGATGGCGAGCGTCGTGGCGATGGCCAGCGCCGGCACCGCCAGGCCGACCGGCCCCTTGGCGAGCTGGGCCACGCCCAGGGCCACGCCGAGACCCAACCAGGGCCGGAGGCGCCGGCCGTCGCCGCTCAGCGCCGCGGCGAAGCAGGCCATCGCCGCGGTCACCGCCGCCAGCAGCAGCGCATCGGCGGTGGCCGCCTGCCCTTCCACGATGGTCAGCGGCGTCGCCGCCAGCACCGCCATCGCCCATAGCCCGGCGCGTGGCGACAGCAGGCGCCGGGCGGTTGAGAAGGTGAACAGCGCCGCCAGCGCCAACCCCGCCGCCGACCACAACCGCGCCGCCACCGCCGTCGGCCCCAGCAGCCGCACCGGCACCGACATGAGCCAGTACACCAGGACCGGCTTGTCGGGGCGCAGGCGGCCGTTGAAGGTCGGGACCAGGTAGTCGCCGGAGGCGATCATCTCCACGGTCGCCTGCGCGAATCGCGGCTCGTCGCGGTCCCACAGGGTCGTGCGGCCGGCGAGCGCCAGCAGCACGACGAAGATCGCCCCGGCCAGCGCCAGTGCCGCGCCCCACCCCCGCTCCCGCTCCCGCCTGGTCAGGTCGATCTCCATGAGAAACCGGCAGTATAGGATGGCCACCGCTCGGGGCTCGCAGCGCGCTCGAGCCTTCCGAAAGCTCCTGGACCGTGGCGCGCAAGACGCAGCTGCTGCTCCTCGCCCTGCTCTGCCTCTGGGCCGCCGCCATGGCCTGGGTGCCGCGGGTCGACTACGACTGGACGGCCCGCCTCACCGCCTACCGGCATCATCCGCTCGCCGGCATCGCCCGCCGCACCCTCTTCCAGGGCCAGCTGCCGGGCGCCACCGACCTGCCGGCCCTGCTTGCCCTGGCCACGCTCGGGCTGTATTTGCGCGCGCATGCCGCGGGCGCCTCCCGGCGGCTGCTGGCGGCGCGTCCGGCGCTCGGCTTCCTGCTGGTCGCGGCGCTCGCGGCCGGCTGGGCGGTGGTCCATGCGCTGAAGCTCGTGCTCGGCCGCGCGCGGCCGCTCGACGTGCTCTCCCGCCAGCACCTGCCTTACAGCGAGTGGTATCAGATCGGCAAGCTCTATCTGACCTCCGGGTTTTACCGCGGCAGCTTCCCCAGCGGCCACACCGCCGCGGTCTTCGCCATGCTGGCTTTCGCTTACGCCCTTGGCTTCGATCCCGCGGCCGGCCGCCGCCGGCGCGCTGCCGGCGCCGCCGCCGCCGTCCTTGCGCTCGCCGGCGCGGGCGCCATGACGGTCGCCAGCGCCATGGGCGGCAATCACTGGCTGAGCGACGGCCTGGGAGCGATCGGGCTGGTGTGGCTCATCGTCCACCTGCTGTACTTCCGCATCCTCGACGTTCCGGCGCAGCGCCGCCTCGTCCGCGCGGCGCTGGCCGGCGGGGAGGGCTCGTCGCTGCCCCGCGTATGGCCCCGCTTCTGGGAGCTACGCCTCTGCGGCAGCGGCCTGCTCGTCGTATTGGGTTTGACGCTGGCCTTGCTCGGGGCGCGCGCCTTCGTGGAGCAGCGCCCGCCGACTCTGGCCTTGCTGCTCGCGCCGGGGGCGGGCCTGCTGGCGCTCGGCCTGCCGCGAGCGCGCGCGTTAGTCCGTGAGATTCACGCCGTCCTCGCCCGGCCCGTCCCTTGAGCCAGGTGCACAGCCGGCTGGTCGGCGAGGCCGGAAGCCGGCACTCGCCACGGCTCGACGTAGCCATGGCGCTGCAACAGCCGCTCGAAGCGCTCCCCCAGGGGGAAGACGCCAAGCGAGTTGCGGCCCTCCAGGAACCTGGCGCGGTGCGCCTGACGGTCGAGGTGGAAGTGCGCCACCATGATCGGCCGCACGGCGAGCTGGTAACGCAGCTCGAAGTCCGTGTCGCCCAGATTGTAGGAATAGTCGAGAGGACCGAAGCAGTCCAGGAACTCCGGCCGGCCGGCCAGGTCGGTGAGCGCGAACTCGTCCTTGCGGTAACGGCGATGGACCAGCAGCTCGCGCACCTGCTCGAAGACCGGACGCGCGGCGCGGGTGAGGAACATCGAGCCGCCCTGGACGAGCAGCCGCTCCCGCGTGCAGTAGAGGCATGCCGCCAGGTCCTTGCCGGCCGCCGGCGATCCGGGGAACGGCTGCAGCTGGTAGGCATCGGCATCGTGGTACCAGAGGGTCTCGCCAACCTCCAGCCTTCCGAGGGCGTCGAGCAACACCTCCGTCTTGTAGAACGAGGTCATCCGCGCCGTCCGCGGCCGCCGGCCCGGCAGCACCTCGCACGCCTTGACCCCATGACGGGAGTAATGGAAGTTGGTGTAGACCAGGATGTCGCCCGGCCGCCAGCCCAGCTCGAGGCTGTTGTCCACCTGGAGATCGAGGTTGCGCCGGATCCTGTCGAGTCCGAAGCCGCCTCGCTCGGTCACGTACAGCGTCAGGTTCTTCATCAAGCACCTTCTTCCGGCGGATCGCAGGGCCTCCCGGGTTGACCGGCAGCCGCCAGGGCACTTCTCCGTACGACCCGTACGATCCTCTCGCGGCCGCGCGCCGCCAGCTTGGCGCCGCCGTGTCAAATCGGTGGCGACGGAGGACACAGAGCGCTCTGCCCGACCCCCTCCCGGCCTGCAAGCCGCTGGCCTGAGCGGCGCCACCACGTCCCCACCATTACGGCAAACTGGACTCAGAAGTTACGGCGCGGCGCGCTGACCCGACCATTTGCCGATGTCGTTCAGCACCCGGGCGGCGAGCGCGGTCCAGCCGGTCTGGTGAGCGGCTCCCAGACCGCGGCCGGTGTCGCCATGGAAGTACTCGTGGAAGAGCAGCAGGTCGCGCCAGTGCTCGTCCTCGGCGAAGCGGCGGTCGTCGCCGTGGCACGGGCGCCGGCCGCTCGGGTCGCGCTGGAAGATGCGCGCCAGCCGCAGCCGCAGCTCCTGCGCCACCTCGTCCAGGGTCAGCTGCCGCCCGGACCCGGTGGGGCACTCCACCTTCAGGGTGTCGCGGTAGAAGTTGTGGTACTTCTCGAGCGATTCGATGAGCAGGTAGTTGAGCGGAAACCAGATCGGGCCGCGCCAGTTCGAGTTGCCGCCAAACAGCCCGGTGCGCGACTCGCCCGGCTCGTAGGCCACGGTGTAGCTCTCGTCGCCGACCGGGAACACGTAGGGATGGTCGCGATGCACCCGCGACAGCGACCGCACGCCATAGGGAGACAGGAACTCCTCCTCGTCGAGCACGTACCGCAGCACCCGCACCAGCCGCTCGCGCGACGGGATGGCGAGCAGGCGCAGGGTGTCGTCCGGGTGCTTGGGCGACTCCATGAAGGTGACGTACTGCGCCAGGTCCCGGCGGTTGTCGAGGAACCAGCGCAGGCGCTTGCTGAACCCCGGCAGCTTGCGGTAGACGGTCTCCGACAGCGTCGACACGGCGAACAGCGGGATGATGCCGACCGCCGAGCGGACGCGCAGCGGGATGCGCACCCCGCCCACCGTCAGCTGGTCGTAGTAGAAGCCGTCTTTCTCGTCCCACAGGCCGGTGCCGCCGAGCGAGTTGATGGCGTCGCAGATGGCGATGAAGTGCTCGAAGAACTTCGACGCCAGGTCTTCGTAGGCGGCGTCTTTGCGCGCCAGCTCCATGGCGATCGACAGCATCGACGCGCAGGTAAACGCCATCCACGCGGTGCCGTCGGCCTGCTCGAGGTAGCCGCCGGTCGGCAGCGGTTTGGAGCGGTCGAAGACGCCGATGTTGTCGAGCCCCAGGAAGCCGCCGGAGAATAGGTTCTTGCCCTCGTAGTCCTTGCGGTTCACCCACCAGGTGAAGGCCAGCAACAGCTTCTGGAACGAGCGCTCGAGGAACAGGCGGTCGCGCTCGCCCTTGGCAGCGGTCATCTTGTAGACGCGCCAGCAGGCCCAGGCGTGCACCGGCGGGTTGACGTCTCCGAACGCGAACTCGTAGGCCGGCAGCTGACCGTTGGGGTGCATGTACCACTCGCGCTTGAGCAGGACGAGCTGCTCCTTGGCGAAAGCCGGGTCCACCTTGGCGAAGCAGACCATGTGAAAGGCCAGGTCCCAGGCCGCGAACCACGGGTACTCCCAGGCGTCGGGCATCGACAGCACGTCGTCGGCGTGAAAGTGCGTCCACTGCGCGTTGCGTCCCTGGGCGCGGCCGGCCGGCGGCGGCGGCTGCGCCGGATCGCCCTCGAGCCACTCTTTCACCACGTACCCGTAGTACTGCTTCGACCACAGCAGGCCGGCAATCGCCTGCCTGGCGATCCGCCGCTCGTCCTCGCCGAGCTCGTGCCGCAGGTGCGCCGCATGGTGGGCGTCGGCCTCCCGCCGGCGGGCGTCGAACACGGCCTCGAACGGCTCGCCGAACGGCTGCGCGATCGGCTCGGCGGCGGAGCTGAGACGCAGGCACACCGTCACCTCGCCGCCCGCCGGCAGCTCGAACCGGTAGTGGAGCGCCGCCTTCGTCCCCACCGCCGCCGGGTTCACCGCCTCCGCACTGCCGTGGACCACGGCCTGGTGAAAGGCGTCCTTGACGTAGGGCGAAGCGTTCGGGTAGTCGAACAGCCGCTCGGTGTTGGTCTGGTTCTCGGTGAACAGCACCGCCGCCGGCGCCGCCGCCGCCCGCAGCACGAAGCGTCCCAGGGTGGCGTGGTCGGCGACCAGCGTCGGGCCGCTCGCCGCCGCAGCGCCGCCCTCGGCGCTGTTCCAAGCATCGCCCTCGGCGCTGCTCGAGGCATCGCCCGCCGCGCTCCCCGCCGCGTTGGCCTCCGGCACGATCCGGGAGGCATCGGCCGGACCGTGCACGACCCCCGATGCCTCGGTCCAGCCTCGCACGATCCGCGGTTTGGGCCAGTACTTCTCGCCCTGGCGCCCCCAGGACCAGCTGTTGCGGAACCACAGCGTCGGCAGCAGGTGCGTGGTCACCGCTTCCGGGCCGCGGTTGCTCAGCGTGATGCGGATCAGCGTGTCGTCCGGCGACGCCTTGGCATACTCCACCAGCACGTCCAGGTAGCGGCCGCCGTCGAAGACGCCGGTGTCCCCGAGCTCGAGCTCCGGCTGGTCGCGCCCCCGGCGGCGGTTCTCCTCGACCAGCCAGCGGTAGGGGAACTCGGCGTGCGGGTACTTGTAGAGCGCCTTGGCGTAGGAGTGGGTGGGCGTCGCGTCGAGATAGAAGTACTCCTCCTTGACGTCCTCCCCGTGGTTGCCCTCCGGCCCGGTGAGGCCGAACAGCCGTTCCTTGAGGATCGGGTCGCGCCCGTTCCACAGCGCCGGCGCGAAACACAGCCTGCACTCCCGGTCGGTCCAGCCCAGCAGCCCGTCCTCTCCCCAGCGATAGGCACGGCTGCGGGCATGGTCGTGCGGCAGGTAGCTCCAGACATCGCCGGTGGCCGAGTAATCCTCGCGCACCGTTCCCCACTGCCGCTCGGACAGGTAGGTCCCCCAGCGCTTCCAGTTCTTCAGCCGCCGGTCGTCTTCGGCCAGGCGAACCGCTTCAGGGTCCAGGGTCATCGGCGGTGCCTCCTCAGCACAGCACCTCGAAGCTCAGCCGCAGCAGCTCGCCCATCGACCAGGCCTGGAACGGGCAGCCGCGCGGGGTGTGGGGCGGATCGCCGTCGGCGATCTCCGGCAGGTGGCCCACCCCGTACTCGCCGAGCTCGGCCGCGAGCGGCGCCAGGAAGCGCTCGCGCGCCTGCCGCTTCGCCTCCTCGCCGCCGCCGCGCACCCGCACCCAGGCTTCCACGAACGGTCCGAGCAGCCAAGGCCATGCCGTGCCCTGGTGATACGCGCCGTCGCGGGCGCGCGGATCTCCCTCGTAGCGCCCCCGGTAGCCAGGCTCGCCGGGGGCCAGAGAGCGCAGTCCCAGCGGCGTCCACAGGCGCTTTTCGACCGCTTCCACCACGCGCCGCGCCCGTTCGGGTGGCAGCAGCACCACCGGCAGGCCGCCCACCGCCAGCACCTGGTTGGGGCGCATCGCCGGGTCCACCGCGCCGCGCCGGTGGTCCACGTCCACCACGTCGTATAGGCAGCCCGCCGCCTCGTTCCAGAACCGCGCCGCGAAGCTGGCCCGCGCCTGCGCCTCGAGCCCGCGCCAGCGCGCCACCGCCGGGCTCGCCGGGTTGGCGGCGCCCACCGCCAGGGCGTGGATCCACAATGCCTGCACCTCGACCGGCTTGCCGCACCGCGAGGTGACCGCGTGCCCGTCCACCCGGGCGTCCATCCAGGTGAGCTGCGAGCCGGGCTCGCCCGCCGCCAGCAGCCCGTCGCCGTCGGCGCGGATGCCGAAGCGCGTGCCCGCGGCATAGCCGCCGAGGATCGCCTCGACGGCGTCGAGCAGCACCTGCCGCTCCGCCGCACCCAGCGGCCCGCCGTTGCCCGTGCCGCCGCCGGACCAGCCGCCGTTGCCCGGCCCTGCCGCGCGCGCCGCCCGCAGCAAGGCCGCCACCGCGGCCACGAACCACAGCGAGGCGTCGACCGAGTTGTACTCGGGCGTCTCGCCCGAATCCGGGAAACGGTTCGGCAGCATCCCCTGCGACACGGTCCGCGCCCAGGCGAGCAGGATCGCCGCCGCCGCGTCGACGCGGCCCACCGCCAGGCAGAGGCCGCGCACGGCGATGAAGGTGTCGCGCCCCCAGTCGGTGAACCAGGGATAGCCGGCGACGATGGTCTTGCCGCCGTTGCGCCGCACCAGGTAGGAGTCGGCGGCGCGCCGCAGCTGGCTGCCGAAGGCGCGCCGCCGGCGCTGTTCGGCGCCGCGGAAGATGCCCAGGCACGCGGCCGGCGACCCCGCGGGCAGCTCCTGGCCCTCCACGGCCAGGATCCAGATCGCCTCGCCGCGCTGCAGGTCCCAGCGCCAGGTGCCCGGCGACCCCAGGTCCTCGACGGCGTCGAGCCCGCGCTCGAGCTCCCGCCGGTAGAGGAAGTTGCGGTACCAGAGCGGGTCGTGGGCGTACCTGCCGTTGGCGAAGGCCGCCACCGCCGGCACGTCGGCATAGGGACGGAAGATCCGCCAGGGGCCGCGCCCTTCCGGCTCGAAGCGGAACGCCGCGTTCTCGCGCTGCAGCGCGTGGTAGTCGCGCCCCGACAGGAACGGCCGCACCGTCAGCTCCGCCGGCGGCGCCGGCTCGCGCAGCCGCCACGACACCGCCACCGCCGCGGTGCCCTGCGGCACCAGCAGCTCCTGGTCGATGCGCACGCCGCCGCAGTTGAACGTCCAGCGCGGCCAGGGATCGGCGGTGAAGGCTTCGAGCCGCTCGCCGCCGTCGGGCTCGACGACCTCGGGGGTATAGAGCTGCGAGCTGATCGCGAAGGTCCGGCCGCCGAGCCGCAGCCAGGCGTCGAACCCGTTGACCAGCACCACGCGGCCGGTCGGAGGCGTGCGCGCCACCAGCAGCAGCGCATGGTAGCGGCGCGTGCGGACGCCGCCGACGGTGCCGGAGGCGAAGCCGCCGAGCCCGTCGGCCTCCAGCCACTCGGCCGCGCGATTCACCGTCCCGCTCCCGCGCTGCTCGACCCGGTCCGCGGGCAGACCGCAGGCACCATGACCCCGGTCATCGTAGGTCTCCCTCCGACCGCCGCTATTCTTCCCGAACCTGAGTCCCGCCGCCAGCCGGCGCCTGCTCTGGCGGCGGCTACCCCGCCCGGCGGTAGCGCTCGAAGCTGAGGCCGGCGAGCCAGGCGGCGGCCAGGGTGAAGGCGGCGAGCAGGCCGAGGTGGCGCGGCAGCAGCTGCCAGTTGCCCTCGAAGCCGGCGCGCGCCGCCACCACCGCCCAGTTCACCGGGTTGAACAGCGCCGCCGCGCGGATCCATGAGGGCATCAGGTTGGCCGACATCATCATGCTCGACAGGAACGTCGACGGCAGCACGACGAAGTTCATCGCCGCGATCACCAGCTCTTGCCGCCGCGTCAGCAGCGCCAGGGCATTCGAGAACGCGGCGAAGGCGGCGCCCAGCAGCGCCGCGACGGCCAGCACCACCGCGATGCCGGCGGCGCCGCCGTGCGGCCGCGCGCCGACCGCCGCCGAGACCAGCAGGATGATGCCGGCCTGGACCGCCACCTGCGCGGCCGAGTACAGGATGCGGGCGGCGAGCAGCGCGCCGCGCGCCACCGGCGTCGCCAGCAGCCGGTCGAGCACCCCGCGGTCGATGTCGGCGAGCATGCCCATGCCCGAGTAGGCGGCGCCGAAGAGCGCCGTCATGATCGCGATCCCCGGCGCCAGGAACTGCACGTACGAGTCGGCGCCGAAGCCCGGCAGCGCCGTCACCGCCCGGAAGAGCTGCCCGAACAGCAGCACCCAGATCACCGGCTGCACGATCGAGATGACCACGAACACCGGCATGCGCAGGTTGGCGCGCACCAGGCGCACGAACAGGTGCCAGAGATCGGCGGCAGCCTCCATCATCGGCCACCCGCCCGCTGGCCCCCGCCCGCCGACTGACCGCCGGGACCGCCGTCGCCGCCCGTGCCCGGCCGGGAGCCGCCGGGGCCGTCGCCGCGCCAGGCATGGCCGGTGGCATGGAGGTAGACGTCGTCGAGCGACGGCCGGCTGAGCGCCGCCTGGGCAACCGCCAGCCCGGCGCGGTCGAGCGCCGCGAGCAGCGACGGCAGCGCGCTGGCGCTGTGCGCCACCTGCGCGTAGAGGACGGTGCCGTCGACCAGGACCGAGGCCACCTCGGGGAGCGCACCCAGCAACTCGCACGCCGCTGTCACCTGGCCGCGGTCCGCCAGCTCGACCGAGACGCGATCGCCGCGCAGCCCGGCCTTCAGAGTATCCGGCGTCCCCGCCGCCACCACCCGGCCGCCGTCGAGAATGACCAGCCTTTGCGCCAGCTGGTCCGCCTCCTCGAGGTAATGGGTCGTCAGCAACAGCGTCAATCCCTGCCGCGCCAGGCCGCGAACCTCCTCCCACATCACCGACCGGCTCTCCGGGTCGAGGCCGGTGGTCGGCTCGTCCAGGAAGAGCACGGCCGGCCGGTGCACCAGGCCCATGGCCACGTCCAGGCGCCGTTTCATGCCTCCGGACCAGGTCATCGCGGCCCGGTCCGCCGCGGCCTCGAGGTCGAACAGGTCGAGCAGCTCCGCGACGCGGGCGCGCAGGGCAGCCGCCGGCAGCCGGTAGAGCTGTCCCTGCAGGATCAGGTTCTCGCGGCCGGTGGCGGTCGGGTCGACGCCCGACGCCTGCGCCACGTAGCCGATCCGCCGCCGCACCTCCCGCGGACGCGCCGCGACGTCGATGCCGTCGACGAAGGCGGCGCCGGCCGTAGGCGCCGACAGTGTCGCGAGGATGCGGACCGTCGAGGACTTGCCCGCGCCGTTGGGGCCCAGCAGCGCGAACACCTCGCCCGCCGCGACGGCGAAGGAGACGCCGTCGAGCGCCACCACGCCGCCGCCGTAGGTCTTGCGGAGATCCCTGACCTCGATGGCGGACGCCACAGGGGAACGCCCCGACCCGCTCGCCGGCATCGGATTTTTTCAGTGCACGAAGACGGGGGACTTCTGGGACCGCTGGGACTGCTGGGACTGCTGGAAGCCAGGAACCCCGAACACCGTCGAGTTGAAGCGCTGGCTGCCGGAGCGAGGAGCGCCGGAGGCGCCGTGCTCGCCGCGCCGCTCGCCCCGCTCTGGGTGATGCCGCTCGCCGCGTTCGCCCACGCCGCGGCGGACGCCGAAGCCGGGCACTCCGAAGACCGTCGAGACTCCGTAGGGCCAGTAGCCGCTGCCGAAGCCGCCGTAGAAGCCGCCAAGGAACTGCCCGCCGCCGCCGTAGCCGTAGCCGTTCCCGTAGCCGCCCTGCTGGGCCGCGCCACCTGGAGCCAGTGCAGCCAGCTGGGCCTGCATCATCTCGGCCGCCATCAGGTCGCGCGCCGCCGCCGCCTCTTCCCGCGCCGCCAGCGCCGCCTGCGCCCGCGCCTCCGTCCGCGCCCGCATCCTCTCGGCATGCTCTTCGCGGCTCACCCACGTCCCGCCGTCCTGCACGAAGCCGTGCAGCCGCATGGCGTCGTCGTAGGAGATCCAGCGGTCCAGCGACTCTTCGTAGACATAGCCGAAGCCGCGCAGCAAGCCGGCCAGGCCCGGTTCGCGCGCGTTGATCTCGGCGGCCTTGAGCGCCGCCTCGCGCGTGCTCTGGGGAAGGTTGTTGCCGCGCGCCCAGCGTGCCAGCTCGAGCCAGTCCGCGGCCCGCCGCCCGGCATCCCGGCCGCTGCTCCCGGCAGGCCCGGCAGGCCCGGCAGCCGCGGCTCGGTCGAGGCTCTCGAGCTCCTGCTTGCGCCGCGAGTACTCGGCGAAGCTCGAGTCCGCCTTGGCCACCCGGTCGACGGCGCTGCGCGGCAGGCTGATCACCCCGCCCGGCATGTGTACGCGCACCTGCGTGTCGCCGACCTCGGCCACCACGTTTTCGAAGGAGCGTCCGTTCTTGAGGTAGACGTCGTCGGCAGTCAGCGGTGGCGCGAGGAAGGCCCCGAGCAGGGTCCCGAGAAGAAGACCAGTCGAACCCGCTACCGTCCGCTTCCGCATCGTACGTCCTTTCGCCCTTTCGCCGGCGGGCGGGCTGCAACCCGCATGCAGATCTTACCACCAGTGGCGTGTGCGGCGGCGGCGGGCACGCGGCGCTATACTACTGTTGAAATCGACATCGCTGCGGTGCTGCTCCCAGCTCAGGCGAGCGCAGGCGAGGCTCGGGAGCCAGGATCCTTGCAAGCACCTCGGGAGTCGTGAATATGGCGAAGGCGAAGCTCCTGGCGTTGCTCACCCGCGACCACCGCGCGCTGGCCGAGCAGGAGATCGCCGCCGGCCGCAAGGACAAGGCGGCGCAGCTTTACCTGCGGGCCGGCGAGTTCGAGCTCGCCGCGCGCCTGGCGGCCGAGATCGGCAACGAACCTCTGGCGGTCGAGGCGGCCCTGCGCGCCACGCTCGGCGAGGTGCCCGAGGGCTACGCCGCGGCCGGCGCTCAGCAGGCCGCCGAGCTGCTGGCCTTCAGGGGGCACTACCGCGAGGCGGTCGAGCTGTTCGAGCTGGCCCGCGCCTGGCGCCAGGCCGCGGAGTCGGCGCTCAAGCTGCAGCAGCTGGCGCGCGCCGCCCGCCTCTACGAACGCGGCCGCCATTTCGCCGAAGCGGCGCTCTACTACAGCCGCGCCGGCCTGGCCGAGGACGAGCTGCGCGTCCTCAAGCTCGAGTCCGAGCGCCTGCGCGAGGGCGGCCGCGGCCGGCCCGGGGAGCGGCCGGGCTCCGCGCAACCCCAGCAGCCCCACCAGCCCCACCAGCCCCTCCAGCCCCTCCAGCCCCTCCAGGAGGCCGAGCTGCAGCGCATCGAGCTCAGGCGCGCCGAGCTGCTGCGCCGCCTGGGCAAGAAAGCCGAGAGCGCCTCGCTGCTGCGCGAGGCGGCGCCCACCGCGCAGACCGGCAAGCTGCTCGAGCAGGCCGGCCAGCACGAGCAGGCGGTCAACGCCTACCTGGCCGCGGGCGAGCTCGACCAGGCGGTGCGGCTCTTGGGCAGCCAGCCCGGCATCGATCGCCGGCTGGCGGCCGAGGTCTACCTGCGCAGCGAGCAGCCGCTCGCCGCCGCTCACATCTTCGCCGGCCTGGGGCTGGCGCGCGAGTCGGCCGAAGCCTACGAGGCCGGCGGCGACTGGGGCCGCGCCGGGTCGCGCTGGGAGGCCGCCCAGGACACCGACCGCGCCGCCCATGCCTACCTGCGCGCAGGCCGCACGCGCGACGCCGGCCGCTGTTTCGCTGCCGCCGGCAAGCCGCACCTGGCCGCCGCCTCCTACGCCAAGGCCGGCGACCGCCCCGCGGCTGCCGCCCAGTACCTGAAGGCCGGGCAGCCGGTGGCGGCGGCGGGCGAGCTGGTGGCGGCAGGCGACAAGGCCGCGGCCGCCAAGCTGCTGCTCGACGTCCAGCCGGGCAGCCCGGACCACGAGGCCGCGACGCTCCTGCTGGTCCCGTTGCTGCTCGAGCAGGGGCTGCGCGACGACGCCCTGCGCCGGCTGCGCGCCCTGCCGCCCCCGGCCGCCGGCGACCCGACGCCCACCGCCGCGGCCGCCTTCCGCCAGCGGCTGCTGCTCCAGGGCAGGGTGCTCGAAGAGCTCGGCGACCTCGCGCAGGCCGAGACCTGCTATCGCCAGCTGCTGGCCGTCGAGCCCCGCCACGTCGAGGCGGCATCGCGCCTGCAGCACCTGCAGAGCGTGCGCGACGGGCAGGCGACCGTCGCCGCCGCCTCGGCGGTGGCGGCCATGGCCGCCTCGGCAGCTTCGGCGGCGGCAGCGGCGGCCGTGGCGGCCGTGTCCGGAGCCGCCGGCGGTGCGGGCGGCTCGTCCCCGGGCCGGGCCGGCGCCGCCCCCGCCGCCGGGTCGCTCGGTACCACCCGCCTCGAAGGCCCGGTGCGCATGGGCGCGCCGGCAGCGCCCACGTCGCCCGCGGGCGGGGCCGCGGGGCCGCAAACCCAGCTCGTGGTCGGCGAGCTGCTCGCCGAGCGCTATGAGATCCTCGCCGAGCTGGGACGCGGCGGCATGGGCCGGGTCTACCAGGCCTTCGACCGCGACGTCGGCGAGCCGGTGGCGATCAAGACCCTGCTCGGCCAGCCGGACGACGGCTCCCAGGACGCCGAGCGGCTGTTGCGCGAGATCCAGATCTGCCGCAAGATCACCCACCCCAACGTGGTGCGGCTGTTCGATCTCGGCCGTTTTCCCGGCGGCATCTTCCTGACCATGGAGCTGCTCGAGGGCGAACGCCTGGACCACCGCATCGCCCGCCAGGGACCGTTACCGCCGCCGCTCGTCCAGCACTTCCTGGGCGAGGTCGCCGCCGGCCTGCAGGAGGCCCACTCGCTGGGCATCGTTCACCGCGACCTCAAGCCGAGCAATGTCTTCCTGACGCCGCTGCGCCTCAAGATCCTCGACTTCGGCATCGCCCGCCAGCTCGGCAGCGACACCCGCCTGACCGCCACCGGCTTTGCCGTCGGCTCGCCTGCCTACATGTCTCCCGAACAGCTGCAAGGGCTGCCGTTGGATGGCCGCTCCGATCTCTACTCGGCCGGCGTCCTCGCCTTCACCATGCTGGCTGGCCGCGAGCCCTTCACCGGCTCGACCGCCGCCTCTCTCGCCGTCCAGCACCTGCAGCAGCAGCCGCCCGACCTGCGGCGCCTCCGCCCCGACCTGCCGGCCGGCTGGCCCGAGATGGTCGCCAGGCTGCTCGCCAAGCGTCCAGCCGACCGCCTCCAATCGGCGGCCGAGATGGGCGCGGCAGTGGCGGCGCTGCCGGTAGTCTCCTGAATTTGTTCGGCCGCGGCTCTCCCCGCTTGTCGTGGCGCATGGTCTATACTGCAACCAAGAAGGGGGCTGACTAGCGACGACTGCGAAAGGCGGGCCGGAGATCGCAAGCTGAATGGTTTCGAAGTCCAGTTTCACGTCCAAGCTCACTCGCGATCCTCGGCAGCGCGCCGAGCTGCACTCGCGCGAAGGCCGCCCCCAGAAGGCCGCGGAGCTGTTCGCCAAGGCCGGCGACTACCGCCAGGCGGCGAAGCTGGCGATCGCGGCCGGCGACGAACGCCTGGCGGTCGAATGCTCGCTGCAGGCGGTGTTCGGCACCCCCAACGGGCCGGAGCTCCCCCCCGACTCGCAGCCCCAGCAAACCTCCTCGCAGCCGCGAACCCTGAAGCCCCTGCAGGCAGCGGAGCTGCTCGAGGCCCATGGCCATTACGACGAGGCGATCGGTCTCTTCGAGCTGGCGCGTGCCTACCGGCGAGCGGCGACGACGGCGCTGGCGCTCGGTCAGTCCGCCCGCGCCGCGCGCCTCTTCGAGCGCGGCCGCTCCTTCTACGACGCCGCCGTCGAGTACGAGAACGCCGAGCTGCTCGACGACGCCTTGCGCGTGCTCGAGATCGAGGCCAAGCGCCTGAACAAGGACGATCGCGGCCGCGTCGACCGGCTCGCACCGGTCGCCCAGGAACAGCTGGCGCGCGTCGGGCTGCGCCGCGTCGAGGTGCTGCGCAAGCTCGGCAAGGAAGCCGAGGCGGCGGCACTGCTGCGCGAGGTGCGGCCGACCTCTCAGACCGTGCGGATGCTCGAGGAGAGCGGCAAGTACCGCGAGGCCATCGAGACCGCCTTGCAGATGGGAGACGCCGAGGCCGCGGTGCGCCTGCTGCATCGCGCTCCCGACATCGATCGCCAGCTGGCGGCGCAGATCTACCTGCGCACCGGCCACGCCGTCGAGGCGGGCAACCTCTTCGCCGCGCTGGGCATGACCCGCGAGGCGGCCGAGGCCTACGAGAGCGGCGGCGACTGGGCGAAGGCCGGCTCCCGCTGGGAGACCGCCCAGGAGCACGACCGCGCCGCCGAGGCGTACCTGCGCGCCCGCCGGCCGCGCGACGCGGCCCGCTGCTACGCCGCGGCCGGCAAGTCCCAGCTCGCGGCGGCCGCCTACTCCCGGGCGGGGGACCACGCCGCCGCCGCGGCGCAGTACCTCAAGGGCCGCCAGCGTGTGGCCGCCGCCGCCGAGCTGGTCGCCGCCGGCGACCGGGCCGAGGCCGCCAAGGTCCTGATGCAGGTCGCCGACAACAGCCCCGAGCGCGAGCCAGCGACGCTGCAGCTCGTGCCGCTGCTGCTCGAAGCAGGGCAGGCCGAGGACGCGCTGCGGCGCCTGCGCCAGCTGCCGCCGGTGCGCCCCAGCTCGCTCACCTCGAGCGCCGACCGCGCCCTGCCGGCGCGCGACCGCCTGTACTGGATGGGCCGCACCTACGAGCAGCTCGGCAGGTTCGATCAGGCCGAGAACTGCTTCCGTGAGCTTGCCGACCCGACGATCGAGCACCTCGACTCCCTTGCCCGGCTCGTCGCCCTGCGCGAGCGGCTGCGCCCCGAGGGCGGGATCGCCGAGGGCGTGCCGATGACGCCGCAGGGTTACCCCCTGCCGTCGCCGCTCACGACGTCGCCGTCGGCGGCGGCCCAGGCGCTGGCGGCCTTCACCGCCGGCAGCGCGGTGCTGGCCTCGCCGCCGGGGGCGCCGGCGGCGGAAAGCGGCGGCAGCGGCGGCGCTGCCGGCGGCTCCGCCCGTCTCAGGACCGACGAGTTGGCGACGCACGCCACCACCGCCTTCCCCGCCGCCGCACGCCCCACTCCCCGGCCCCCGGGGACCCGTGACAGCCGCGCGAGCCGGGAAGCAAGGATCCAGGCGGCAGGCACCGCTGCACCGCTGTCGACCGTCGGCGCGGGGGCTGCCGGCGCCAGGGGGGCCAGCGCCAGCGCGTCACAGTCGCCCGCCGGCGGCCGCCCCATCGGCACCCTTGCCGTCGGCCAGGTGCTTGCCGGCCGGTTCCAGATCCTGGCCGAGATCGGACAGGGTGGCATGGGCCGGGTCTACAAGGCCCGCGACTTCGAGCTTGGCGAGATGGTGGCGATCAAGGTCCTGAGCAGCGCGCCCGACGACGGTTCGGTGGATGCCGAGCGCCTGCTGCGCGAGGTGCAGATCTGCCGCAAGATCACCCATCCCAACGTGGTGCGCGTCTTCGACCTCGGCCGCCACGAAGGAGCGATCTTCATCATCATGGAGCTGCTCGAGGGGCAGGTCCTGGTCGACCTCATCAATCCCGCCCGCCTGCCGCCCATCGCCCGCGTCAAGACCATCCTGATCGAGATCGCCTCGGGCTTGCAGGAGGCGCACGCTCTCGGCGTGGTGCATCGCGACCTCAAGCCCGAAAACGTCATCCTCACTGCCACCCGCCTCAAGATCCTCGACTTCGGCATCGCCCGCATGACCGGCTTCGACAAGCGTCTCACGCAGGTCGGCTTCGCTCTCGGCTCCCCGCTGTACATGTCGCCGGAGCAGATCCAGGGCGTCGCCCTGGACAGCCGCTCCGACCTCTATTCGCTCGGCGTCCTCGCCTACGCGCTCATCGCCGGCCGGGAACCTTTCGACGGCGCCAACTCGACGGCCATCGCCATCCAGCATCTGCAGCAGCCGCCTCCCGACCTCCGCTCCGTGCGCCCCGGCTTGCCGGCGGGCTGGAGCGAGGTGGTGGCGAAGCTCCTGGCCAAGCGCCCGGAAGACCGCTATCAGACCAGCCAGGAAGTGATCGACGCCCTGATCCCTCTCTTGGTCGATCCCTTGGGGCCTCTCGAGCCAAGCGAGCCCCTGGTCGCTCCGGGGGAGCCCATCGAGCCTTTCGATTAGCGCGTCAAGCTGGAGAGAGCGCAGGCGAAGCGCTGCGAGAGGTCCGGACCGAAGCTGACGAACTGCGCCACGTTGGCGGCAGCCGCAAGCTGGTCGAGGATCGCGTCCTAGTAGTGTCCGCCGCTCCGTGGCGACTCTTCCATCAGCGGCAGTCACCCCGCCTCACGCCGCCGGCGGCAGCTCGAGCCGCCGCGCCACCACCGGCGCCAGAGCGGCGCCGCAGCCAGCAGCGCCTGGTTCAGACCGCCGGCGTCAAAGGCAGCGGCGGCCAGATCTGCCCCACCGCCACCAGTCGTTAGAAACAACGCCATGGTGACGTATTGTTCTCTCAATGTCATCCATGCTACAATTATTGCTGTTTACACTAGAAAGGAGCCGAAATGCGTATGCGATCGAGCTTCCACTGCTATCTTGGCGCCGCCCTCCTTCTCCTGCCGTTTTCGCAGAAGGCCCTCGGCCAGACGGTCAACTGCAACCTGGCGCCCAACGCCGCATTTGAACAGGGCACGGCATCGACCATCGATCAGTGGACCTTCACCCAGAACAGCGGCTCAGGGTCGTTCGCGGTCTCCACGTATCCCTCGCCCGTACAGTCCGGAGCGCGCGCCGCCAAGGTGGTGGTGGCGCAGAGCGGCGACCTGTACTTGAACACCCAAGAGCCCGGTATCATCCCCGTCTACCAGAGCACGGCCTACAAACTGTCGGTGCGCATGAAATCGGACCCCGGCAAGATCGCCGGCATCCGGATCATCGAATGGAACGGCTCGGCCCCGCAGGCCGACCATCTCATGGCCTTGAACTCCGGCTCTGGCGGCTGGGAGACCCTCGAGAGCGGATTCACCACCACGGCGCAGACGACCACGGTCTCGATCCGTCTGTCGCACCACGTCCCGGGTGCCGCGGGAACGGGCACGTTCTACTGGGACGACGTCGCGCTGTGGCAGGACTGCGCCTATCGCTGCGCCGACGTCCGCCACTACGTCGGCCAGACGACCCCGGGCTACCGGCTGTGCAGCGATGCCATCGGCACGTTCTGCATGGACGGCATCAAGACGCCCGGCGGCGAGTACCTCAGCGGCGCCAGCAACGGCGCCCTGGGCTACTTTTCTCATACGCTGGCGTCGAGGGCCACGATCGGCATCCAGAAGAGCTTCGGCGGCTCATGGGTCTGCTTTTCGAATCCGGACGAGGCGTGCGGCGCCGCCAGGACCAGCCCTGGCCAGAACGCCCAGTTCCCGCCCCAGCCGCTGGCCATCTCCCTTAGGCTGCCGGTCGTGTCGGCCCTGGGCACCGCCGGGCCGACGCCGGGCGCCGCGCTCATCCACGACTGGCAGCTCTTCGGCGTGCGCGCTTTCGACCCGACGACCGGGACTTCCGGAGCGTTGATTGGCAACATTGTCCATCGCACCTGGGTCTTTCTCCTGCAGAGCTACAACTTCGGCGGCAACATCGGGGTGCAGAGCAACGTCCTGGTGCTCGAAGGCGAGAGCCTGGGCGCCAGCTTCTGCCACGACGGCTTTGGCGGCGGCTCGCGCTTCGAGCGCTACATGTACATCCGCGGACTGGGCCAGGCCTATGCCGAGGGCAGGGACAATACCGCGTGCGCGGCGACGCCGAATGCGGCCACCTGCAATGGTGTGTATTCGACGCTCAATCCGGCGGTGCCTCTGACCCTCACCAACCAGCTGCCCGGCGACCTGGCGATCGCCAACAGCGCTCCCGGGTCTTTCGACGTCGTCGACTGG